>JAUNOA010000053.1:5551-10673 GCA_030531245.1 Lachnospiraceae bacterium
ACACCTGTGTAATCACCTGTTACCTCAACATTATCAAGTGCTGTAAAGTATGATGACTGTCCTGATGCAGACTCAGGATCAATGATATATTCAAGTGAGAACTTAACATCATCAGCTTTTACTTCACGTCCGTTATGGAACTTGATTCCCGGATAAATCTCAAACTCGTAAGTAGTTGTGTCGATCTTGTCGAGCTTTTTTGCCATGGAAAGCTGTAATTCCATGTTCTTGTCATATTTAACAAGAAAATCATTGATGTCCTTTGCGCACCATACAACTACATAGTCAATAGACTGTGCAAGCGAAAGATGCTCAGGCTCTGTGTCAATTCCGAATGTAATGATAGCATCCGGATTTGCAGTTGCTGCCAATTCCTCGTTAACAACCTGTGTTGCTACTGCGGGTTCCGTCTCTGCAGGTTTAGCTGCCTCAGTCTCTGCCGGCTTTGCTACTTCTGCAGCTGCCGGAGCCGCTGACTCTGCAGGTGCTGCATTTCCGCCGCATGCCGTAAGTAACATAATTACTGCAAGCATAAGACCCAATACGGCTTTGATTCTCTTCATACCTCATAACCTCCTATAAAATGTTTTATTTTTTATATAGTAAACAGGATACCTTTCTATCCGGTTTTACTTCTATCAGTTCCTCATTGAATGTCCTGCATGCCTCTGTTGCATATGGACACCTCGGATGGAGTCTGCATCCCTGCGGGATATTGATCGTACTCGGAATACTTCCGCTCAGACGTACTCCCTCTCCCTTTTCCTGAAGCGGATTCTTGGGAACCGCCGAAAGAAGAGCCTTTGTATATGGATGAAGCGGATCATTGATTACATCCTTTGTCGGACCTTCCTCCACGATTTTGCCCAGATACATAACAAGTATTCTGTCTGAAACATACTCCACAACACCTAGATCATGGGAAATAAAAAGCATAGTGAGATTTCTTGTTGTTCTGAGCTTTTCAAGAAGTTTCAATATCTGAGCCTGAATGCTGACGTCAAGCGCCGCCGTAGGCTCATCTGCGATAATGAGTTCCGGTTCAACTGCCAGAGCCCTGGCAATACTGATTCTCTGTTTCTGTCCTCCTGAAAACTCATGAGGAAATCTCAGACTCTGTTCCTGGGAAAGTCCTACTTCCTTAAGCAGATTGGCTATTCTTTCATTCTCTTCATCTTTGTTTTTGCATAAGCCGAAAATCTCCATCGGACGCGACAGTATTGTTTTTACCGTCATTCTGGGATTCAGAGAAGAGTACGGATCCTGGAAGATATACTGTATCTTTTTTCTCAGTGCCTTTTCATCTTTTGTCTCACAGACATCTTCACCGTCAACATATATCTTTCCGCTCTTTGGTTTCTGCAGCATTACCAGCGTCTTTCCGACCGTTGATTTGCCGCATCCGCTTTCTCCGACCAGTCCGACGACTTCGCCTTCATTTATCGAAAAGCTCAGTCCGTCAACTGCCTTGACGTATTTTTTCCCGGCAAACAATTTATCATTCAGAGATGCGGGTGCCGTAAACTGAACTTTTAAATCTTCCACTCTAAGAAGTTCTCTCATTGCTTCACCTCTTCTCTTTTGTACCTTAAGCAGCTGCAGTAATGATTTCCGCCCAAATTGTACAGTTCAGGCTGTTTTTTATAGCATTCTTCCGTTGCATACGGACATCTCGGTGCAAAACTGCAATGATCAATATCCTCAAGAAGATTCGGAACCTCTCCGGGCATTGTATGCAGCTGTACGTCTTCACCCTGATGAATTGAAAGTAGCGAACCCAACAGGCCCTGTGTATACGGATGTGAAGGATTCTTAAACAACTCTTCCGTAGGAGCTTCTTCAATAATCTTGCCGGCATAGAAAACAAGGACACGTTTGCACCTTTCTCCTATAAGGTTCAGATTATGTGAAATCAGAACTACCGACATACCCATCTCTTTCTGCAGATTCTGCAGAAGATCCAGAATCTCAGCCTGGACCGTCACATCAAGTGCCGTTGTCGGTTCATCCGCAAAAACAAGCTCCGGTGTGCATGCCAGGGCAAGCGCGATCAACGCTCTCTGCCTCATGCCTCCGCTGAACTGATAAGGAAATTCCTTCATTCTGAGTTCCGGCTCTGGAAGTTTAACTTTTCGGAGCATATCTATGGTTTTTTCTTCAATGACCTTTTTGTTTTTCTCTCCTCTGAGGCGATACGATTCGCCGATCTGCCATCCGATTGAAAATGCCGGATTCAGAGCTGTAAGCGGCTCCTGGAAAATCATGGACATCTTGCTTCCGCGGAGTTTTCTCATCTCATCCTGAGACAGTTTCAATAAATCTACCCCATGAAAGAGTACTTCTCCTCCGACTATTCTTCCGGGATGTTTAACCTGATTCAAAGCAGAAAAAGCAGTAACGCTCTTTCCGCATCCGCTTTCGCCGACTATTCCCAGCATTTCACCTTTCATAACGTCAAAACTGACACCGCGAACTGCGTGAATCTCACCGCGATCGGTAAAAAATGATGTTCTTAAGTTTTTTACACTGAGACAAATATCTTTTTCTGTCATATCAATTCTCCCTAAGTCCACCCATGTATCTCGGGTCAAGGATATCTCTCAATCCGTCTCCGAAAAGGTTAATGCTCAAAACCGTGTACGCGATTGCAATTCCCGGAAGTATGGACAGGTATGTTGCATTCCAGATAAACTGGCTGGATTCATTCAGCATAACTCCCCAGCTCGGTGTAGGAGGCTGAACTCCGACTCCGAGATAACTTATTGCCGCCTCATCAAGAACCACGAACGACATTACCAGAGTTGCTTCAACGATAAGCGGTGCCAGACAGTTCGGAAGAACATACTTCATTACTGTGGCAAACCGGCTTTCACCGGTGACCTTGGCCGCTGCTATATACTCTTCTTCCTTTACCGACAGGACAACGCCCTGCATCAGTCGTACAAATGTCGGAACGTACGCGAATACCAGCGAAATGATGATGACCTTTTCTCCGCTTCCGATAAGCGCCGCTACACATAATGCAACCATGATCCACGGGAAGCAAAGCATGACATCCACGATTCTCATTATTACTGCACCGACTGCACCGCCGTTAAAACCGGCTATTACACCGAGCGGCACACCTATCAGAATGGAAAGCGCCGCTACAGTCAATGCAATCCGCAGGGATACTCTCGTTCCTATCAGTACTCTTGAAAATACATCACGTCCATAATTATCCGTACCGAACGGATATGCCGAACAGGGTTTCGTGAAAGGTGCTCCGGCACCGATCTGATCGACCCCGTATCTTGCCAGCAGCGGAGCGGTAAGTGCTACCAGCAGAAGCAACAGAATCATGATCAATCCGATTGTTGCTTTCTGACTGTGTGTAACAGCTCTCCAGGCTTTTTTGATTTTCTTCTTAAATCTTTCCACAAGATTCCTCCGGATTATTTAACGATTGGCCAAGATGATGTGTATTTATATCCCATTCTTGTAACGATATCTCTCTGTCTCTCGGCAAACTGAGGAGCAAGTTCTTCCATGTCGACTCTCGTGAGTTTTTTGTTTCGTACAATGAACTCACCATCGATAAGAACACTTTCAACCGTTCTTGACTGTCCTGCATAAATCAACTGCTGGAGTCTGTCTGCATGAGTCACTGTCTCAGGTCTTGAAACAGAATGTATAACAATATCCGCACTCTTTCCGACTTCAATGCTTCCGCACTCATCTCCTACACCAAGCGCACCCGCGCCGTTCACTGTAGTCATCTCAAACGCTTCCTCTCTGTTGAAATACGGATATATACCGGTTGCTTCTCTGTGTCCTACACATGCCAGATACATCTGCTGGAACATATCGAGTCCGTCGCACCATACACCAGAATCCGTACCAAGAGCAATCTTGATTCCTCTTTCCTTCATCTCTTTGAAACGTCCTACAGTCATTGCTCCAAGAGCATATCTGAATGATGCACCCGGACAATGAACTACGTATGGTTTACGTTTTTCCAGAATATCCAGATCGTGGTCTGATGTATGAATTACATGTACCAGAGTTGTATGCTCGTCAAGTATTCCCAGACTGTCGTAGAACTCTATAGGTGTGCAATGATGATTCTCGCGGAACCATTCGATTTCTGACTTGTATACACTGGTATGAATCTGCATCTGAACACCGTACTTTTGGGCAAGTTCCTTACATGCAACTGCCAGTTTTGCAGATGTATGTTCCATGCCCGGAAGCCCAACGTGAGCGGCAACAGGAGTGTTTTTCGTTCTCTTATGATTCTCAAGTTCTTCCTCAAACAGCTCGATACATTTCTCATACGGATACTCCATAACCTTAAGCTCCGGAGTGTAATTGTCGCTGATTCCATGGCTTGTGAAGCCCTTTACGCCTACAATACTGCCTCCCGCAAACATATCTTTATGGAATCTTGAACCACCCGTATCACCGTAATAAGTGGTTCCGTCAAGTGCCATCTCTGCTGTCGCAAGAAGAAGACTCCAATACTCTTCCGTTCCGGTAAAGTGATTTGTAATCGGATTCTCGTATTTTTCCCAGACTTCATCAACGGTAAAAGTGTCCGGAACTATGCATCGCATAAGATGCCATGCTGCATGTTCATGAGCGTCAATTAGTCCCGGATGAACAATACCTCCTCCGCAGTCATATGTTTCATCTGCATAAAACTGAGATATGACATCAGCCTGTCTTCCGTATCCCGCAATTTTTCCATCGATGATTGCAACAGCACCATCTTCATAAATATGGCGTTCTTTATCCATACTGATCAGGTAGCAATTTTTCAAAATCAAATCTGCTTTTTTCTTTTCCACGGTCAATCTCCTTTACAGAATAAGTTATATGCGCAAACGTTTTCCCAAACGGATAAAAAAATACGTGGACACTATGTCGATCCATATTGCGCAAACGTTTTCTCATCTTTATATATAATATTACTATTTTACACCTTTTCTGTCAATTGACGAAACATCCTAATCTTTTCATTCATTTATGTTCATCTTTTATAATAACACTGCTTCTGCTTGCACATTGTCCTGAACCATCTTTAATCAATATTTCAAAGGCCGAGTACTCGTAATTACTATTACTCATACTTCAGCCTTTT
>JAUNOA010000002.1 GCA_030531245.1 Lachnospiraceae bacterium
GGTTCCTGTTTCAGCAGACAATAATAAATATGTGTTGACAGAGGATCTGATTCTGGCATTCGCTCCGATTATTTTCGGACAGTATAGTGTTGTAAACAGTACCCTGATCCGCCTTGTAAGAAATGCAGACATCTCCATTGATGATGATCGTCCGGATGACCTTGAGCTGAAGAGCAAGGATTACCGCAAGGCAATGGAGAAAATGATTGCCACCAGAAAACGCATGGGTGCGATCAAAATGGAATATACCGGAAAAATCGATGCGAACCTGATTGCTGTCATCTGCGAATATCTGAAGCTTCCGAAGAAACATGCTTTTTATTCTGATGCGCCGCTTGATTTAGGATTCCTCGGAGACGTTTCGGCAATGCTGTCGGATCGTAAGGAACTCTATTATCCTTTGCGTGTTCCGCAGCCTTCACCGAATGTTTCTGAAGACAGAAGTATGATCGAGCAGATCAAAAAGAAAGACATACTGCTTTCATATCCTTATGAAAGTATGCGTCCGTTCCTTCGCCTTCTGACAGAGGCGGCAAACGATCCGGATGTCGTATCTATCCGCATTACACTATACCGTGTGGCAAAAACAAGCCAGATTGTTGCGGCACTTGCGCAGGCAGCAGAGAATGGCAAAGACGTACTGGCTCTTGTAGAGCTTCGTGCCCGCTTTGATGAGGCCAATAATGTGGACCAGAGTCTCGAACTGGAGAAATCAGGATGCCGTATTATTTACGGACTGGATAAGATAAAGGTTCACTCCAAGCTTTGTCTCATAACACGCAGAACTGTCAGAGGAGTGGAATATATCACTCAGATAGGAACAGGCAACTATAACGAGAAGACAGCACGTCTTTATACTGATTACAGTCTTATGACGGCAAATCCTGCAATCGGTGAAGAGGCAGCAAGTGTATTTAATGCGCTGGCACTGGGAGATACGGTAAAGCAGACTAATCATCTGCTTGTTGCACCGGACTGTCTGCAGAATGAAATCGTGGAGAAGATCGATACACAGATCGCAATTGCAAAGGCAGGAAAGCCGGCTTATATCGGATTCAAGATCAACTCACTTACGGATAAGCTGTTGATCGATAAACTGATCGAAGCATCGTCCGCAGGGGTAAGAGTACAGATGCTGGTCAGGGGAATCTGCTGTCTGGTTACCGGGGTTCCGGGACTTACAGAGAATATAGAGATCTACAGTATCGTCGGAAGATATCTTGAACACGGAAGGATATATATCTTCGGATGTGAAGGCAATGAGGAGGTGTATATCGCCTCGGCCGATCTCATGACAAGAAACACCACACGCCGGGTGGAAGTAGGCGTACCTGTATTAAATGCAAGAATACGTGCACAACTTCTGAAGATGTTCCGGCTGATGCTGAGCGATACATGTAAACTTCGTGTTCAGCAGGATGACGGAACATATGTAAAAGTCGTATCTGATGGCAAACCGTTCAATTCTCAGGAGTATTTTGCCGAGAGCAGCTACAGAAGGGCTAATATACCGCTTCCGGAAGAGGAGAATCCTTCGGTTGCCGAAGAAATACCTGCAGAAAAAATGACCGCAGCATAGACGACATCGAAAAAAAAGACAGCGACTAAGAAGACAGCAGCAAAGAAAACAACGACAAAGAAAGCGGCATCAAAAAAAACAACAGGCAGGAAACCGGCAAAAACTGCGGGCAGGAAGGCCACAGGTTCTACCGTAAAGAAAATAAAAAGAGTCAGAAATAAAAACTAACTATAGCCGTTCAAAACTAAAATATCAAATAAATAAGGGGGAGGGGTAAAAAATGGCAGGAAAGTATAATGTTTGTCTGGATATCGGAGGAACAAAGGTACTTGGAGCAATCTTCAATGATCAGAATGAAATAATCTATCGCCTGAAGAAAAGTACTAAAGAAAACGGAGATGACGTAGTTAATGTTGAGCAGATTATCATCAATACCGTTGCGGAAATGATGAAAGAAGCCAAATTAAAAAAGAGTGATATCAATGCAATTTCCGCAGGGGCACCGGGTGTCATTGATTCCGATACCGGCATAGTATTTTTCTCTCCGAATCTGCCATGGCGTAATTATGATATCCGCACACCTATCGAAAAGAAATTCGGTACAAAGTTCTATATCGGAAATGATGTAAACTGCGGTGTACTTGGTGAGTACAAATACGGAGTCGCGCAGGGTTACAAGAATGTTATCGGTATATTCCCGGGAACCGGAATGGGAGGCGGAATCATCATTAATGGTGAGCTTTACACAGGTACAGGTTTCAAGGCAGGAGAAATCGGGCATATGGTACTCGACCCGGAAGGACCCCTCTGCGGATGCGGACAGTGCGGATGCTTAGAGGCATTCTCAAGCAAGAAGGGTATGTCGGCATATATTGTGCAGCAGGTTGCCAGAGGCCGTGAGTCTTTTCTCGGTGATAAGATCGAGAACGGAGTATTCCGCAGCAAATATTTGAAAAAAGCACTTAAGATGAACGACAAGGTTGCCATGGAAGCCGTTGAAAGATCATGTCATTATATGGCTGTCGCTTCAGGCAGTCTGATCAACATCTTCAGTCCGGATCTGATTGTATACGGCGGTGGAATTATGGAGGCCTGCGGAGAAATCTTCCTTGAGAAAATACTCGATGAAGTGGATAAGTACTGCATGCCTTCTATTCGTCCGACCGTAGAACTTAAACGTGCAGGTCTGGGAGATGATTCCGTATTATACGGTGCACTGGCTATGATTACTGATTCAGATAAGAAAAAAGCACAATAAGAAAGATTATAAGTATTTTGAGAGAGGTATTATGGTCAGAGAAATACTGAAACTGGGAAATCCGGAATTATACGAGATCAGCGAAAAGGTTGAAGAGCAGGATATGCAGTTTATAAAAAACTGGGTTGTGGATCTCAGGGATACTTTGCTGGATTACAGAAAAACATACGGAGCCGGTAGGGCAATAGCCGCTCCACAGATAGGAATAAAGAAAAGACTTCTATATATGCTTACCGACAGAGAATATGTTTTTATTAATCCGGAACTGATTTTTCCGAATGATGAGTTTATGGAAGTTTTGGACGACTGTATGTCTTTTCCGGGATTGTGTGTCAAAGTTCTCAGACACAGACAGGCAATCATCAGATACACAGATCCGGACGGAAACAGGCAGGAGATGAAACTGGAGGGAGATTACTCTGAATTGCTTCAGCATGAATATGATCACCTTGACGGGATTCTTGCAACGATGCGTGCCATTGATGACAAATCTCTGTTCCTTATGCAGATGAAGCGTTAATAGATAAAGCAGAATGTTGAATTATATGTGTACGGGAAGGTGTAACAGATGAACATAGTTGTATATTTAGGAGCGAATGAAGGCAATGATCCTGAATTTACACAAAGGATATGTGAGCTTGGAAAATGGATAGGTGAAAGCGGACATACTCTGGTATACGGAGGTTCCAAAAGCGGACTTATGGGTCATGTGGCGGAAAGTACTCTTGACGCGGGCGGTAAAGTCATAGGGGTGGAACCGCAGATGTTCATCGATGCCGGATATCTGTATGACAGGATCGATGAACTCATAATCACTGAGGATATAACCAAAAGGAAATCGAAAATGATAGAGCTCGGAGATGCTTTTATAGCATTTCCCGGAGGTACCGGAACACTGGATGAGATTTCAGAGATTATGGGCATGGTAGTTCTGAAGCAGACGACGGCTCCGTGCATCATATACAATATCGGCGGTTATTATGACGGAATAAAATCGCTTCTGGACAATATGGTCAGAAAAAATCTGGCCAATCCGGAAAAGCTGAAAGGAATCATTTTTGCGGAGAATCTCGAAGAGATAAAAGAGGTTATAGCCTGAAAAACTTTACAAACAGCAGAAGGTGTATTATTGTATTAAGTGGTTAATACAATAATACACCTTTTTAATTGGAGGTAAACGGATGGATTTTCAACTGAATAATGCACTTCCCATCTGGAAACAGCTTGCGGAACAGCTGAAAGAAAGGATTGTAACGGGGGAGTATCCTGCAGGGACGCATTTTCCTACAGTCAGGGACCTTGCTGCTGAAGCGGGGGTTAATCCGAATACGATGCAGAGAGCTATGGTCCAGCTGGAAAACGACGGTCTTATAATTACAAATCGTACATCCGGGAGAGTTGTCACGGATGACAGGAAGATTATTGACTCGACAAGGACCCTCCTTGCGCTGGAACGGACCGACAGGTTTTTCAAGGATATGAAAGCACTGGGATATAACAGTGACGCAGCATTAAAATTTGTAAAGGAAGGAATGTGAAATGAGTGAATTATTGCGATGCAGTGCTTTGAGCCGCAGTTTTGGCTCGCTGAAGGCATTGGACAATATTAATCTAAAAATTGAAGCAGGTAAAATTGTCGGTCTGCTTGGTCCGAACGGGGCCGGGAAGACTACACTTCTGAAGATGATGAACGGTCTTCTGCAGCCTGACAGCGGTGAGATTCGTATATGTGAGATGAAGCCTGGTGTTGAGACAAAAAAGATAGTAAGCTATCTGCCTGATAAAATGTATTTTGCGGACTGGATGAGAGTCAGGGATATCAAGGAACTTTTCGCGGACTTTTACACAGACTTTGATAAGAGTAAGTCCACAGAGATGTGCAGAGTGCTGGGCCTTGACGACGGTCAGCTGATCAGAACTCTTTCCAAGGGGACCAAGGAAAAAATGCAGCTTATGCTTGTCATGAGCAGGAATGCCAGACTGTACCTACTGGATGAACCTATAGGCGGAGTTGATCCGGCGACCAGGGATTTCATACTTAAGACTATTATCACCAATTATGCCGAGAACAGTTCAGTACTTATTTCAACGCATCTTATCAGTGATGTCGAGCAGGTGCTGGACGAGGTTGTTTTTCTTCAGGACGGAAGAATAACGCTTCAGGATACAGTTGATAATATTCGTGAGAAGAACGGCGAGAGTGTGGATTCGCTTTTCAGAACTATGTTTAAATTTGAAAATAAGACCGGAGGTGAGGAATGATGCTGGGTAAACTGATAAAATATGATTTCAGATCCTGCTGGAAGAAATTCTGGCCGATATGGACGGCAGTAATCCTTATATCGTTACTGAACGGATGGTCTTTGTACTATTGCAGGAAGTATAACAACTATACATTTCTTCCCAATACACTTCCGAAGCTTCTGCTTTCCGGAGTTGCGATTGCGGCAGCAGTCATAGCGATTATTTATATTTACAGTGAGTTCTGTCACGGACTTTTGGGAGAGCAGGGTTATCTGAGTTTACCCTTCCTGTCAGAACCGAGGAACTTATAGCCTCAAAGGCTTTAACGGCACTCATTCTGGAAGCGGTCAGTACGATTGTTGTTGCGATATCTGCCATGATTATGGTATTTATGTATGACCCGATAAATAATATCAAAGGCATGGGGGAAGTATTCAAATGGCTTTCCGGCTGTGACGGGATAGGACTTCTGGTTTTATTCGGTCTTGAAGTGTTGATTTTTGCAATATGCACGGCAACGGTAATGAATCTTCATATATACTCATCTGTATCTTTCGGTCATATCGTTCCGAAATACAGAAGAATAGTATCGGTTATGGTATTTATTCTGATAAGTGTATTATCTGTTTTTCTCTGCATCAGTGTTCTTGGCCCGATACTCGACAAGATAGGTATTTGCTGTACAGAAGACTGGAGTTGGAAAAAAGACGTGTATAATTCTATGATTCAGACCGGAGTAGTAATACTCGGAGAGATAATTTACGGGGCTGTCATGTTCTTTTTTGTAAGATTTGTGCTTAAAAACAAGCTGAATCTTGAGTAATTATTTATTGTCTGCGGATGTAAAAATACAAAACAGGGTTCGGATATTTTTTAAGGGAGTGCGATGATAAAAATCTCACTCCCTTTAAGTTTGGCAAAATGGGTGTGTAGGGGGACGCATTTCTGCTATAATATATATATAAGACTAAATAGAAATGGAGAATTATATAGTGCATAATCAGCAGAATAGTTCGGCAGTAGATTCTTTCAGGACAGACCCCGTTCCGAAGATTATAATCAGGAACAGTATACCTGCCCTTATAGCGATGATTATGGTCATGGTTTACAACATCGCAGATACTTTTTTCCTGGGGCTTACACATAATGATCTTTATGTGACAGCAGTATCATTTGCAACGCCGTTGTTTATGATTTTTATGTCTTTGGGTACACTTTTCGGTGTAGGAGGCACATCGGTGATTTCCAGAGCACTTGGTGCAGGCAGAAAGGATTATGCCAGAAGTGTCAGTTCATTCTGTATGTGGTCATGTGTTGCAGTGGGAGCAGTATTCATGGCAATACTGTGGGTTTTCCTGGACAGGATTACAGTAATGCTGGGAGCGAGCGAAGAGAGCATGGGCCTTACCAGGGATTACCTCCGTATTGCTATCGGGTGCGGGGTGTTCTCGATGATTTCCAACTGCTTCTCCAGCATAGTCCGTACTGAGGGTGAAGCGATGAAGGCTATGACCGGAACGCTCATAGGAAATCTTATCAATATGGTTCTGGATCCGATATTTATCCTGGTATTCAAGTGGGGAGTTGCAGGAGCGGCGATAGCGACTGTTATCGGTAATGCGATAGCAGCAGGGTATTATATCCTGTATTTTATTAGAGGAAAATCAACACTGAGTATCAGTCCAAAGTATTTTTCGATGAAGGAAGGAATTCTGACGGGAGTTCTGTCGGTCGGTATATCGGCATCTCTTGCAAATCTTCTCGTGAGCGTATCGTCGATAGTTGTGAACTCACAGCTGGGGCATTATCCGAACGGAGATATGCTTGTTGCAGGATATGGTGTTACGGCCAAAATAATAATGATAGTTACGCTTATCGGTATAGGTATCGGAAGCGGAGTTCAGCCGTTCCTGGGATATTGCTATGGTGCAAAGGAAAAACTAAGACTGGAACAGGGAATCAGATTTTCAGCAGGATTCGGACTGGTATTGTGCTTTATAGTTTCCGCCCTTTGCTTTATATTTGCAAAACCTGTAGTAAGGGTGTTCCTGACAGATATGACTGCGCTGGATTCCGGAGTGCATTTTACAAGGATACTGATGACTACTGCATGGCTTATCGGTGCTTTTGCAATATGTCAGAATACGCTCCAGGCCATCGGAGCCGCTACCTCCGCTCTTCTTGCTTCTGTTTTTCGTCAGGGAGTCATCTTTATACCCGCAGTATTTATTATGAAAGCTATAATGGGTATTGATGGACTTATTTGGGCACAACCGGTCGCAGATGTGTTATCATTGATAATAGTAATTATAATGTTAAAATCAAAAATAGATAAAACGGATTTTACTAAAGCAAAAACGGAAGATGATTAAAGAAGTTATAAAAAGGAGAAAAAATGTTTGCGGATAAATACAGAGAAGCTTTGGCACATAGCAGACTGATACCCGGAGATGTTTTTAAGCATGCGGAGCTTGAGGTTGACAGGAAGATGAGTTCGGTGATGGCTGAACAGTATTCTGAATATGTTGTCAGTCATAAGGATGAGTCTGCTGCTTTGACGGATCTGGCGAAGAAATGTTTTGGCGGAGCGCTGCTTCTGAGACTTATGGCCATAGATGAACAGAAAGATATCAGCGCACTTTCACAGGATGAAATCGGACAGGTCATCGGTTCATATATAAATGCAGATACTTTCAGAGCTGTTTTTGATGCGATTCCGAGTTTAAAGGAGACCGGAAAGCTGATAGAAGCAGCCATAGAAGAAATTGCAGGAAAAGTTGAAATCGATAAGGAAGCTGTTGCAGATTATATGCAACAGAGCTACAACCAGGAATTACATTTTTTGAAGAGTTTCCGAGGATGGGTTGATTTCAGGATCAATGTCGAACAGAGGCTTTAAAATAACAGTTTTTCTCCTGTGCCTGGTGTCAGCATTTGTGCTGGTCGGTTTTACGCAAAAGGGTGAGTCGGAACGTGAACAGAAAATTTATTCTTTTGTTCAGGTTCCCGAAGAGTACTGTAATGATGAGAAATGGACAGGCGACTGGGTGGAGATGGAGTGCGGAGGACAGAAGTTCTTCTATTTCGGATGTGGTATATGCTGTCTTTCGAATGTTTACAGTACGTTTTATGATGTGCCGCTAAGACCCGATGCGATGTTTGAATGGGCGAGAAAATACGGAGATTATCATCCGGAATCAGGACGCGGAGCTCTGAGCTGGAAGCAGCTGAGGAAGATGTATGAACATTTCGGATGCGTGGTTCAGACGAAGCACAAACCGGAGAATTATGCGGATTTTCAGAATGATGTGCAGAACTCTGAAACGACGATGGTCCTTGTGTGTAAATACAATGATGATAAGCTTTGGTTCTACACACTTGGACACTATGTAAATCTGTGGGAGTACAATCCGCAGGATGACACAGTCTTTGTTACGGATTCAAGCGGAATGTTCAACAGGCAGAGAGTGAACCTTGAGGATGTTTATAGTGCTCTAAAGACCTCCAGTGATGCACAGTATATGTGTATAGATCGGAAAGAAAATGAGTAAGGATGCTGTCATAAAATACTGCCGGGACAATGAAGGGCTGGAAATCAGGGATGTTTTTAAGTTTCTGTACCAGTCGTGTTTCGGATGTGAACATCTTATTTCAGATCCGGAAACAGTACATGACAGAATAAGGGATGAAATGCAGTATGCAGAGTCGGATGACCTTCCGGACATAGAGATGCTGGACGGAGATTTCTGCCGCGTTCATCTCAAGGCCTTTAATGAAGATAACGGTGTGGAAACACTGACCGGGATGTTTCTGCTTTCAGCGCAGAAGCAGGAGGACGGGATGGCCAGGCTGCAGGATAGTCTTGAAGAACTCCCGGAGCTGGCATATAAAGGTCTTATTCCGTTTGATAAAGACGATATACAGAAGGCAGTTACTGAATGGCAGGATAATGGTTTTTCTCCGGTTCATCATTCAGTGACATTCAGGGAACGGCATCACCCGGCATATCGTGTTGTAAAAAAAGAATTGCTGAAGGATCTGCATCATCGTGTCTGAAAAGTATATTCTTATCTGATTAGATATGAAAAAACTGAATATAGAGATTATGATCATGTACTGGGTTTCGGTCCTGATATTCCGAGGGGTTGGAATTGAATCACTGAGACTTATGCTTGTCGGAGCCGTGCTTATGAAGCTTTCAAGGGAAGATATCAAGGGGCACAGGCTGCCGGACAGGATTATCATGATCGGATGTGCGGTTTCGCTGCTGAGGATATTTGAGGGAGATACAGTCGCGGAGCTTGCATTGGGAGTCATACCGGCGATATCCGTACTGGCAGTGGTGCTGATTCTTGATATGATAAGGAACAGAAGCACCCTGGGAGGCGGGGATATTAAAATGATGTTTATGATAGGACTGAACTTCGGGATGTACAGGACATTCGTAATAATACTGATAGCCGGGATATTGTTTGTAGCAGTAGATCTTCTGCATGACAGACAACATAATCTGCCGTTTGGTCCGATGCTTGCATTGGCATCATGGATGGCGATAATAAAATGACAAGGTCCGTGACCTTGTCATTCTTTGTCTTCATCATCACAGAGATCTTCTTCATCGCCAGCACGGTACATTTTATATTCTTCATCTTTGGGTCTGAACAGATTCTCGGGATGGATATGAAATATGATAAAAATGGCCGCTATCAGAAAGATGTGAGCAATGAAAACATTTGTTACCACCCCTATATGCTTGATGAGAAATTTGGTTTTGAATCCCCAGTAGGCCATAACTCCTGTGCAGGCAAGCGCCAGAAGCATGATGGGGAAATTTTTCAGTGCATGCCCGACATTGACGGCAAAATCTTTAAATGATGCATCGAAATAAACAAAACGGCCTATCATCAGTCCGAGGAAATAGACGATGTACATATCATAGTTATCATTTTCATAAATAAACTTGATATATCCGAATATGATGAGCATATAAAGCATACCGAGGATGCGGATAGAGAATCTTTCGGATTCCCTGACATGATTAAGCCGGACAAAAACTCTGTCCAGAAATGTATTCAGTATACAGGAAAACACGATGAGAAGCAGCAGAATAAAACTGGAGTATTTGTTGAAAAATGTCTTTCCGGGTTCATCGGTATAAAAGCGGTTGATCAGGTAATATACTGTCATAAAGAACAGTATGCAGTTGCCGGAAAAAACGATCTCAAAGAATTTTTGTGTGAGGTTCTGAAATTTATGATATACATAGTTTCTTTTTTCAAAATTGAATCTGCCCTCATAGTCGCGTACACCTTCAACAGCATCAGCCGCGTACCTGCTTTTTCCTATATGTGAAAAAAGGTATAGTATTATGCAGACAACGATGACACATGCCAACGCTATACCGAAGAATACAGCGGCCTCCGGCAGACTGATATAATGCTTGAAATAATCTGATACTGTCATATTTGATCCTCCGAAGAAGTATATACTTATTATAATATAGTTGTATAATATTAGTCAGTACTTTGTTGTATAATTCGGGAGCAGTGTTATGAGAAAACATCAGTTGTGGTGTCACTCCTGTTTTAAGTGAGGAATATCATTCTGTTGATGTTATGTTCCACTTCGCAAAGCTGAATGCAAAGACGGTTCTTGATCTGAAAGTCGGGGATAAGGTTATTCTGACCGGAGGACCGGCAAACGGACAGGCCGGGACTACAAACATGATAAAACTGGAAACAGTTGAAAAAGTATGATAAAGGAGATTGAGAGATGATGGACAAGAATTGCATTTTCTGTTTACTTGCCAACGGTGAGATACCTACTGCAAAGATATATGAGGATGATGATCTTGCGGTTATTCTTGATGCCGGTCCCGCCGCTCAGGGACATGCGCTGGTAATTCCAAAGAACCATTTTAAAAACATCACGGAAGTTCCGTGTGATCTTGCCGGAAAGCTGACTTCTGCAGCGGCAAAAATCGGTGCGGCTCAGATGAAGGCGCTGGGAGCTGACGGGTTTAATATCATTATCAATACAAATGAAGCCGCAGGTCAGTCTGTGTTCCACGTTCACGTTCACGTTATTCCGAGGTTTTCCGGTGATAATGTGCTTCCGCTCTGGAAACCGGGTGAAGCAAAGGACAGCGAAAATATGGCTGCCAGAATCAGGACTGCAATGGAATAATACAGGAGAGTTGATGCCGCGCCGGAAAGACGCGGCATTTATAAAATGGGTTATTACAGTTTCGACAAAGCAATGAAGGAAAAATACGGCGGTAAAGTATACCGTCTGTCTTTAAGTACCGGGTGTACCTGTCCTAACCGTGACGGGAAATGCGGCACTGGCGGATGTATATTTTGCAGCGGTGGCGGTTCGGGTGAGTTTGCCTCTTTGGCCGTTTTGCCGATCAGTAAGCAGATAGAAGCAGCCAAAGAAAAAGTCGCTTCAAAGCTGTCATCCAATTTTGCCGGATATATAGCATATTTCCAGTCTTTTTCCAACACATATGTTCACAGCAATGAAGAACGTGCTCATCTTGAGGAGATTTTCACGGAGGCCATAAGCTATCCTGAGATATTGGGCCTTGCTGTTGCGACACGTCCGGACTGCCTTTCCGGTGAAATTGTCGATATGCTTAAAAGACTCAACGGGATAAAACCGGTCTGGGTAGAACTCGGACTTCAGACATCAAATGATGATACTGCCGGGTATATTAACCGTGGATACAGGACAGAAGTGTATGATGAAGCAGTGGGAAGACTTCATGAATCCGGGATATCAGTGGTAACACATGTCATAGTCGGATTGCCGGGAGAAGACGACAAAGATGCTCAGGAGACGGTAAGGCATATTGTCAGCAACAGCTCCGAAGGTGATGGTGTAAAAATCACGCTGCTTTATCTCATTGAAGGAACAAAGCTTGCGGATATGGTGAAGCGGGGAGAGACCGTGCTTCACGAGTATTCTCTTGAGGAATATGCCGGGGTGCTTAAAGGACTTCTGGACATGCTTCCTGAAAAAATGGCGGTGCACCGTGTCACCGGAGATCCGCCAAAAGCATCCCTTATTTCTCCACGGTGGACAGCGGATAAAAAGAAGGTACTTAATTATTTAAATAAGATGTTATAATAAAAACGGAGGTGGGTTATGATTATAAGATCGGAACTGGCCGAGACGGCAGCGGCATTAAATACTGCCCATATGATGTGTGCAGCAGCACGCACCGCGCCAAAAACCCGCGGGATAGATAATATTGTTACAATGATACTTACGGATGATGATGTAAAGAAACTCAGCCAAAAGATGATTGAACTTGCTGACGGCAGAGAGTCCATCATCAGAGACGCAGGAAATGTACTCGGGGCTAAAGCAGTGGTCATGATAGGAGTTAAACGCGAAACTTACGGACTCAACTGCGGTTATTGCGGACATGAGACCTGCGAGGAATGTATAGCGGCAAAAGGCGCATGCATTTTTGCGACTACCGATATGGGGATAGCTATCGGATCGGCCGTTGCAACTGCTTCAGAGTTAAAGACTGATAACAGAGTAATGTATTCTATCGGAAAGATTTTCCGGGAGATGGATGAGTCGGGAGACGAGGATATTATCTGGATGGGTATTCCGCTTTCGGTCAGCGGAAAAAATCCGTTTTTTGACAGAAGGAGGAAATAATAATGGATCTCCTTTATGCATTGCAGGTTATGCGGGAGAATATTGATCCGTCGGTTACCGAGTTTTTTATGTTTGTTTCCGATGCGATGATTCTTGTTATTCCGATAGGGATACTGGCTGTTTACTGGTCGGTGGAAAAGGAAATCGGTAAAAAACTGATTACCGAACTGGTGTATTGTTTCTGGTTCAACGGGGTAGCAAAACTTACTGCGTGTATTTACAGACCATGGGTGCTGGATAAAAGACTGCATGTATTTGATGCTGCCGCAGAAACCGCTACAGGGTATTCTTTTCCCAGTGCACATACATCGGTAACAGTAATCGGTTTTGCTAATCTGGCGATCTGTGCCAGAAAAAAGGTATGGAAGATTATCAGCATTGCTTTAATAATAATGGTTATGATCTCGAGAATGTGGCTTGGATGCCACTCAATCTGGGATGTAATCGGAGGTGCGGTAATCAGTCTGATTCTGATGCTGATTGTAAAAATCGCGGACTGGAAGCTGGATGGGAATAAAAACAAACCGCTGGTGATACTGATTATTGCTGTCGTGCTTTCTGTGCTGACTATCATATATATAGAGAGCAAATCTTATCCGTTGGATTATGATGCCATGGGGAATCTTATAGTGGACCCGGATGATATGAAACCGGATACATACATGGGAATAGCCATGATTCTTGGATGGGGCATC
This sequence comes from Lachnospiraceae bacterium, assembly GCA_030531245.1. Classification (GTDB taxonomy): domain Bacteria; phylum Bacillota; class Clostridia; order Lachnospirales; family Lachnospiraceae; genus Darwinimomas. The sequence continues at coordinate 13,394 of JAUNOA010000002.1, forward strand.
GGAAATTTTATCGAAGATAAGTTTATTAAATTCACGACGGACGGAACAAAGTGGCAGAAGGTTCTGAGAACCGTTATCGGTGCTGTTCTTTTCCTGACAGTATATTCCTCGGTGAAGTATCTGGTTCCTTCACTTAATGCTTCGCTTCAGAAATTTGTGAGGATGTTCGCGGCAAGCATTGTGGGAATGGCTGCATATCCATGGCTTTTTATGAAATGGAGAAACAGAAAGAATGTTAAAGCTTCTGTATAGTTTAATATATCTCAGTTTACTGGGTATACTCGCATTCCCCTTCGGAAGAATGCTCGCAGGCATAAAATGGAATCCTGACAGATTTCCGTTCAAAGAGTATTCATGGGAAGACGGAGGCCGGTTTTACGACAGGTGCTTTAAGATACGCAAATGGAAAGACAAAGTGCCGGATGTCAGTAAGTGGGTTTCCGGGATCGTCCCGAAAAAGACACTTAAACGTCCTTCAGCTGCGGAACTTGACGTTATGATTCAGGAAACCTGCGTTGCAGAACTTACACATTTGATTTTGTGTCCGGTTTCCATACCGGTGATTTTCATCATGAACAATATCGGAGGGATAATCCTTTTTATTATTGATGTTGTTTTAGGCAACATTCCGTTTGCCATGATTCAGAGATATAACAGATTCAGATACTTGAAAGCAAGGAGAAGATTTGAAGGTTCTAATTCTAAGTGCCAATACAGGGACCGGTCATAATTCTGTGGCCATGGCGGTCAGGGAGAGATTTGAGGAACGAGGCGATGAGTGTGTGGTCGAGGACTGCCTCAGATTTGTTTCGCCTGCGGTTTCCAAAATAATTGAATCCGGGCATAATGTTTTATACAAATATCTCCAGCCGGTTAACCATATAGGATGGGAGCTGTGTGCCAATAACAGATCAGCTATCAATGAGGACCATCCAATGTACAAACTGGTAATGCAGGGATGCACTAAGCTGGCGATATATCTGCTGCAGGAAAAATATGATGCCGTGGTATGTTCGCATATTTTTGCGGGATGGATGACGGGTGCTGCGGTTAAAAAGTATAATATACCGGTTAAAACCGGGATCATAGAGACAGACTATATGGCTTCGCTGGGGTGCGAGTTTGTGGATGTGGATTATCACTTTGTGCCTACAAAGGAAATTGCGGAAACAGTCAGGGGACTGGGAGTTCCGGGAGAAAAAGTCATTGTAAGCGGAATTCCGGTCAAGAAAGAGATATATGATAAGATCTCTATCAGTGAAGCAAAGGAAAAGCTCAATATCATGTCTGATAAAAAGCATGTTATTGTTATGCTTGGAAGCATGGGCGGCGGACCTATGCTAAGTATTACTCATCACCTGATCAAGACGCTGGGTAATCGGATATATCTTACGATTATATGCGGATCAAACAGGAAACTGTACCGTGATCTCAAGCTGGCCTACGGACGTAAAAACAATGTGCGCATCACGAAATTTATTAAGGATATTTCTCTTTGGATGGACAGCGCGGATGCATTTGTTACAAAGCCCGGAGGAATCAGTGTTACAGAGGCTGCGGCCAAAAAACTGCCGATGATATTGATAAATACCGTCGGAGGCTGCGAAAACGGGAATCTGGACTATTTTGTACAGAAGGGCGGAGCACTCAGTGCAAGTAATCCGAAAAATGCCGCAGAGGTCTGCAGTAATCTTCTGAATGATGACGGACAGAGAAAACGTATGGCAGAAGCTCTGTCTGAAATTGCAGAGCAGAATGATACAGAACTTATAGTAAGGACTTTTCATGAAAAACTTTGATATTCAACAGATTGCCGACAGCGGACAGATTTTCAGATTCAACAAGACAGATGACAGCCACTATGAACTGATTGCAGGAGATAAGAGACTCGTTCTGGACGAAAACGGGGAACCGGATCTCTCTGATCCGTTCTGGTGGCATTATTTTGACATGGATACAGATTACGGTAAGTTTATTGAATCTGTCCCGCCATCGGATAAATTCCTCAGTGCGGCAGTCAGATGTGCCGGAGGGATCAGGATACTGAACCAGGATCCCTGGGAGATGCTCATAAGCTTTATTGTTTCGCAGAGGAAGAGTATACCGGCCATCAAGACAAGCATTGAGAAGCTTTGTGAACGGTACGGAAGCAGGATGGACGGATATTATGCGTTTCCTACCCCCGATGAGCTTGCAAAGGCTGATATGGATGGATTAAAGGCCTGTTCGCTGGGTTACCGGGCAGAATACATCTATGAGTGTGCCGGCAGGACGGCAGCGGGAGAATATGACCCGTGGGGATGGCAGGTGTTAAATGATGATGATCTGCGGGAAAAGCTTATGTCCATAAAGGGAGTAGGCATTAAGGTCGCTAACTGCACAATGCTTTTCGGATATCACAGAACAGGGGCTTTTCCGGTGGATGTGTGGATCAAAAGGATAGAGGACGAGTATTATGACGGCGCTTTTCCTGTAGACAGGTATCCCGGGTATGCCGGAATCATACAGCAGTATATGTTTTATTACGGGAGAGGGGTGGCAAAAGCCGGTTCGTCAAAAATTGACAGATTTTGAGGCTTCTGCCCTTGCAAGTTGGCATTAAATTTCGTATAATATTCCCGTTGTTCATAAATAATTGAAATATATATATATTTTCAGGAGGATTTTAAAATGTCAGTTAAAGTTGCGATTAATGGATTTGGTCGTATCGGACGTCTTGCTTTCAGACAGATGTTTGAGGCAGAGGGTTACGAAGTAGTAGCAATCAACGATCTTACAAAGCCTGAGATGCTTGCTCATCTTCTTAAGTATGATACCGCTCAGGGCGGATTCATGGGCAGAATCGGTGAAGGAAAGCACACTGTAGAAGCAGGCGAAGACAACATCGTTGTTGACGGCAAGAAGATCACTATCTACAAAGAAGCAGATGCAAACAACCTTCCATGGGGAGAAATCGGTGTTGATGTAGTTCTCGAGTGCACAGGTTTCTATACATCAAAAGAGAAGGCTATGGCTCATGTAAATGCAGGCGCAAAGAAAGTTGTTATTTCTGCACCGGCAGGAAATGACCTTCCTACAATCGTATTCAATACAAACCATAAGACACTTACACCTGCAGACCAGGTTATCTCTGCAGCATCATGTACAACAAACTGCCTCGCTCCTATGGCTGATGCTCTTAATAAGTTCGCTCCTATCCAGAGCGGTATCATGAGCACAATCCATGCTTACACAGGCGATCAGATGATCCTTGACGGACCGCAGAGAAAGGGTGACCTCCGCAGAGCACGTGCAGGCGCTGCTAACATCGTTCCTAACTCAACAGGTGCAGCAAAGGCTATCGGTCTTGTAATTCCGGAGCTTAACGGCAAGCTTATCGGTTCAGCACAGCGTGTTCCTACATTCACAGGTTCAACAACTATCCTTGTTGCTGTAGTTAAGGGCAAAGATATCACAAAAGAGGGTATCAATGCTGCAATGAAGGCTGCACAGACTGAGTCATTCGGTTACACAGAGGAGCAGCTTGTTTCTTCAGACGTTATCGGCATGAGATTCGGTTCACTCTTCGATGCAACACAGACAATGGTTGCAAAGATCGATGAGGACACATATCAGGTACAGGTTGTTTCATGGTATGACAATGAGAACTCTTACACATCACAGATGGTAAGAACAATCAAGTACTTCGCTGAGCTTCAGTAATCAGATATCGACATTAGAAATAATGACCTTCAGGGTCCGGTCCAGAGCGGACCGGGCCCTGATTTTTCTAACAGGATTAAAGGAGATGGATTATGTTAAACAAGAAAACTGTTGATGATTTAAAGGACATAAAGGGAAAAAGAGTTCTCGTTCGCTGTGACTTCAATGTTCCCCTTAAAGCAGGAGAAATCACCGATGAGACAAGAATCGTAGCTGCGCTCCCGACAATCAAGAAGCTTATGGATGACGGAGCCAAAGTTATACTCTGCTCACATCTCGGAAAAGTTAAGAATGGCCCGAACGAGGGAGAATCACTTGCTCCGGTTGCAAAGAGACTTTCAGAGAAGCTTGGCAAGGAAGTTGTTTTCGTGGCTGATTATAACGTAACAGGCGAAGCAGCAACAAAGGCTGTAGCAGATATGAATGAAGGTGATGTGGTACTTCTTCAGAACACACGTTTCCGCGGAAAAGAAGAGACAAAGCCGGAAGATGCAGGAGAGGGATTTGCAAAGGAACTTGCCGATCTTGCAGATGATTATGTATGTGATGCTTTTGGTTCGGCACACAGGGCACATGCTTCTGTAGCAGTAGTTACGAAGTATATCAAAGCAAAGGGCGGAGAGAATGCAGTAGGTTATCTTATGCAGAAAGAAATCGATTTCCTCGGAAATGCCGTTGAAAATCCTGTACGTCCGTTCGTAGCTATCCTTGGTGGTGCAAAGGTTGCTGATAAGCTTAATGTAATCTCTAACCTGCTTGAGAAGTGCGATACGCTCATCATCGGCGGTGGAATGGCTTATACATTCCTTAAGGCTCAGGGATATACAGTAGGAACATCACTTGTTGACGATGAGAAGGTATCATACTGCAAGGAAATGATGGACAAAGCAGCCAAACTCGGAAAGCAGATGCTTCTTCCGATAGATACAGTTATCGCTGCTCAGTTCCCTGATCCGATCGACGGACCTATTGAGACAGAAGTAGTTCCTTCAAATGCTATCCCGGCAGATAAGATGGGACTTGATATCGGACCGAAGACACGTGAACTTTTCGCTGATGCAGTCAAATCAGCCAAGACAGTTGTATGGAACGGACCTATGGGTGTATTTGAGAATCCTACACTTGCGGCAGGAACCGTAGCAGTAGCTCAGGCTCTTGCAGATACAGATGCAACAACGATTATCGGCGGAGGTGATTCTGCAGCAGCTGTAAATCAGCTTGGATTCGCAGCATCAATGAGCCATATCTCAACAGGCGGCGGCGCTTCTCTTGAGTTCCTCGAGGGCAAGGCTCTTCCGGGTGTTGTGGCAGCAGACGATAAGTGAGACCTGACTGAATCCGGGCTGAAGGGCGAAGGATGAAGATAGTTCGAACTTACGCAGCGACAACTTAACGAAAACGAGCGAGAGTTTATGAGCGAAATTTGAGTTTAGTTGAAGACGTGAAAATAATAGGAGAAAATAAAATGGCAAGAAAGAAAATTATCGCAGGTAACTGGAAGATGAACAAAACTCCGAGCGAGGCAGTTGAGCTTTGCAAAGAGCTTATCCCGCTGGTAAAGAATGATGATGTTGACGTGGTATTCTGTGTACCGGCAATCGATATCATTCCTGTAATCGATGCAGTTAAAGGGACAAATATCCAGGTTGGCGCAGAAGACATGAGTTTTGAAGACAAGGGTGCTTTCACAGGCCAGATTTCAGCAGCTATGCTTGTTGATGCGGGAGTTAAGTATGTTATTCTCGGTCATTCAGAGCGTCGCGAGTACAATCACGAGACCTCTGAAGAGATCAACAAGAAGGTTCTTAAGGCATTTGAAAATGGTCTTACACCGATTATGTGCTGCGGCGAGACACTTGCTCAGAGAGAGCAGGGTATCACTCTTGACTGGATCCGTCAGCAGGTAAAGGTTGGTTTCCAGAATGTAACAGCTGATCAGGCAAAGCAGGCAGTGATCGCTTATGAGCCTATCTGGGCTATCGGCACAGGAAAGACAGCTACTACAGAGCAGGCAGAGGAAGTTTGCAAGGGCATCCGCGAGTGCATCGCTGAAATCTATGATGATGCAACGGCAGCAGCCATCCGCATTCAGTATGGCGGTTCCGTAAACGGCGGCAATGCAGCAGAGCTCTTTGCACAGGCAGATATCGACGGAGGCCTTGTAGGCGGTGCTTCGCTCAAGGCTGACTTTGGGAAAATTGTAAACTACTAATAAAAAGAATAGCGTAACATTTCAGTCACTTGCAAAATTGATAACAGGCAGCAGGATTGCAGTAGTTCTGAACAGTTACTTTTTAGGAGAAACAAATGGTTAAGAAACCTGTAGTATTATGTATCCTTGACGGATACGGCATAAATGAAAATCACGAGCATAATGCAATCTATGAGGCAAAGACTCCGGTAATGGACATGCTGATGAAAGAGTACCCGTGGGTAAAGGGCGGCGCAAGCGGACTTGATGTAGGTCTCCCGGACGGACAGATGGGTAACTCCGAGGTCGGACATCTCAACATAGGTGCAGGAAGAGTAGTATATCAGGAACTCACCAGGATTACAAAATCTATTGAAGGCGGTGATTTCTTTACGAACGAGGCTCTGCTTGCTGCAGTTGAGAACTGCAAAAAGAATGACAGCGCAATCCATTTTTACGGACTGGTAGGACCGGGCGGTGTGCATTCACATCAGAATCATCTGTACGGTCTGCTTGAACTTGCAAAAAGAAACGGACTTAAGAAAGTTTATGTTCATTGCTTCCTGGACGGACGTGATACACCTCCGACATCTGCAAAGGGATTCGTAAAAGAGCTGCTTGATAAGATGGAAGAACTCGGAGTGGGCGAGGTAGCAACCGTATCAGGACGTTACTATGCTATGGACCGTGATAAGAGATGGGACAGAGTTCAGAAAGCATATGATAATCTGACGAAGGCAACAGGCAAGCAGTATGCCTGCCCGCTTTGCGGAATCCAGGCTTCATATGATGAAGGCGTAAATGATGAGTTTGTAGTACCTTTCGTAGTTGCAAAGGATGGCAAGCCGGTAGCAACAATAAAGGATAATGATTCGGTTGTTTTCTTCAACTTCAGACCTGACCGTGCCCGTGAGATTACACGCTGCTTCTGTGATGATGAATTCGACGGATTCGACCGCGGACCCAGAGTAAAGACAACCTACGTATGCTTCACGGATTATGATGAGACGATTCAGAACAAGCTCGTTGCTTTCAAAAAGGAAAGACTGGAGAATACGCTTCATGAGTACGTGGCAGGTAAAGGACTGAAGCAGATTCATACAGCCGAGACGGAGAAGTACGCACATGTTACATTCTTCTTCAACGGCGGTGTTGAAGAAAAATCAGAAGGCGAAGAGTGGGTACTTGTTGATTCACCTAAGGATGTTGCAACTTATGACCTTAAGCCGGAAATGAGCGCTTACAAGGTAAAGGACAAACTTGTTGAAGCTATAAAGAGCGGAAAATATGATCTTATCATCTGCAATTTTGCCAACTCTGATATGGTTGGACATACAGGTGTGGAGTCGGCAGCTATCGCTGCAGTAGAGGCGGTTGACAGCTGTGTAGGTGAAGCTTATGAAGCTCTTAAGGAAGTTGACGGAGTTATGTTCATCTGTGCCGATCACGGAAATTCTGATCAGATGGTGGATTATTCGACAGGTCTTCCTCATACTGCTCATACAACCAATCCGGTTCCGTTTGTTCTTGTGAATGCCGATCCGGACTGTAAGCTTGCGGAAGACGGTAAACTCTGTGATATAGCACCGACTTTGCTGGAACTTCTCGGACTGCCGCAGCCGAAAGAAATGACCGGTAGAAGTCTGATTATTAAATGATTCGTAACCGACTTTCGGCATCCGCATCATAATATTTAAATAAGACTAAAACAGTCCCCCGTTTGGAGTTTTCGTCAGGACAGGCTCATCGCAGATGTCCTTATCTGAAACCCGAAGCGGGGGACTGTTTTAGTCTGACAGGATACTTTGTTCCTGTTTATATATTCATTTGATTATCAGGCACCGCAGATAAGCAGTTCCACTGCCAGTCTCTCGGGCATATCACCGGTTTTGAAAGCTTCCTCCAGTTCCAGACAACGGTTTATGTTGTTCATAAGGGCGTGGCGGTCATAACCGCGTGCCTGCTGTATGAGACGTCCTGCAACGAATGAGGGGATGTGGAGTCGGGACATGATCGCATCCTGCCGGTTACCGCTGTCTATAAGATCCTTTACATCAAGAAGCTGTTTGAACTGACGGGAAATCTTATACAGTATGCTCATCGGAGACTCCCGCAGTGCCAGAAGATCTTCGTAATACTGCATTGCTTCAGTGTATTTCTTCTGGGTTATTGCACGGCACATGTCATAGACTTTATTTGTCAAGGTTACTGTAGTGACTGCTTCTATATCTTCACGCGATACAAAATCCTTATCACCGACATAGGAGATAAGTTTATCGAGCTCATTTTTTACCAGTTCCATATCGTTTCCGGTTGTTCCGAGAAACATTTCCAGATCTGAACGGGTTATCTTTTTACCGGATTGCATAAGCATTCCCGCGGCCCAGTTTACCATGTCGTCCGCCTTCGGATGATTCATTTCGCAGACATAACCGAGTTCGGATATTTTTTTATACAGCTTATTTCGCTTGTCGGTTTCAGCTTCAACAAAGATGAAATAAGTGCTGTCACACGGCTGGTCAAAATAAGCGGCCATTTCAGCCCCTCCGGTTTTGCACCATCCGGAGTTTTCTATTATGATCAGTTTCCTGTCCGAGAAGAAAGGAAGGGTCTCCGCATTGTCTATTACTGAGCCTGCATCAGTGTCTTTTCCCTCCCAGTAGCTATAATTCATATCGTCATCACCGATTATCGCGGACTTTAATCTTTTCTTATAGCTGCGAAGAAGAAAAGCCTCATCACCTGTCAGTAAGTAGACTTTCTTAAATTCGTTATTTTTGATGTCCTGATTAAGCTGTTTCAATTGACAGTTTCTTCCTGACCTTCTTTCTTACTATCATGAATGCTATGAATTGCAGAATAGAAGTGATAACCCATGAAATCGGGAATGACAGTATCAGCACCTCGAGTGTATGAGAAATCTTAAATGCCGTGCCCATCCATATGTATCTGAATATTACGACACCGAAAAGGTGAATCAGCATAGGTACAGTCGAATAACCCATACCCCTCATACATCCGGGCAGGGTATCCATGATTCCGCACAGTCCGTATGGAAGTGCCATAAGTGGAATGATGGAAAGAGCGATTTCAGCGACCTGTGCATCCTTTGAATAGATTCCGCAGATAGCCGGTCCGAAAAACCAGATGATTCCTCCGACTATCTCTCCGCCTATGAAGCTGAGCAGTACGCATTGGGCACATATTTTATCGACACGTTTCAGATCCTTTATGCCGTAGTTCTGGCCTACAAAAGTCATGGCAGTCTGTGTAACGGCATTCACGGTGACATATATGAAGCCGTTGACATTCATATATACGCCGTAGCCTGCCATAGCCAGAGAACCGAAAGAATTTATATTGGACTGAATGGTGGCATTTGCTATGTTGACAACCATCGACTGCAGACCTGCAGGAACTCCGATTGAAAGAATCTTTTTAAGTATTTGAACATTGATACGCAATCTTTTCGGTATAAGTCTGTATGAAGCATCGGATTTAAGAAGCGTGATCACTACAAGTACACATGAAATGAACTGTGATGTTATGGTTGAGATTGCGACTCCGGCGACTCCCAGGTTCCATCGAACCACCAGATAAACATTGAATACTGCATTAATGATTCCGGCGATGAGTAGGAAAAGCAGAGGTCTCTTTGTATCACCTATTGCTTTCAGTACAGCTGCACCGAAATTATACACCATGAAAAACGGCATACCGATGAAGTATATCTTTAAATAGAGAGCCGAGAGTTCGATCACGTCATCGGGAACTCCCATTATAATGAGTAGTTTGCGTCCGATACAGATTCCCAGAATCCCTATGGCAAATCCGGAGATGATGGCTGAAAGGATAGCGGTATGGACGGTTTCGGATACATTTTTTTCATCATTGACGGCAAAATGCTGTGCTACGACTACATTGACTCCGAGTGAGATACCTATAAAGAGAGTCGTAAATATATTTATCAGGGATGTATTGGAACTTACGGCAGCCAGTGCCTGACTTCCTACAAATCTTCCTACTACTATAACGTCTACAGCATTGAAAAGGAGCTGCAGCATACTCGAAAGCATGAGCGGTACCGCAAACTGAATCAGTTTGACGAATATCGGTCCATGCGTCATATCTATTTCATATTGCTTAGAATTCATGTCCCGCCTCGCTTAAAAACTATACAAAAGTATATCACATTATCGTGTCAAATACTCTTTTATTTGCGCATAATGTCCGTCTGTATACACGGAAATAGCACCGCTTTCGGCAGTATCCAGATGCGGTATGCCGTATTCGGACAGTTTTTCCAGTGTTTCACGATGCGGATGTCCGTAGCGGTTCTCTTTCCCGTATGAAAGGATGGCAAGACGGGGAGACACCGTCGTAAGAAGCTCAGGACATGTCGATGTACTGCTGCCGTGATGTCCGGCTTTCAGTATTGTGAGATCATAAGGAAGAATGTCAGCATCGGGCGAAATACGATCAAGCATGGCCTGTTCGGATGCAACAGGGGCGTCTCCCATGAAAAGTGCTGAAAACTGCCCGTGCTTATACAACAGTATCAGACTGTGTTCGTTAGTGTCGGAAGTATCGGAGACGGTACCATCCACAGGCCCGAGCACACTGATGCTTCCGACGTTTAATTTCACTTCGTCTCCGGCTTTCAGATAGGTTATATTCCGGCATATTTTACGCAGCTTATCATATTTTTTATTGTTAATGGCGCAATAAGGAAGGAAAAGCTGTCGTATACATACTCTGCCGTTTTCGGCCAGATAGACAATTCCTGAGGTATGGTCATTGTCAGCATGAGTAACGAAAACTTTGTCCAGTTCAGTGATTCCCTTGCTGAGAAGAAACGGTTCGACGGTATACTGCCCGATATGTCGGGAAGAGGAACTTCCTGAATCAATCAGGATATCCTCCCCGCTGTTTAAGTAGATTCCGTCTCCCTGCCCGACATCAATAAACGTGATTTCAGTTCCCGGATTCTTGAAGGGGACAAGTATAAGAACGCAAAGAACAATAAGTAATAAGCGATGATTTGCCAAGCTCTGGGCCTCCCGATAGTTATGGTTGCAAACGGCAGTTTCTGTGATAATATGCCGATGTATGTGTAGAACTTCAGTATGTAATGTCCGCTTCCTGCGGCAATGAGTGCAGCCTGCCGGGACAGATAACTTAATACTGTCGCAGCGAGACCTGACCATACAACATATGTCATAAGAGGAATTACTATCATATTGATAAGTGTTGCATAAAGCGGTATTTCAAAATAGAAATATGCAGTTATGGGCATAGAAAAGAGAGAAACGCAAAGACTTATGACAAGTGCCTGAAGAATATGATTTTTCACATCCAGTTCTTTTATGATAAATGCTGCAGGACCGCCTATAGCCGCAACCGCCGAAAACGAAAGCAGAAAACCGCAGCTGAAAAGCTGATACGGACTCACACATAAAATACAGACAGCGGCGAGACCTGCGGAATTGAGCATATCATTTTTGCGGCCTGCCGTACCCGCTGTGAATACGAGGATGAGCATGAGCACTGCCCTTACAGTACTGACGCCGTTTCCTGTCAGTATGCTGTAAGCGGATATAAGTACGGAAGCTGTGATGCCGCTGAGCATAAAAGAAAGTTTCAGTTTTTCACGCAGCAGTTTATAAAGACTCATACCCAGTATTCCGACATGCAGTCCGCTTATCGCCAGAAGATGGGCAAATCCGCTGCGCTGATACAGATGCAGCAGATCCTCATCCAGAAGTGTTTTGTCTCCGAGCAGAGCGGCACGCAGTATACCGGCATCATCGGCATCATAAATACTGCTTATGTGAGAAAGCATATTCTGACGAACTTCAAGGATATACTGTGCAATTCTGCGGGTGTTGGACCCGGTGACGGCTATGCGGTCGGCAAAACATTTATGTGTGATACCGAGTGAGCGATAGTAGAGTCTGAAATCCGACTCTCCGGGATTTCGCGGTGCCTCGATTCCGGAAAACTCTCCGGATACATTTATGGTGTTACCAAGTTTCAAATCAGGCAGGTCCGCGGTATCGCAGTAAACCATGACCTGACCGCAGGTGATAACGGCCCGGTCGCCCTTTAGCTCAATATCATCGACGGTCAGCAGGAGGGATGCATTATCGGATGCTTCCGCTGCGGTAAGCTCCGACGGACGAAGATAAACGGCATCGGATATTTTGAGACGAAGAATTCCAAACAAAAAGGCGATGCACATCACGATGACGGCCCGCCTCTTATCTGTCTCTTTATGATTCAAATACAAAATACCGGTCACGATCAATACAGGAAGGAGAATCGCAATCGGCCAAAGACCTTTTAAAAGATATGCGGCCGCCTCTCCAAGCGCTGTTCCTGCGGCAATGCATAACCATGGTCTTTTCATGATTATATTGTATCTTAAAACAATTGAAAATGCTACCGTCTTAGCTTACAATTGAGTCAGCAAAAACAAAGATGAGGAGATTGAGGTATGTACTGTCCTGAATGTGATATGGAATTCGTTGACGGAGTCACAGTCTGCACGGACTGCAAAAGTCCGCTTGTAGATAAACTGACATGGATGGCGCAGGAGGAGGAAGCTGCAGCCAGAGCCGAACAGGAAGAAAAAGAAAAAGAGGAACAGAAAGAGAAAATCAAAGCCATAAAAGAAGAGTTTGATAATCTTACGGATGAGGACAGGGCAGAGATGATGAAGAGGCGGGAAGCACTTCATGAGATGATGACGGAACCTGCAGTCTATGTAAATAAAAAGGACAAATACGCAGACAACAAATCATCAGCGACAGCACTCTTATTTGTAGGAATCCTGCTTGCAGCTGCATCAGTACTTATGTGGACAGGAATACTTCCTGATCTCGGAATAATCATGAAGATAGCACTTACGGCATTTGCTGTCATTTGTCTAGCCGGAGCGGTGATTTCAAACAGGAAGGCAAAAGAATATCAATCCACCATCACGGCAGAAGAAGATGAGGAAAAGAATATTATCGAGGGCTTTCTTGAAGAACATTCAAAAGAAGAAATAGATGAATCCGTCAACACGGATTCACTTGCGGATGAGGAAGCGGTCATTGAAAAAATGAATTATATTCAGGACCTTATCATGACAGAAAACGATATCGCCGATAAAGCATATGCCGCAATGCTGGCAGAAGAGATTTATAACAGAATTTACGAGGAATAAGAAATAAAAAACCGGACTCTCATTACAGAAAGTCCGGTTTTTTTGATTATATGGTAAGAGTTACTCCATGGCATTTACGGCCTTAGCAAGTCTGGAAACTTTTCTTGAAGTTGTCTGCTTCTTGAGAACACCCTTTGTAGAAGCCTTCTTAAGTTCCTTCTCTGCTTCACGTAAATTTGCCTGAGCTAAAGCCTTATCGCCTGCTGCTACAGCTGCATCAACTTTCTTGACAACTGTCTTAACTGAAGACTTAACAGATTTATTCTTTGCTTCGTTAGCCTGAGCAACAAGGACTCTCTTCTTAGCAGATTTAATGTTAGCCAATGTATTGTACCTCCTGATTCATAAAAACAAACGCCTGAACGCGCCTATTTATTCTATTCTATTAGGATAAGATTGTCAAGAATTATCTTTTTTGTTAAGATGATTATCAGGGCCGGAAGGTCTGTGGTGGAATTGTGAGGGTGCGAAGCACGGAGCGATTCGTAATTAAAAGGGAAATAAACCGGGGCCGGAAGGTCTGAAAATAGAATAGAGAATTCATTATGGATAAAAATAAAATCAGAAATTTCTGTATAATAGCACATATTGATCACGGCAAATCCACTCTGGCTGACAGAATCATTGAGCAGACGGGTCTTTTGACGAGCCGTGAGATGCAGAACCAGGTTCTTGACAATATGGATCTTGAGAGGGAAAGGGGTATAACCATCAAGAGCCAGGCGGTTAGAACCGTATACAAGGCAAAAGACGGACAGGAGTATATCTTTAACCTTATCGATACTCCCGGGCATGTGGATTTCAATTATGAGGTCAGCCGCTCCCTTGCTGCCTGCGACGGAGCGATACTGGTTGTTGATGCGGCACAGGGTATAGAGGCACAGACTCTTGCAAATGTCTATCTTGCACTGGATCATGATCTTGAGATACTGACTGTGATAAACAAGATAGATCTTCCGAGCGCACAGCCGGATGAGGTTGCAAAGGAAATCGAGGATGTCATCGGAATTGAGGCGATGGACGCTCCGAGGATTTCAGCCAAGAACGGTATCGGCATCGATGAGGTGCTCGAGGGCATAGTTCAAAAGCTTCCGGCACCGGCCGGTGATGAGAATGCTCCGCTCAAGGCATTGATTTTTGATTCCCTCTATGATTCCTACAGAGGTGTAATCGTGTTCATCAGAGTTTTCGACGGCACGGTTAAGAAAGGGACAAAGATTCACATGTGCGCTACAGGTGCAGATGAGGAAGTAGTGGAGGTAGGATATTTCGGAGCAGGTCAGTTTATTCCGTGTGAAGAACTGAGTGCAGGTATGGTAGGTTATATTACTGCCAGCATAAAAGATGTCCGTGAGACCATGGTAGGAGATACCGTAACCGAAACAACCAGACCATGTGCGGAAGCACTTCCGGGATATAAGAAAGTTACTCCTATGGTTTACTGCGGACTTTATCCCTCGGACGGAAGAAAATATCCGGATCTCAGGGATGCGCTTGAAAAGCTTCAGCTGAATGATGCAAGTCTGTCTTATGAACCTGAAACATCGATCGCCCTCGGATTCGGGTTCAGATGCGGCTTTTTAGGACTGCTTCATCTGGAGATAATTCAGGAGAGACTGGAAAGAGAATACAATCTTGATCTTGTAACGACCGCACCGAGTGTTATCTACAAAATCTACAAGACTGACGGTGAACTGATTGAGCTTACCAATCCGACCAATATGCCTGATCCGAGCGAGATAGAGCATATGGAAGAACCGATAGTAAATGCTGAAATTATGGTCACCTCGGAATATGTCGGGTCGATCATGACTCTGTGCCAGGAGAGAAGAGGGCGTTATCTCGGAACGGAATATATCGAGATGAACAGGGCCATACTGAAATATGAACTACCGCTTAATGAAATCATTTACGATTTCTTTGATGCTTTAAAGAGCAGATCACGGGGATATGCATCACTGGATTATGACCTCAAGGGATATGAGACATCCAAACTTGTCAAACTGGATATTCTTGTAAACAAAGAAGAAGTGGATGCACTTTCGTTTATTGTTCCCGCGGAATCGGCATATGAAAGAGGCCGTAAAATGTGTGAGAAACTCAAGGATGAGATTCCGAGACATTTGTTTGAGATTCCGATTCAGGCAGCGGTCAACGGGAAGGTTGTTGCCAGAGAGACTGTCAAAGCCATGCGCAAGGATGTTCTTGCAAAGTGTTACGGCGGTGATATCACACGAAAGAAGAAACTTCTGGAAAAACAGAAGGAAGGCAAGAAACGTATGCGTCAGATAGGAAATGTAGAAATACCGCAGAAAGCCTTCATGAGCGTTCTGAAACTTGATGAGGAGTAAATGGATAAGAGGATAGAATTATATATTCATATTCCGTTCTGTGTAAAGAAGTGCAAGTACTGCGACTTCCTTTCCATGCCTGCCGAAGAATACATACAGGATATGTACATCAGGCAGCTGATCGAGGAGATTAAGGTACAGAGTCAGTTCTATCAGGATTATGTAGTCTCCACGATTTTTTTCGGTGGGGGCACACCATCCATCCTCAAGTCCGTCCATATAACAAATATAATGAGCGCTGTATATGCTCACTGGAGAGTTGAGGCCAGTGCCGAGATATCGCTTGAAGCCAATCCGGGCACGCTTTCGCAGGAAAGACTTCTGAATTATAAAGCTGCAGGTATCAACAGACTCAGTATAGGTCTGCAGTCTGCCAATGATTCGGAACTGAAAGTCCTGGGACGCATCCATACGTTTGCGGATTTTCTTGAGAGTTATGAAAATGCCAGGACAGCCGGCTTCTCCAACATCAATGTTGATCTGATCAGTGCCATCCCGGGGCAGACACTTTCGGGCTGGAAGAATACAGTGAAGAGAACGGCGATGCTTAAACCGGAGCATATTTCGGCATATTCGCTTATCATTGAAGAGGGGACGGAATTTCATGATCTGTATTCTACGAAAATAGGCAAGAAGCTTCTTCCCGACGAGGAAACAGACCGTGCAATGTATCACGCAACGAACGATATTCTTGAAATATACGGATATAAAAGATATGAGATAAGTAATTTTGCACGCCCCGGATATGAGTGCAGGCATAATATCGGTTACTGGACGGGCACCGAGTATCTCGGACTGGGATTAGGTGCATCAAGTTATACGATGGGAAGACGATTCCATGTTGAGAGAGATTTAGACAATTACTTACATATGAATATGAAT
This sequence comes from Lachnospiraceae bacterium, assembly GCA_030531245.1. GTDB lineage: Bacteria > Bacillota > Clostridia > Lachnospirales > Lachnospiraceae > Darwinimomas. Next base: position 29,730 of record JAUNOA010000002.1, read on the forward strand.
AAGGACATAACCCCGTTGTATGAAGACATCCAGGAACTTACTCCGGAGGAAAAAATGGGTGAATTCATGATTCTTGGACTCAGGATGACTCAAGGGGTATCAGCGGCAGAGTTTCATGATCGTTTCGGTATGAATATGATGGAAAAATATGCAGAGGAAATCGAAAAGCATGTCAGACAGGGACTGCTGGATATTGATATGCCGTATGTCAGACTGACAGAAAAGGGACTGGATCTGGCCAACGTGGTAATGCAGGACTTCATATAAAAAACTCTTGCATTATTTATACGATTGTGCTAATATAGCAAGGTCGCGTAGATTGGGCTATCGCCAAATGGTAAGGCAACGGACTCTGACTCCGTCATTCTGAAGGTTCGAATCCTTCTAGCCCAGCTTAAGAAAAAAGATGCTTTTAAGGCATCTTTTTTTTATTGTTTTACTATACCTTGTATGATATTATGTATCTGAAGTGATTTATACACAATATATTCAGCTATAACAGAAAGATTGAGAGATTAATACATAAATGTCAAACGGAGATTTTGAAGGTCGCTCCTCATCATATAAACAGCAATCGTCATCAAGAAAGCAATCAGGATCAAGAAAGAAAAAACGCAAAAACAATCAGTTTTCCCCGGTCAAAGTCATGATTGCCGTGCTGATTCTTCTGTCAGCGATCGCGTTGATAATTCTTGGTGTGAAACTGATAAAGAAAGCAGTGGATAAACCTGCAGCGGAAGAAGTTGAAACTGAAGTCCCGGAAGAGACTCTGGAAAAAGACGTGACTGTTGACGGAGTCAGCATCAGCAGTCTGGGCAGGACACAGGCCAGGGTTGCAATCGAAAAAAAATACAACTGGTCCATGAAGGCAAAGCTTGCATCGGGTGAACCGGATTCATATGATATTTCCAGTCTGATTGTATCGAGTATAGACAGAACCCTTGATATGATTTATTCAGGTGCGGACCCGGAAGAGAGTTATACAATCAGTTTTGAAATCGATGATTCTCTGCTTGATACCGAAATAGAAAACATGAAGGCTCTCTGGAACAAAGATGCAAAGAACGGATCAATTTCGGGTTTCGATAAAGAGACAGGACATTTTACATATTCTGAATCGGAACCGGGTATATCAATCGATGAAGAGAAGCTTCGCAATGATATAAGAACTGCATTTGCCGCAAAAAAGTTTTCTGAGCAGATCAGTGTAAATGCCGAAACAATCCAGCCTGACTTTGACGAAGAAAAGGCCAGAGAGATGTATAAGACTATCGGAACTTATACAACCAAGTCAACCAATAACGCAGATAGAAACAACAATCTTAATCTTGCCTGCAATGCCATCGACGGCTTAGTGCTTCAGGTCGGAGAAGAATTTTCGTTCAATCACACTACCGGAAAGAGAAGCGCTGACCGGGGCTATAAGGAAGCGGCTGCTTATCAGAACGGTGAGGTCGTAAATGAACCCGGAGGCGGTGTATGCCAGGTTGCATCCACGCTTTACAATGCCGTTATTTTTTCAGGACTGGAGGTCACTGAAAGACATCCGCACACATATGCTCCGACATATGTTACACCGGGCGAGGACGCGACTGTAAGTTTTGACGGATATCAGGGACCGGATCTGAGATTTACCAATACGACAAGTTCCGCCATCGTGATACGGGCGCATTATGCAGACAGGACAGTCACCTGTTCGGTTATAGGTATTCCGATACTTGAAGAGGGTGAGAAGATATCGCTTCATTCCGAAAAAGTCGGAGAAACGGATGTTCCGGCTCCTGCAGTCGAGGACGATCCCTCTCTCGAACCGGGAATTCAGGTTCAGGTTTCAAGCGGTGACAAAGGCAGTACATGGAATACATATCTTAAGCATGAATATCCTGACGGACGGGTTACCGATGAACTTTTCCATGTCAGCAAATATAGGGGGCATACTCCTAAGGTCAGAAGAAATCAGGCGACATGGGATCCGGCATATGAACTGCTGACACCTCAGACGGGAAAGAACGAGGCCGGAGAAACCATACTGATATACTCCAATGCCGAGACAGCCACCGAGGAGGAACCTGATATAATTGAGGTCGGTCCGGGTCAGACGGAGACACGGGAGAGTGAAGCGCAGTATCCGGCACCGTCCGGGGATCAGAGTCCGCAGGAAGGCCCGGGTGGGGGCACGGATGAGGGAAGTTCTCCTGTTCCGGGAGATATACCTCTGGTTCCGGTGGTGCCTGTTCCGTAAAAAACACAAAGAAATAATACCTTTTCATTTGCAAAGATGCATAATCTTGCTATAATGAAAGGGTATTTTTTTGTTAATAATATGTAGGAGGATTTTATTATGGCAAAGAGAAAAATGGCTACTATGGATGGTAACCAGGCAGCGGCACATGCTTCCTATGCGTATACCGAAGTAGCAGCAATGTACCCGATTACTCCTTCATCAGTTATGCCGGAGCATGTTGATGAGTGGGCGACAGAAGGTAGAAAGAACATTTTCGGGCGCCCTGTACAGATTACAGAAATGCAGTCTGAAGCAGGTGCAGCAGGTGCAGTTCACGGTATGTTATCTGCAGGTGCTCTTACAGCAACTTATACTGCTTCACAGGGTCTTCTTCTGATGATCCCTAACCTTTATAAGATTGCAGGTGAGCAGCTTCCGGGCGTTTTCAATGTTTCAGCCCGTGCAGTATCATCACATGCACTTTCAATTTTCGGTGATCACTCGGATATTTACGCTTGCCGTCAGACAGGCTGCGCAATGCTTTGTGAATCATCCGTACAGGAAGTTATGGATCTTACTCCGGTAGCTCATCTTGCAGCTATCAAGGGCAGAGTTCCTTTTATCAACTTCTTTGACGGTTTCAGAACATCACACGAGATTCAGAAGATTGAAGAGTGGGATTATGAAACACTTAAGGGATTCGCAGATATGGATGCCATTGCACAGTTCAAGGCAACTTGTATGAATCCTAATCATCCTAACCAGAAAGGTTCAGCTCAGAACCCGGATATCTTCTTCCAGGCACGTGAAGCATGCAACCCGTATTACGATGCACTTCCTGCAATCGTTCAGGATTATATGGACAAGATCAATGCAGAGATCGGTACACATTATCAGCTCTTCAACTACTACGGGGCAGAAGATGCCGAGTCTGTAATCGTTGCAATGGGTTCTGTAAATGATACTATCGAAGAAACCATCGATTACTTGCTTGCAAAGGGTGAGAAGGTAGGTCTTGTCAAAGTTCGTCTGTACAGACCTTTCGCAGTTGATGCATTTGTTAAGAAGCTTCCGAAGACTGTTAAGAGAATTTCCGTTCTTGACAGAACGAAGGAGCCGGGTTCAATCGGAGAGCCGTTATTCCTTGATGTTGTTGCAGCACTCAAGGGAACAGAGTTCAACGATATTCCTGTTTATTCAGGCCGTTACGGACTTGGTTCAAAGGATACAACACCGGCACAGATCGTTGCTGTATTTGAGAACACAGAAAAGCCGCATTTCACAATCGGTATCAATGATGACGTTACAAACCTTTCACTGAAGACAGGTGCTCCGCTGGTTACAACACCGAAGGGAACAACAAACTGTAAGTTCTGGGGTCTTGGTGCAGACGGTACTGTAGGCGCAAACAAGAACTCTATCAAGATTATCGGTGACAACACGGATATGTTCGCACAGGCTTACTTTGATTATGACTCAAAGAAGTCAGGCGGTGTAACAATGTCACACCTCAGATTCGGACATACTCCTATCAAGTCAACGTACCTTATTACAAAGGCTGATTTCGTAGCTTGCCATAATCCTTCATACGTTCGTAAATATAACATGGTGCAGGAACTTGTTGACGGAGGAACTTTCCTGCTCAACTGTGCATGGCCGGCTGACGAGGTTGGCAGTCATCTTCCGGGACAGGTTAAGAAGTTCATGGCAGATCACAATATCAAGTTCTACATCATAGATGGTGTTAAGATCGGTATCGAGACAGGCATGGGCCCGACACGTATCAATACTATCCTTCAGTCTGCATTCTTCAAGCTTACAGGAATCATTCCTGAGGCTAAGGCTATCGAACTTATGAAGAAAGCTGCTCAGAAGACATACGGACGTAAGGGCGAAGATGTTGTTAAGAAGAACTGGGATGCAATCGATGCAGGCGCTCACGGTGTTGTAGAAGTAAAGATTCCTGCAGAGTGGGCAAACTGTGCAGATGAGGGTCTTAATACCACAAAGGTAGAGGGCGATTCAGATGTTGCAAAGTTTGTAAATACAATCCAGGCAGCAGTCAACTCTCAGACAGGAAACCAGCTTCCTGTATCTGCATTCAAGGATTATGTTGACGGTTCGACACCTTCAGGTGCCGCTGCATTTGAGAAACGTGGTATCGCAGTTTCAGTTCCTGTTTGGAATCCTGTAAACTGTATCCAGTGTAACTTCTGTGCTTATGTATGTCCTCATGCAGCTATCCGTCCGGTTGCAATGACAGCTGACGAAGTAGCAAAGGCTCCGGAAGGAATGCCGATGAAGGATATGATGGTTATGACGAACTACAAGTTCGCTATCGTAACATCAGCACTTGATTGTACAGGATGCGGTTCATGTGCAAACGTATGTCCGGGCATGAAGGGCGAGAAGGCTCTTGAGATGAAGAACTGCGAAGAGAACGTAGGCATCCAGAAATATTTCGATTATGCGGTTACTCTTGGTGAGAAGGAAGATGTTGTCAACCAGTTCAAGGTTGCAACAGTCAAGGGTTCACAGTTCAAGAAACCACTGCTTGAGTTCTCAGGCGCCTGTGCAGGATGCGGTGAAACACCGTATGCTAAACTGGTTACTCAGCTCTTCGGAGATAAGATGTACATTGCAAATGCTACAGGTTGTTCATCAATCTGGGGCAACTCATCACCTTCAACTCCTTACACAAAGAACGAGAAGGGACAGGGACCTGCATGGAATAACTCACTGTTCGAGGATAATGCAGAGTTCGGTTACGGAATGTTCCTGGGACAGCAGGCTATACGTGATGCTATCAAGGCCAATGTTGAGGTAATTGCTGCAAATACAGATATTGACAGTATCAAGGAAGCTTGCCAGGATTACATCGAGACATTTACATCAACAGAGAAGAACGGTCCTGCAGCGGACAAGATGTTCGATGCAATCAAGGGTATTGATTGTCCTGAGAAGGATTACATCTTTGCAAACAAGGATTTCGCAGCAAAGAAGAGCCAGTGGATCTTCGGCGGTGACGGATGGGCTTATGATATCGGATTCGGCGGACTTGATCATGTACTCGCATCAGGCAGAGATATCAATGTTCTTGTATTTGATACAGAAGTTTACTCAAATACAGGCGGTCAGTCATCCAAGTCTACAAAGACAGGTGCAGTTGCGCAGTTCGCAGCAGGCGGTAAAGAGACAAAGAAGAAAGATCTTGCATCTATCGCTATGAGCTATGGCTATGTATATGTTGCACAGGTATCAATGGGTGCTGATATGGCTCAGACAGTCAAGGCATTCAAAGAAGCAGAAGCTTATAACGGACCTTCACTTATCCTCGCATATGCTCCGTGTATCAACCATGGCATCAAGAAGGGCATGAGCAAGGCTATGACAGAGGAGAAGCTTGCCGTTGAGACAGGATACTGGAATAACTTCAGATACAATCCTGACCTTGATACAAAGAAGTTTGTTCTTGATTCAAAGGAGCCGACAGGTGATTATCAGGAGTTTCTTAAGGGAGAGGTTCGTTATGCATCACTTGTTCTGAAGAATCCTGAGAGAGCAGCCAAACTATTCAAGATCAATGAGAATGATGCAAAGGCTCGTTATGAGTATCTGAAGAAACTTGTAGATCTGTATAATTAAGTTTAGGAGATACAACTAAAATTTAGCGAAATAAACTAAACTAAAATAATGGACGTTGTGCAAAATGCACTAAAAATCATCAAAGTTTAGGATTATTTCACAGTAGTCAAAAACCCACTATTTCAATATAATATTGGATAGTGGGTTTGCTGTATATATACAGTAAAACAAATATTTTAGGAGGAAAAAACATGAAGAAGATTTTTGCAATCGCACTGGCAGCTGTTATGGTTCTTTCTCTTGCAGCATGCGGTGGCTCAGCAGCACCTGCAGCAGAGGCAGCAGCACCTGCAGCAGAAGCAGCTGTTGAAGAAGCAGCTCCGGCTGAGAACGTAGCTCAGGAAAAAGTTGAGATGGCAGCACCTGCAGCAGCAGAAGCTGAGGACGCTGTATCAGGACCTCTTTCAGAGGAAGAAGCAGCAGCAGCACGTGATGCAGGAACACTTGTATCAGATGCTACAACAGGTTACGAGTACAGTGAGAACACAAAGTACTGGTACTATTCAAACTATCCTAACTATAAGGATTTCAAGGCTGACGGAGCAGTTAAGGTTGCATTCGTTTGCAAGTTCTCAGGCGCATGGTTCACACCAAAGCAGGAGTCACTTGGCGAGACAGTTAAGGCTGCAGGTTATGAGTACCTTTACATCGATGCAAACTCAGATGAGGGTGCATGGCTTGACGGTATCCAGAACATCATCAACCAGGATTTCGATGCAGTTGTTATGACACCTGTAAACACAGCTCTCCTTCCGGACGCTATGGCTATGCTTCAGGATGCAGGTATCGCTTATCTTACAACTGATGACCCGGGTGCAGATGCATACGGATTCTATTCACCACACTATGGTCTTGATGACTACTATCTCCACAATGAGCTTGGTAAGCTTACAGCTAAGGCAGCAGAGGACAGAGGTTTCTTTGACGGCGTAGCTGATGATTACAGCGATTTCAGACTTGTATTCTGTGATTCACCTGCAGTTGAGGCCATTCACCTTCGTAACGTAGGTTTCTCAGATGCATTCATGGCTGCATATCCTGATATTCCGGAGTCATCAATCGAGTGGCTTGATTGCGGCGGATCACTTGGTGACGAAGTTATCGCTAAATTCGCTCCTTACGTAGAGGCTAACAAGGCTAACGTTAAGAAGTGGGTTGTATCTTCAGGTGGTGCTGCATCTGTAGCTCCAAACGTAACAGTATTCAAAGAGAACGGTATCGCAGCTGAGGATTGCCTCATTGCTGACTGCTTCTCAACAGAAGAGCCTATCCAGGTTATGCAGGAGAATCCTGATGACTGGAAGAACAGCTGCTTCGGAGCATTCCTTGCATCAGCTCCTTCAGGAGTTGGTATGGGCGAGATCATCATCGACCTTGTTGAAAACGGAACACCGATCCCATGCTTCACAGGATATGCATTCATTCCTTGTGATGCTACAACAGCAGACGAGATCCAGGCTACATATTTCTAATAAGAAATACAAAGATTTGATAACTATTTAGTTATAAAAAGGGCGGCGACCATGTCGCCGCCCGATTTTTATCTCACAGGAATTGTGTCCTGTCGAATTAGTAATAATAATAAACAGCGAGGTTAGTATATGGGTGACGTTATTTTAAGAGCAGAACATATTTCCAAGTCTTTCTATGGAAACCAGGTTCTGGATAACGTTGAACTTTCTCTTGAGCCCGGTAAGGTCCATGCGCTTTGCGGCGAGAACGGTGCCGGTAAGTCCACTGTACTTAAGATTATTACAGGTATTTACACCAAGGATGCCGGTGAAATCTATCTTGAGGGAAAAGAAATCGACGTTCCAAACGTAGACACCGCTAAAAAGTATGGTATTCATGTAGTACCTCAGGAAATGCAGATGCTTCCTGAACTTTCAGTAGCGGAGAATATCTTCATAGGAAACCTGCCGAGAACAAAAGCAGGATTCATCGATTGGAAGACACTTTACAAAAGAGCAGAAGAAGTAAAAGCCATGCTTGGAGCTGCAGGTGAGAAGATCGACCTGAAGAAGAAAGCCGGCGATTACGGAATGGGTACATGGCAGCTGATAGAAATCATGCGTGCCTTTACTACAGATACAATCAAGGTAATAGCGTTTGATGAGCCTACATCATCTCTGTCAGATAAGGAAGTTGAAGTTCTTTTCGATCTCATCAGAGGTCTTCGTGAAAAAGGACTTGCCATCGTGTATGTAAGCCACAGACTTAAAGAAGTATTCGAACTTTGCGATCAGGTTTCCGTATTCCGTGACGGTAAATATATCGGAACACGTGAAGTTAAGGATATCAATACAAACGACCTCATCGCCATGATGATCGGTCGTGACCTCAATATGTTCGGTGATGTAACATTCGGAGCCGATGTTCAGGATGAAGTTGCTGTAAAGGCAACAAACTACTCACACGGAAAATTCTATCAGGATATCAACATTGAGGTTCATAAGGGAGAAATCCTCGGAATGTACGGACTGGTTGGTGCCGGACGTACTGAGTTCGTAAGAGGTCTTTTCGGAGCCGATCCGAAAGACTCCGGTGAGCTTGAGATTTTCGGAAAGAAAGTCAACATCAAGATTCCGCGTGATGCTATCGCAGCCGGTATCGGCCTTGTAACAGAGGACCGTCGTCAGGAAGGACTTTTACTGATACAGTCTATTAAATGGAATATCAGTATGACAAACTTCCCTGCAATCACCGGTGCACTCGGAATGCTTGATATGAAGAAAGAAAAAGCATATGCCGAAGAAGGTATGACAAAGTTCCGTGTTAAGGCAACAGGTATCGAGCAGGTTGCAGGAGGCCTTTCAGGCGGTAATCAGCAGAAGGTTGTTCTTGCAAAATGGGTCAATGCCGATTGTCAGGTACTCATCGTCGATGAGCCTACACGTGGTATCGATGTCGGTGCCAAGGCAGAAGTTTATGCAGCACTGCATGCTCTTGCAAAACAGGGCAAGGCAATAATCATGGTTTCATCTGAGTTACCTGAGATACTCGGTGTTTCTGACAGAATCGTTGTTATGTGCGAAGGAAAGCAGACAGCAGAGATAGTCAACAGGCCGGGTCTTTCAGAAGAAGAAGTAATTCAGTATGCATTCTCAAAGTAAGTCTGGAAAGGGGAGAAATTATATGGAAAAGAAAAAATTAGATATATCCCGTGATACCAGACAGAACCTGATTATCATCGGTGTATTGTTGCTTGCAATCATTATTTTTTCAACATTATCAAAGTATTTCCTTAAATGGGATAATATCGTTGCCATTTTAGTAGCAGCAGTTCCTCTCGGACTGGTTGCTATTTCAGAGAGCAACTGTCTTATGGTCGGTGGTTTCGATATGTCGGTAGGTTATGTGGCCTGCTTCTCCGGAATCATCTGGACAACACTTATTTCAGTAAATCACTGGAGCACATATCCGGCACTTCTGATCGCACTTCTTTTCGGACTCGCATCAGGTACGCTGGCAGGTGCTTCCGTAGCACTTCTTAATATGCCGCCGTGGATGACGACGTTTGCTCTTATGAATATCTGGCAGGGCTGCTCGCTTATCGTCACAAGCGGTGAAGCTGTAAGAATGACAAAATTCAAGGATTTCAAGTGGCTTGGTCAGGCTGATCTTGTAGCAAAGATCCCTCCGATGGTAATACTTCTTATCCTGATTTATGTCATTATGTACTGTGTTCATAAATACACAAAACTCGGTCGTGACCTTTTCGTAGTCGGAGGTAACCCCGAAGCAGCAAAGAATGCAGGTATCAATATCGTAAGAGCAAAAATGTTTGCCTTTATGGTTTCCGGATTCCTGGCAGCTCTTGCAGGAGCACTCTTTGCATCACGTTCAGGTTCAGGTCAGCCGAAGGTAGGTACTATGTACGCAATGCAGGGTATCGCAGCTGCTACAATCGGTGGAACCAAGGCAGGTAAGACAAACCTGGCGATGACATTCGTAGGTGCCGTCTTTATCATGCTTGTACAGAACGGACTGAATATGATTCAGGTTCCGGCATTCTACCAGTACATCACAACCGGTGTCATCCTGGTACTTGCCATCCTGCTTCAGACAGATAAGAGAAAATAAGGAGGAGAAAATCATGAATAAAATCAAAACAATGACTCGTGAACAGCTTCTGCCTTATATTCTTATCGCAGTATTCATTATTCTGTTTGCGATTTTCACAGCATTTAACCCGGTATTCCTTTCATGGGATAGTTTTCATTCTATTCTGCTTACTGCAGTTCCTGTAGGTATCATGGCTATCGGTGAGTGTACTGCTATTACGGCAGGATACTTCGATATGTCGGTCGGCCTTATCGCTTCACTGGCAGGATCTTTTGCAGCAAGAGTATGTAACGCAACAGGAAGTGCAGCCCTTGCAATCCTGGTAGGTATCTGTGTAGGTCTTGTATGCGGTATGATCAACGGATGTCTGGTTTCGTTCCTTCACATGAATGCATTCATCACAACATATGCAATGCAGCTTGTATTCAGAGGAATACAGTACATCATAACAGACGGTATGCCGGTTAAGCTTACGCTGGGTATCTGTAACGATTACCTGAAATTCGGTCAGGCTAAGCTTTTCGGTGTTATACAGGGACCGATCGTTGTAATGATCTGCCTGTACATACTGGTGGGATTGTTCCTGAAATACAGGAAACTCGGTCGAAGCATTTACCTGGTAGGATCAAATGCAGCCTGTGCCCATATCAGCGGTATCAATGTAAGAATGGTACAGTTCTTCGTATTCCTTCTTACAGGTTTCCTTGCGTCTATAGCAGGTATGCTTTACGGAGCCCGTACAGGATCAGCTCCTGCATTTATGGGTGAGAACCTCTGTCTTGAGGGAATCGCTTCATCTATCGTCGGTGGTACATCAATGGCAGGTGGTAAATCTAACCTCGCACTCACCTTCCTTGGTGTAGTAATCGTCTATGTTGTTAAGCAGGGTCTGGTAATGATAGGACTTGATGATAACTATCAGTACATCGCAACAGGTGTCATCCTGTTCCTCGGTGTACTTATGCAGATGGACAGAAAGAAGGCATAATTATGAATATTCTTGCAGTTGGTGCACATCCGGATGATGTCGAGACCATGTGCGCAGGCACACTGGCAAAGTATGCATCATTGGGACATAAAGTTTTTATAGCAACAGCAACAAACGGTGATATCGGTTCTGCAACACTTCCGATGGAAGAGATAGGAAGGATCAGAAAGCAGGAGGCTGCCAATTCAGCAGCTGTTATCGGTGCAGAGTATATCTGTCTGGATTATCACGATGAGATGTTTTTTGAGGAGCCGAGGAAGACAAGACTTGATTTTATCAATCTTGTACGTTACTGCAAAGCAGATGTAATCTTCACACATTATCCTGAGGATTATAATCCTGATCATGAACTTACAGGTAAGATTATCAATGATATCGCGGTCATGATCCCGATTGCTAAGCTTGAGACTCCGTCAGCACCGTATGATGTTATTCCTTCAATATGGTATTTCGAGCCGTCTTGTTCAATGAGATTTGTTCCTACAGATTATGTTGACATAACAGATTTCTATGAGACAAAGATGAAGATGCTTAACTGTATGGAATCACAGAGAGCATGGATGGCAGACAATTACGCATCAATGCGTGGCGATGAGGACAGATTCTTCGATACAATCAGAATCACTTCTGAGTTCAGAGGAATGCAGGCTCAGTGCAAGTATGCCGAGGGCTTCGTCCGTGCACTTGACGGTATGAGAACACGTATGACAGAGCGTGTACTCCCGTAAGTAACAAAGCCAGACACCGGCGGGTCTATCAGATGATAGGCCCGCCTTTATGCAGATTATGAAAAAGAGGCACAAAAATGGGAATTTACAAAAGAAAACCGGACATCATTATCAGGAACGGCTGTATCGTAGACGGAACGGGAAAACTTCCGTACTATGCAGACATTGCAATAATCGGAGAGAAAATTGACTATATCGGAGATCTTAAGGACGTGACAGCGCCTCTTGATATCGACGCTCATCATAAATATGTAACAAACGGATTTATCGATGCACATTCACATGCAGATCAGACTATCTGGTCGGCACCTGAAGCAAAGAATGTCATCGCTCAGGGTGTAACCACGGAAATAGTCGGTAACTGTGGCTTTTCAATGAGAACATCGATTGCACCGGAGGATTTTGATAAGGCAGGAGACGGAATAGACTGTGTATATAATCTTCCGGGCCCAAAGTATCCGAAAGGGGCTATGGCGGCAACTCTTGATCGTGCGGAAAAGCAGGGATGCGGAGTAAATACAGCATGGCATTGCGGACACAATGATATCCGAATGATGGTCGGATGCATGCAGTCAGTTCCTACCAAAGAACAGATGGATGAAATGAAGGAATGGATCAGAGAATGTATGGAAGCCGGATATATCGGATTCTCTACAGGACTGGAATTTGTTCCGGGTATCGTAAGTAAACCCGAGGAAGTCGAGGAACTTGCGATGGTTGCCGCAGAGTATGATGCCAACTATTCCACTCATATGAGGGACGAGGGAACGTATATTCTTGAAGCAGTAAATGAGTTTCTGAATGTAATCAGGAAAACAGGAATGAGAGGAACTGTTTCTCACCTGAATGTTAAGTATGATAACGGTATTCCGAATGATTATCTTCAGAAGGGTATGCAGATGCTTAAGGATGCAAGAGATGTAGAACATCTGAACGTATACTGTGATATGCTTCCGACAACATTTGCTACAGGCGGAGCTATGGCTATGCTTCCTCCGTGGCTTTATGCAAACGGATGGGATGAAGCAAGAAGAATTCTTGCCAGCAAAGAAGGAAGAATAAAAGTCAAAGGGGATCTTAACAGATACTGGAGATTCCTTGCAGCCGGTCAGTGGGAGAGACTTCTGTTTATTATGCCGCCGTATGACGCACACATTGCAATCACTCCGTTTGCTGATCTGGTGAAGGAATATGATAAGGAACCTGCAGATGTATTTCTGGATGTAATGATGGGATGCTCAACAATCAAGGAAGCCAATGCAACAGGAATCACAGGAACGGTATTTTTTGAGCAGCAGCTGATAGACAGTGTTGTTACAGATCCGATATATATGTGGCAGATGGATGTCGGATTTGTGGACCTTGACAACCCGAAAGGCAGAGTCGGTATGCGTCAGACATATATGAGCATGAGTCAGTTCATAATCAGATATGTACGTGAACTCGGGGTAATCTCTATTCAGGATGCATGTAAAAAACTCGGTTCTGTTCCGGCTCAGCATTTCATGCTGGAAGACAGAGGAACTATCGAGCCCGGCAAGTATGCAGATATCAATGTTTTTGATATCAATGCACTTAAGATCAATTCGACATTTACAGATCCTATGCAGTATTCAACGGGAATGGATTATGTATTTGTAAACGGAAGACCTGTTATTGCAAACGGACAGTTTACCGGTGATAGGGCAGGAAAAGTATTGAGACACCTGCGGAAAAACTGAAACGATGTAAGACATTCCGACATTGAAATCATAAAATAAAAATTACATTACAGACATTGCAAATCAGATATTATACAAAGGAGAGTAAAAGATGGGTATTTACAACAGAAAACCTGATGTCATCATCAGAAACGGATGTATCGTAGACGGAACAGGAAAGATGCCGTATTATGCAGACCTTGCTATCATCGGCGATAAGATTGATTATATCGGAGATCTTAAAGGTGTAACAGCACCTCTTGATATTGATGCACATCACAAATATGTAACTAACGGATTTATTGATTCACATACACATTCTGACCGTTCACTCTGGACTGCACCGGAGGCATACAGCTTTGTCACACAGGGTATTACAACTCAGGTTGCGGGAAACTGCGGATATTCAATGAGAACGATCATGGACGGATGCGAGTTCGACCCTGCAGGTGATGGGATCGACTGCGTATACAATCTCCCGGGTCCGACATATCCTAAGGGAAGTCTGGCAGCTACGCTTGATAAGGCTGAGAAAATGGGAATGGGAAATAACGTTGCATTTCTTTGCGGGCATAACGATCTGAGAGTTATGGCACAATGCTACGGTGTAACACCTACAGAAGAGCAGTATAAGATCATGGAGGATTTTATTGATGAGGCTATGCAGGCCGGATTTATCGGATTTTCAACAGGTCTTGAGTTTGTTCCCGGTATCAATTCAAAGCCTGATGAAGTCGTAAGACTTGCAAAGGTTGCCGCAAAGTACGATGCAAACTATTCAACTCATATGAGAGATGAGGGAACATATATTCTTGAAGCAATCAATGAGTTCCTTACTGTCATCCGTGCAACTGGAATGAGAGGAACCGTTTCTCATCTTAATGTCAAGTATGATAACGGTGTTCCGAATGATTACCTGCAGAAGGGTATGGATATGCTTAAGAAAGCACGTGAGGTTGAACATCTCAATGTAATGTGTGATATGCTTCCGACAACATTTGCAACAGGCGGGGCTATGGCTCTTCTTCCTCCATGGGTTTATGCAGGAGGCTGGGATGCGGCAAAGAAGATTCTTGCTGATCCGAACGGAAGAGAAAAGGTTAAAGGAGACTTCTGCAGATACTGGAGATTTTTATCATATGGTCAGTGGGACAGACTGCTTTATGTTCAGCCTGAGTATATGCCTGAGATATGTACGGTACCGTTCAAGGATCTGGTTGAAAAATCGGGCAAAGAACCTATCGACGTATTCCTTGATATTATGCAGGCCGCTCCGACACTTGAAGATGCAAATGCAGTACATATTCAGGGCAATGTATTCTTTGAGCAGCAGCTTATCGACTCTGTAGTGACAGATCCTATCTATATGTGGATGACGGATGCAAGCAATACATATGAGCCGCAGGAAGGACCGCTTGCAAAGAACACCGCCAATGTTCAGGAATATATGAGCATGATTTATTTCTTCATCAGATATGTCCGCGAGCTTGGTGTTATATCGATTCAGGATGCATGTAAGAAGGTCGGATCTGTTCCTGCAGCACACTTTATGCTTGAAGACAGAGGAACTCTCGAGGTCGGTAAATATGCTGATATCAATGTATTTGATATCAATGAGCTTAAGATCAATTCGACATTTACGGAGCCGTGCAAGTACTCATCCGGTATGAGCTATGTATTTGTAAACGGAAAACCGGTTATTGCAAACGGTGAGCGTACAGGTGCCAGAGTAGGAAAAGTCCTCAGACATCTTCCGAAGAACTAAGCATCATAATAATTGTAATATCAGAGGATTAGTTATTTAATTATCTGAGCATGCTGAGTTATAGTATATAATTTGATTAATACAAAGAGGTACTAAAATGGGTATTTACAATAGAAAGCCTGATATCATAATCAGAAACGGCTGTATCGTAGACGGTACAGGAAAGATGCCTTATTATGCTGATCTCGCTATAATCGGCGATAAGATAGATTACATCGGAGATCTTAAGGGAGTTACAGCTCCGCTGGATATCGATGCGCATCATAAGTATGTAACTAACGGATTTATTGATGCCCATTCACATTCGGATTATACAATCTGGGGTAATCCTGAGGCAGTGTCTTCTGTCAGACAGGGCGTGACTACAGAAGTGGTCGGCAACTGCGGCTTTTCAAAGAGAAGTTATGTAGCTCCGGAATATTTCGATCATGCCGGTGACGGAGTTCAGGGAGCGTATGAGGTACCTGATTATAATGTCCCGAAAGGTGCGATGGCAGGTACGCTGGATAAGGCCGAAAAGATGGGAATATCCATCAATATGGCATGGCTCTGCGGACATAATGACCTGAGAAACATAGCACACTGTAATACCAGAGAGGTTTCCGAGGAACAGTATAAGATAATGGAAAGCTTCCTTCGGGAAGCGATGGAGGCCGGTTATGTTGGATTCTCGACGGGTCTGGAATTTGAGCCGGGTATAGTAAGCAAACCTGAAGAGGTTGAAAGACTTGCTAAGATAGCAGCGGAATATGATGCAAATTATTCAACTCACATGAGAGATGAAGGAACATACATCCTTGAAGCCGTGAATGAATTTCTGAACGTTATCCGCAAAACCGGACTTAGAGGAACTGTTTCGCATCTTAACGTTAAAGATGATAACGGTGTTCCCAATGACTACCTTCAGAAGGCTATGCAGATGCTTAAGGATGCAAGAGAGGTTGAACATCTTAATGTAATGTGTGATATGCTTCCTACTCCTTTTGCGACAGGTGATGCAATCGCCATCTTACCACCATGGCTTTATGAGAATGGATGGGATGAAGCAAGAAAGATACTTGCAGATCCGGTGGGAAGAGAAAAGGTGAAAGCGGACAGCAACAGATATTGGAGATTCCTTCAGGCCGGACAGTGGGAGAGACTTCTTTTTGTTCAGCCGCAGTACAGCAGAGAGATAAGCACGACTCCTTTCGCAGAGCTGGTAAAAAAGAGCGGCAAGGAGCCTTTCGACTGCTTCCTCGATATAGTTATGGAAGCACCTACGATGTACGACGCCGGCAGGATACTGATGCAGGGAACCTGTTTTGCAGAGCAGACTCTTGTTGACAGTGTAGTTAAGGATCCGATTTATATGTGGCAGACAGACGGCTTTACAACAACAGAGCATGGACCGGTTGCCGATGCTACTGCAAATATGCAGAACTACATGAGCATGACATATTTCTTTGCAAGATATGTCAGAGATCTTGGAGCTATTTCAATTCAGGATGCATGCAAGAAGGTGGGTATGGTACCGGCTCAGCATTTCATGCTTGAGAAAAGAGGAACTCTTGAGGTCGGTAATTATGCCGATGTAAATGTATTTGATCTGAATGCACTGAAAATCAATGCTACATTCACTGAAGTCAATAAATATTCTACAGGTATGGATTATGTAATAGTAAACGGTGTGCCTGTAGTTGTACGTGATGAGCATACAGGTGCAAGAGCAGGAAAAGTCTTAAGGCATCTTCCCCGAAAATAAAGAATAAGAGAGACATTATATGGGTGAAATCTTTTTACTGGCATTGTCACAGATCATAGTTCTGTTTGTTTTTATTATCATAGGATATCTGCTCAGAAAACTGAACATACTTCCGGATAATGCAGCCATGGTCATAAGTAAACTGATCATGTGGGTATTTCTCACAGCGATGGCGTTTAAGACCTTTGCCGTGAATTTTACCATTCAGAATCTCAGAGAAAACATGGGATATCTGACAGCGGGACTTGTATGCACGATAGTATTTTTCTTCATTGGAAATTATCTTGGAGAGAAGTTCGGCAAAGTTCCTGTCACCAAGGGAATATATAAGTATTCTTTTGTTATCCCGAATACAGGTTATATGGGATATCCTATCATCACGGGTTTGTTCGGAGAAGAGGCTCTGTGCCATTTTATGGTCTTTACGATTCCGCTTCTGATACTGACTTATTCATGGGGTGTAGCTGTATTGAACGGAGGCGGAAAGGTTTCCGTTAAGTCTATGAAGAATCCGATGCTGATCGGTATGTTTGCTGGAATTGTATTCGGACTTATAGGAATTCCTGTTCCTGAACTGCCGATGAACATACTTACAACTGCTGCAAACTGTATGGCTCCGTGTGCTATGATCCTTGCTGGAATTGTAGTCGCTAAGAAACCGCTGAAGAAGGCTTTTTCACATCCGAGAGCATATTTTGCCACATTGATTCGTCTGATTGCCATACCGGCAGTTGTGATGATCGCATTCAAACTTCTGAATGTGGATCACGATATCATGACAATAGGCACTTTGGCATTCGCCATGCCGATGGGGATGAATTCCATAATATACCCGGAGGCAAACGGACAGGACTCTTCGGCAGGAGCAAGTACGGTCATGATTTCACATGTCTTGGGAGGAATTACGATACCGCTTTTTGTAGCTGTTCTTTCAGTTCTTTAATCAGGAGGAGATCAAAGTGATATTCAAAGATATTAACTGTAATTTCTTCGTACAGCCGCAGCCGCTTCAGTACGCAAGTACACATGATGAGGTGGCCGGAATATGCGAAGACAACAACATCGTAACCAGAGCTATCTACAATATGGACAAGGCAGCTGATGCCAATGCTGTCACATTAAAGTACGCAAAAGAATCCGGAGGTAAAGAGTATCCTGTAATCAGGCTGATGCCTCCTGTTTATCCGGAAGAGACATACACGAAGGATGAGATGATAAAGCTTATAGAGAATGACAAAGCACTTTTCAGAATCCATCCGGCAAATTATGCGGCACCGCTTCATACCTGGGTTTATGACTGGATGCTGGATATACTTACGGAGAGCAGAACTCCGCTCCTCGTGTCACTTCAGGAACTTAATCTGAATGATGCGGCAGCGGTAAAAGAAAAGTATCCGGATTTGAGAATGATAATTACCAATACTGATCAGTGGCTCAACAGACAGTATGTCGGCTTCTGTCAGTATTATAAAAATGTATATTTCGATACCTGCAATACTATAGAGTATTACGGAATCGAGAATATGGTGGAGCTTATCGGTGCGGATAAGTTCCTGTTCGGAACATATATGCCGGAGAAGGAACCATATGACAAGACATTCCAGATTCTGTTCTGTGAGCTTTCGCAGGAAGAAAAGGAATTGATAGCACACGGTAACTTCGAGAGACTTGTGGAGGTGAGAGCATGATGACTATCAAGGAATATGCAATGAACGGTCAGATCAAACCGGGACTTAGAATCATCGACTCACACGCACACCTCGGTGACGGTGAACAGGGAGCTTTATATATCAAGACTTTACCGGCAGCAGAAAGTGTGAGACTGTCAAAGAGAATAGGTATCAATGCCATGGTGGCAAGTTCTCTTAAGGCTTTGTACGGAGGTGCTCCTGCAGGGAACGAACGTATGATGGAAATGACAAGACTCTTTCCCGGATATGTCTATGCATCGATTTTTTATGATCCGCATTATCACGATGAGTGTATATCACAGATAGAGAAGTATAAGGAAGATCCGGGCTTCGTGGGAGTCAAGATTCATCCGAGAGAGACGCATACCTGCATCGCTACAGCAGATTACGACAGACTGTATAAATACTGTATAGATAATGATATTCTGGTTGCCTGTCATACCTGGGAGACAGAACCGGCAAATAATCCGGCGGATTACTTTCCGGTCATGGATAGATTCCCGCAGCTGAAGCTTCAGCTTTGTCATATGGGCGGAACATACAGGGGATGTATAGATTCCATCAATCTCGCGAATAAATATAAAAATGTTTATCTGGATTTCAACGGATCATTGTATTCGCAGATCTGGATTGAGGAACTCATAAAGGAAGCTCCTATAGAGAAATTTGTATTCGGATCGGATCAGACCTTCAACGATCCGAGAATCATGGTTGGACGCGTGCTGATGGCGGATTTTGATGATGAGATCAAACAGAAACTGCTTGCAGAAAATTTTGAAAAAATCATTGGCAGAAAACTTGTATAAAGAGACTTGAGAAAATGGATGCTGATACAGAATTAAAACAACATAAGATACATCACGCATGGCTTGTTATGATCGCATGCTGTGCCTTATATGCAACAGTCGGACTGTTAAACAATACGCAGGGGTTATACTACCCTGCGATTTGTGCTGATTTGGGATGCAAAACTTCACAGTTTACGATCACTACCGTGTTCAACGGACTGGCCGCAATGGTGACTCTTGGTATAGTAGATAAGGTGTATAAGAGATTCCCGACAAGGATAGTTTTGTTCTTAATGGTAACTCTGTTCTCATTATCATTTGTCCTCAGATCTTTTGCGAGAAGCTTCGTGCAGTTCTGCGTAGTATATATCATAATGGGTATCGCGAGTGCATTTATTATTTATGTTCCTATACCTATGCTGATCAACAAGTGGTTCGTAAGGCGCAGAGGGCTGGCACTGGGTGTGTCGCTTCTGATGTCAGGTGTTGCTGCATCTGTCAGCAGTCCGATCATCAACCATTTCATTGATACTATCGGATGGCAGAAGACAGGAGTAATCAATGCAGTAGCGGCATTTCTTATTTCGGGTCCGGTGATATTGCTCTTTGTCCGTACAAGCCCTGAAGATGTGGGACTTTTACCTTATGGTATGAAAGAGCGTGACGTAAGGGTTTGGAGAAACGAAAATCAGAATGATCCGGAAACACCGGAAAAGATTCGTGAAAAGAATAAAGCAAAGACAGAACGCTCAAAGGAAGAGACAATAAAATTTGTGATATGTTTTGTAATGGCGGTTGCCCTGATGCTTATCGCAGGAATATATCATCAGTTCTCCAACTTCTCGGTAAGCATAGGAGTCGGAACTGCCGTAGGTGCTACCTTGCTGTCGCTGAATATGATAGGGAATATGGTAAGCAAGGCCGTCATCGGACCGTGTGTAGACAGGTTCGGTGGAAAAAAGACAATGCTTTGTGCATTTCTTCTTGTCATACTCTCATTTATTATGATGACTTTATACATTGTTCCCGGATTTTTATATATCGGTGCATTTCTTACAGGAATCGCTGCCGCTACAAACGGTATCGCGCTGCCGATAATGATAGGTTCTTTTGCAGAAGGTGATGACTATGTCTACTACACCTCCAAAGTAGCAATGGGGACAATGCTGTCAACGGCCTTCATCACTTATATCGGAAGCGCAATATATGATCTCTGCGGAACTTATGCAGTTGAGTTTATCATTTATGCAGTGATGCAGTTCATATGCATCATACTCATGTTTATATTACTAAAAGACAAAGAAGAAAAGAAATGACGGAAAATAAGACCAGGAACAATAAGATACATTATGCGTGGTACATACTTATACTTGTGTGTGTACTTAATGCGACTACGATGGGATTTCTTGTAAACTGCAATGGCGTATATTACCAGCCGATAATCAAAGAGATGGGATGGGAACTGTCGCAGTATACATTTATGATGATTTTCATCGGTCTCGCCGCATTTTTCACATTACCGTTTGTGGATAAGATATTTGCCAGGTATCCGATCAAATTAGTGCTGACAGTCACTCTGATCGGATATGCGGTTTGTTTTGCACTTAAAGGAGCTATGTACTCTCTGTTGGGATTCGGTATCCTTTTTGTTTTCACCGGTATTTTTTCTGCATTTTTACTCTACGTTCCCGGACCGATGCTTATAAATGCCTGGTTTGCAAAAAAAAGAGGCATGGCACTGGGAATAGCCATGATGTCGATGGGAATCGGAGGAGCAGTGATGAATCCCATACTCGGGGCTGTAATTGAAAGTGCCGGGTGGAGAACAGCGACTTATATTCAGGGAGGTCTGTCGATACTGATAGCGGTTCCGTGCATACTTCTGATTGCCAGAAAGACGCCGGAAGAAATTGGTCTGAAACCATACGGAGCCGAAGAACTGGAGGCGGAAAGAAGAAAAGCCATAGAAGATGCCATGGCAGGAAAAGTTCCGGCAAATGATGCCGGTTCACAGGTGTTTGACCGACATAAAATCTCAAAAAAGGAAAAATCAATCAGATTTACTATGTGCTTTGTACTGGCAATCCTTGCAAATCTCATGTCGGCTATACCGCAGCAGCTTCCGAGCTATGCCACGACATGCGGATTTGCATCAATGATAGGTGCAACACTGGTTTCGGTAAATATGATAGGAAATACCACTGTCAAGGCTATAATGGGAGTCTGTGTAGATAAGTTCGGTGAGAGAAAGGTATACACAGTCACGATGCTTCTGATCCTTGCCGGCCTGGTATTTGCAATAATAGGAGGTCAGAATATAATCTTCCTGTATATTGCGGCAGCGATACTGGGACTTACGGCAGCAGATAATGTCATGCTTCCGCCCATGTCAGTCAGGACATTTGCAGACGGAACGGAATATGCACATTATATGTCCAGAGTCTCGATGGGAACGATGTTTGCTACAGCTATCGGTACATTTCTGATCAGCTGGCTGTATGATGTTTCCGGAAGTTATATAAATGTTTTTCTGATTTACGGAGTAATACAGATTGCCGCACTGATACTGATGTTGTTTATATTCAGTAAACGAATAGATAATGAGAGGAAGTAAAGTAATGGCTGTTTCAAAACTTTTTAATGGAAATGAACCGAGCATAGGAATGATCACAGACTGGACAGAGATCCCGATGCTTGAGATGGCTGCAATGGCAGGAGTGCATTATATTGTGCTTGATAATGAACACAGAGCAGCTTCACCGGAAGGAATGGAGAGAGTGCTGGCAACCGCCCAGGGATGTGATGTTCCGACACTTATCCGTGTACCGGAATTTGAGATCAATTCCATCGGTCGCGTGCTTGATCAGGGATTTGACGGAATCATCATCCCGCATATTGAGCAGGCGGCAGATCTTGATGAGGTCATGAAGTATGTATATTTCCCTCCTCGCGGTGAAAGAGGGATAGGACAGGCAAGAGGAAACAACTATGTCATCCCTATGACAACGGCTGAGTACGTTGATTACGTAAATATGGAAGACTTTATAGTTGCTCAGATTGAAAGCCCTCTCGGAGTAAAGAATGCAGAAGAGATAGCTTCGCATCCGGGAGTTGCTGCAGTTATGGTGGGACCGAGAGATCTGTCTACAGAACTCGGAAAACCCGGTGACTTCTTTGATGACGAAGTTCAGGGAATGATCTCCGAAGTAAACGAGGCATGCAGGAAGTACGGAAAGAAACTGATAATGCCTTGCGGAACGGCAGCATTTGAAAGATATCAGAATAAGGGTATCAATAACTTCCTGGTATCGGCCGGTCCTGCATTTTTCGGAGCGATCAGGAATGCAGTGAAGCTGGCAACGGAATAAATCAGGTACGTGCAGCCGGCAAGATAGATCGGCGGTTCAGGCTATTATAAAACGGCGGGAAAAATGTCATATAAATTTCTTACAGCAGGCGAGTGCTGTGTGACTGTAAGCTTCGGAAACGAAGTAAGTATCGAAATGAATACAAAAGTCAGGATGCTGAAAAAAGAACTGGAAGAAAATCCGGTCAAAGGAGTGATTGAAACAGTTCCTACTTACTGTGCTCTTTCGGTGCATTACAGACCGGATGTGATAAGGCGTACCGGGCTGGAGGATGAACTGAGAAAAAGTATCGCGCGTATGAAACCGATAGCGGAATCGACAGAAACATACAAAGAAGTGCCGGTTTATTACGGAGGCGAGACAGGACCTGATTTAGAGGACTGCGCTGAACTGGAAGGAATAAGCACAGAAGAATTTATAAAAAAGCATACGGAACATGAATATTATGTATATCAGCTGGGTTTTTCACCGGGACATCCTTATATGGCAAGAAGCGAAGAGCCGTTTTCATTTAAGAGAAGACAGACTCCGAGAGTTGAGATTCCCGCCCATTCGGTGGTTGTTCAGACAAACCTGACA
Organism: Lachnospiraceae bacterium; assembly: GCA_030531245.1. Lineage (GTDB taxonomy): Bacteria > Bacillota > Clostridia > Lachnospirales > Lachnospiraceae > Darwinimomas. The sequence goes on from JAUNOA010000002.1 coordinate 53,015, forward strand.
AATATCACTCCGTTTTCACAGCCGAGCGGATGGAACATAATCGGTTCAACTCCTCTGAATATTACAGACTATACAAAAGATGATCCTTTTTTCTTCAAATCCGGTGATCATGTAAGACTGATACCCGTCGATAAGAAAGAGTATGACAGAATAAAAAACGAGCAGGAAAATGCTGCCGAAATCCGACGCAGAAGTAAACCCGGAAAAACCGATGAGTCAGTCGGAGGATTCATAGTTGAAAATGGCGGACTGCTGACTACGATCCAGGATGAGGGGCGTATCGGATATCAGGCAAGCGGTGTAACTCCGGCCGGACCGATGGATCACAGAGCTTTTCATCTGGCCAATATTCTGGTTGGAAACGAATCGGGAGCACCTGCATTGGAGGCGACGATACTGGGACCATCACTGAGGTTTCTAAAGAGTAATTTTATAGCTGTGACCGGTGCCGATCTTTCACCGGAGATAAACGGCAGACCTGTAAAAATGTACTCTACTCTAAGCGTCAGGGAAGGTGATGTGCTGAGTTTCGGAAAGAGAAAGTGCGGATGCAGAGCCTATATAGCATTTGCCGGAGGAATCAAAGAAAAGCAGGTGATGGGCAGCTGTGCTGCAGATCTTAAAAACCGGCTCGGAGGACACGAAGGCAGGGAGCTTAAAGCAGGAGATGAGATACAGACCGGAGTAAGCATCGGACATGTCAGGATGATGACACTGCCGGTCGGGATATATGATGACAGGGATATAACAGTCAGGGCTGTGACAGGTCCGCAGGATGACAGATTCACAAAGCAAGGCATCAGAAAATTTTTTAACTATTCTGCAACAGTAACAGACAAATGTGACAGACAGGGTATCAGACTGGACTGTGAACCGCTGGAGTTTGTCACGGATTGCAACATAATCAGTGACGGTATTTCATTCGGCGCAATACAGGTCACGGGAGACGGAAGACCTATCATACTTCTTGCCGACAGGCAGAGTGTAGGCGGTTACACGAAAATAGCAAATGTTATTTATACAGATCTTCCGAAACTGGCGCAGGCGATGCCCGGATGCAGAGTCAGATTTGTAGAAGTCAGTGTGGGACTGGCAGAGGAATTATATATCAGAGAGATGGACGCATTAAAGAAAGCGGAGGAAGAATATGCACAGTATTGATCTGAACAGTGATCTGGGCGAAAGCTTCGGAGCATATAAGCTGGGATGCGATGAAGAGATAATAAAATACGTGACTGCTGCCAATATAGCATGCGGATGGCATGCAGGAGATCCTATGGTCATGACAAAGACCGTCAGGATGGCCAAAGAACACGGAGCAGATGTCGGTGCTCATCCGGGGCTTCCGGACCTTATGGGATTCGGCAGAAGAAAAATGATGGTATCCGGGGAGGAACTAAAATCATATGTCAAGTATCAGCTTGGCGCCATGTCGGCATTTACAAGAGCAGAGAAGATACCGCTTCATCATATGGTTCCTCACGGTGCGATCAGCCAGTTCAACGAGGAGTGGGCTCACGCAATATGCGAAGCAGTAGGCGAAGTAGATGACAATATAATCATATATGCGATCGCAGGTTCTGCGCTGGATAAAATCGCAAGAGCCGAGGGACTGAAAGTGGCTTCCGAAATATTTGCGGACAGAGCACTGATGGATGATCTTTCACTGGCCCCGCGCAGCATGCCGGGATCGATGATAACCGATGAGGATATTGCAATCGAAAGATGTATAAGGATGGTCAAGGAAGGAAGGGTGACAGGACTGTCAGGCAAGGAACTGGAGATACAGGGTGATACTTTGTGCGTACACGGTGACGGACCCAAAGCACTCGCTTTCGTACGGAAAATAAGTGAAGCATTCAGACAGGAAGGAATACAGATACATGGAATTTAATCCGGCAAAAAGAATGGAAGCTCTTCCGTTTTCGGGGATAAGAGCGATACTTGAAAAAGCAAATAAGATGCAGGCGGCGGGAGATAATATAATACATCTTGAGATCGGACGCCCGGATTTTGATTCGCCGCGGAAGGTCAAAGAGACAGCGTATGAAGAGATAGAAAAAGGAAATGTATTCTATACATCGAATTACGGAACTCCGGAGCTGCGCTCGGCTATCGCAGAATTTGAAAAGAAAAAGAATGGTGTGCAGTACGATCCGTCAGAGGTACTGGTGACGGTGGGAGTATGTGAGGCGACATGGAACTGTATGTTTGCCTGTCTTGACCCGGAGGATGAGGTTCTGGTTCCGAATCCGGTGTGGCTAAACTATATACATGTACCTACAGCTTTCGGAGCAAAGCCGGTATCATACAGCCTTAAAGAGGAAAACGATTTTCAGATAGATGTCGACGAACTTGAAAGACTGGTGACAGAAAAAACCAAAATGCTTGTCATAGTCGATCCGAGTAATCCGATAGGCGGAGTGTTCTCAGGAGAGACACTTGAGAAGGTGGCAGCATTTGCCATTAAGCATGATCTGATCGTGCTGTCAGATGAGATATATGAACATCTGGTTTATGACGGAGCAAAGCATACAAGTATCGGTTCACTTCCGGGTATGAAGGAAAGGACGATGAAGCTCGGAGGATTTTCCAAAGCATATTCCATGACGGGCTGGAGACTCGGCTATATGTGTGCTCCTAAGGAGTTTATCGCTGCTGTGGTCAGAGTACACCAGTACAATACGGTATGCGCTTCTTCTTTCGTTCAGAAGGCAGCAGTCACCGCTCTTAAGGAGTGTGACGATGATGTTGAGAATATGCGCCGAGAATATGAGCGCAGAAAGAATTATCTGGTCAGGACGCTGAATGAAATCGACGGTATCAGCTGCAATGATCCAAAGGGTGCATTTTACATTCTGGTAAATATCAAGGCACTCGGTATGAGTTCTATGGATGTATCGGATTATCTGCTTGAAAAAGCAAAAATCGCAACAGTACCGGGATCGGCTTTCGGAAGTGAGGGAGAGGGATATATCAGAATATCATATGCAACGGCATATGAGCAGCTGGTGGAAGCATGTGAGAGGATCCGGAAAGCGGTGGTTGAACTGAATAAGTAATTATGCAGGAAAATGTGATCATTCATCCGGGCATTGCTCCGGGAAAATGTGATACATACCGGTATATAGATGGCCTTATGACAGAAGCTGTTGTCATAAGGCCGTTTCTTCTTTTTTATTTTAATTCGGTTTTACAAAACTCAAGAAGTTTTTCGAATAATAAGTTCCATTCAGAGGGAACCGCCTTTTTCCCCGACCAGTATGCATATATAGTCTGGGTTATTTCAGCATCCATTTTTATGAAGCTTAAATTCCTGTCGGCCATATCCATCCAGGAATACGAAGTAGTAACCGTTACACCGGCTCCGGATAAGATGTATCGCTGAAGTCCCTGAAAATCATCACAGGTGATAACGATATTGGGATCAAAACCGTTTTTTTTGCAAAGCGACTCAAATGCATCCAGAATCGAACTCGGTACAAGAGCGACAAAAGGAAGTCCCTTAACGTCCTTGATCCTTATCTGTGACAGTGCGGAAAAAGGATTATTATTCGGTACGGCGAGATACAGGCTTTCGTTTCTTGTTATTATCGGAATGGACATATCATATTCCGGTGAAGGTCTGTCCACACATATACACAGGTCATAATATGCTTCTGTGTCCGTATGCAGCGGGTATTTGGATGTTTCAAATGATATATCCGGATGATTATTATGGAAGCTTGCCAGAAAATCAGACATGGGAGCCTGCAATGCCGAAATCATAAGATTAAATCTGATATTATTATCTTTATTGCAGGCTGCATCCGAACGTATGCCGGATGAGGCTTCATCTATAAGGGATAAGGCTTTGACCACATTTTTATAGAATGCTTTTCCTTCAGATGTCAGGTAGATGTGATTTTTCTGGCGTGTGAAAAGCTTAACGCCCAGCTCATCTTCCAGCTTTGATATGGTTTTGCTCATAGCAGGCTGCGGAATGGAATGAAATATCGCCGCATGGGAAATATTAAGCATACGGGCCGCAGTGCAGAAATATCTTAATTGAAGCAGTTCCATGATATACCTCCGCATAAAAGTTTTGATATCAGGTATATATTACAATATATACCTATAATATACTATTTTGAAGTGTTATCTGCAAGAGACGGGTGGTATTATTATCCTGCAGGAGACCGTCGTATTGCGGTATAATAACAAAAGAGTAAGTAAGAGCTTATACAGAGGTGACGACTATGTATAAAAACTACGATGTGATAATCATCGGATCAGGGGTTATCGGATCATCTGTTGCAAGGGAACTGTCAAAATATAAACTCAAAACAGCTGTTCTTGAAAAAATGCCGGATGTATGCTGCGGAACAAGTGCAAGAAATTCCGGAGTGCTGCATGCAGGATTTAACAATAAACCCGGGTCAAAGATGGCAAGATTCTGTGTTGAAGGCAATGCAGGATTTGATAAACTTGCCGCAGAACTGGACATTCCGTTCAGGAGAACGGGAAAACTTATTGTCGGCTTTACTCCTGAGGACAGAGAGAAGCTCGAGCAGCTTAAGGAGCAGGGAGAGAAAAACGGAGTTCCTGGACTTAAGATAGTAGATAAAGCGTTTATCAAGTCAAAGCTTCCTTATGTAGAGGGCGAGTTTGCCATGTGGTCGGGAAGCACAGCGATACTGAGCCCCTTTGAATACACGATAGCTCTGGCCGAGAATGCCTGTATGAACGGAGTGGATTTTTTCTTCGGGCATGAAGTAACAGGTATCAGTGACAATGATGGACAGTATATTATAACAGCCGGTACGGAAGATTTCAGAGCAAAGTATGTTATTAACTGCGCAGGGCTTTACTCGGATAAGATAGCGCGTATGCTGGGAACTGATGAATACACTATCTATCCGTGCAAGGGAGAATACTATATCTTTGATAAAAAACTCGGAGCAAAACTTCCTGTACCTGCTTATCCCGTACCGAACATTAAGACAGGCGGGCTTGGAATACATCTTACGCCTTCCGTTGAAGGCAATGTTTTCGTAGGCCCCAGCAATGAATATATAGATGATACGGAGGATTATGCCACAGAAAAAGATGTTCTTGAAATGCTGATAAGGGACGGATTAAAAATCTTCCCGTATCTGACAAGAGACATGTTCATAAGAAATTTTACAGGTATCAGACCGAAGCTGGTTTCAAAATCCGAGGGAGGATATCATGACTTTGTAATCGAAAGACGTGAAGAAACTCCCAGAGCAATCAATCTGATAGGAATCGAATCGCCGGGACTTACGAGTGCTCAGCCTATAGCAAGAGAAGTCGCCGGGCTGCTTGGAGAAGTATGCAAGCTTGTTCCTGATCCTGATTTCAACCCGTACAGAAAAGGCATCGTGACCTTCAGGGACAAAACTCCCGAAGAGCAGGCGAAACTTATAGAAGAAAATCCCGATTACGGTGAGATAATCTGCAGATGTGAGACTATAACCAAAGCGGAAGTTCTGGCTGCCATCAATAATCCTCTCGGAGTGCACACCGTGACAGGAATCAAATACAGATGCAGGACAATGATGGGCAGATGTCAGGGCGGTTATTGTCAGATGAGAGTAACCGATCTGATTCAGCAGGAAACAGGATGTAAACCCGAAGAAGTGATCTATAACAGGAAAGGTGCCTATATATTTACGGGCAGGGTGAGATGATGGAAATGTTGAAGAAAAAAGCCGCCATTATCGGAGGAGGACCTGCCGGACTTTCTGCTGCGGTAAAACTGTATGAATCAGGTGTGAAAGATATAATAATCCTTGAAAGAGAGCCCAGACTGGGAGGAATACTTAATCAGTGCATCCATGACGGATTCGGACTGGCAAGATTCAGAGAAGCTCTGTCCGGACCGGAGTATGCCGGAAGATACATAGATAAAGTACATGAATACGGAATAGAATATCTTACAGATTGTATGGTTATCAATCTTACGGGTGATAAAGAGATTACAGCCGATACATCAAAAGGACTTGTGCATATCAAAGCAGATGCAGTCATTCTGGCTATGGGATGCAGAGAAAGACCCCGAGGTGCCATGAGCATACCCGGAGACAGACCAAGCGGAGTATTTACCGCCGGAGTCGCTCAGAATTACATAAATATCAGAAATGAAGCAATAGGTAAAAATATAGTTATCCTTGGCTCGGGAGATATAGGGCTTATAATGGCAAGAAGGCTCACCCTTGAGGGTGCAAAGGTTCTTGGAGTATATGAGATAGCGAAATACCCCGGAGGACTTCCGAGAAATATAGAGCAATGCCTGAATGATTATGATATTCCGCTGTACCTGAATACAACGGTGACGAGAATCAAAGGACGAAGCCGTTTAGAGTCGGTTGTGGTGAGCGAAGTTGATGAGAACTTTAATCCGGTTGCCGGAAGTGAAAGAGAAATCAAATGCGATACGCTGATACTTTCCGTAGGGCTTATTCCGGAAAATGAAATTTCTCTCATGGCAGGAGTCGAACTTGATCCCAGGACACAGGGTCCTAAGATAGATGCCTACGGACAGAGCAGCGTTCCGGGAATTTTTGCTGTAGGGAATGCACTCAAGGTCTATGACCTTGTAGATAATGTTTCCGTTGAGGCTGAGAGGATAGCGGAAGCTGTGAAAGCATATCTGGATGGTGCACTCTCAGGGGCAAAGGCAGCGGTAGACCTGGACAGGTTCATCATACCAAAGCCGAAATACCTTCCGGGAAAAGCGGAGTCGGATACCGAGCGCCAGATAGTATGCATCATGTGTCCGAACGGATGCCTGATGGATGTAAAGCATGAAGGAAATAAACTCATAAGCTGCGAAGGATACTCCTGCCCCAGGGGACTGGAGTATGCCGGAGAAGAAATAAGCGCTCCCAGGAGAAATTTTGCCAGTCTTGTAAAAGTCAACGGAGGAGAACTGCCGCTTGTAAGCGTGAGACTGACAGGAGTAATACCGAAAGAAAAGATATTTGAAGTAGAATCTGAAATACAGAAAGCAGAAACAGATGCACCGGTCAAACGCGGGCAGGTGATAATAAGCAATGTACTGTCTCTGGGAGTAGATGTAATTGCAACCAAAGATATTCAGATATGCAGAAATTTTGATAAAAACAGTCAGGAGATGAAATAAATGCTGAAAGAATACAGAATACTCTCACCATCGGGAATAGTGGGATATGGATTCCCGGAAGAAAGCTGGAATATAGGAATGGCACAAAAGCCGGACCTTATCGCGTGTGATGCAGGATCTACAGATCCGGGTCCTTATTACCTGGGAGCAGGAAAGCCGTTTACCACTCCAAGTGCGGTAAAAAGAGATATGGGTCTGATGCTTAAAGGAGCTCTTGAACTGGGGATTCCGATGATAATAGGATCCTGCGGAGGATCGGGAGGAACCCCTCATCTTGAAAGAGAAATAGGAATACTCAGGGAATTGGCCAGGGAGAATGGATATTCATTCAGGATGGCAGCAATTTCTTCAGAGTTCGATAAAGAATTCCTGATTGAAGAATGCAATAAAGGCAATATTGTACGTCTCGGTGCGGCACCACAGGTAACGCCCGAAGATATACAGGGATGTCGTCGCATTGTTGCTCAGATGGGAGTTGAATCCATAATAAAGGCACTGGATCAGGGTGCACAGGTGGTGCTCTGCGGAAGAGCATATGATCCATCGGCTTTTGCTGCTGATCCGATAAGAAAGGGATACAGTGAAGCACTGGCAACGCACCTTGGAAAGATTCTTGAATGCTCATGTATCGCAGCAGTTCCGGGAAGTGCATCGGACTGCATAATGGGATATCTTTATGAGGACAGTTTTGCCGTGGAACCGTGTGCATCCGGAAGAATCTGTACTACTACTTCTGTTGCAGCCCATACACTTTACGAAAAATCCAATCCATACATGCTTCCGGGTCCCGGAGGAACACTTAATCTTCATGACTGCAGATTTGTTCAGGAGACTGCCAGAAGAGTACGAGTATACGGTTCAAAATTCATTCCGCAGAAAAAAAAGAATGTTAAGCTGGAAGGTGTAAAATCTGTCGGATTCCGTACTATTTCAATCTGTGGAAACCGCGATTCGATATTTATATCACATATCGATGAAATCCTTGACGGAGTGAAAAAAAGAACAGCCGAGAACATATCAGGAACGGGAATAGAGTACAATCTGGATTTCATCGTCTATGGTAAGAACGGAGTAATGGGTGCACTGGAACCACTGAAGGAAATCACTTCGCATGAAATAGGAATTGTTATTGATGCAGTCGCAGATACCCAGGAGCATGCCAACACAGTCTGCTCCGTAGCCCGTTCAACCATGCTTCATTACGGATATGAAGGAAGAATAGCCACAGCAGGTAATCTTGCATTTCCTTTTTCACCTTCGGATATCGCTGTAGGAGAGGTGTTCAATTTTTCTGCATACAGTCTGCTGGAAAATGCTGACCCGGCAGAACTGTTCCCGAGAACATTTATCGAATTTTGTAACGGAGAGGAGATTTAATTATGAGAAAGCTTAAAGATGTCGCAAAAATAATCCGTTCAAAAAATTCGGGACCGTTTGAACTTACACTTGACGTGATATTTGCAGATGATGAAATGTTTGAAAAGGCAAGCAGATCAAAGATAATTACAAAAGACAGGATTGCGGAAATATACGGAATAGACAGAGATACCATCATTGATATCATAGAATACCCGGTAGCCAGAGCAATCAAGACAACCCTTGTAAGACCGATTGCTTCAGGGGCATTGGGAGAAAGAGATGTATACGGCGCACAGCAGCATGCTCCGCTCATGGAGATGGAGGTTGATTTATGATAACATCAAAAAGAATTGAAGAAGCCGCTTTTCAGGCAATTAAAAGCGGGTCGACTGACATTTCCTCAGATGTCAGGGAAGCTTTCATTAAAGCAATTTCAAGGGAATCCGACTCAGGAGCAAGGGATGGACTGGAAAAGACTTTGGAGAGTATTAAACTGGCAGAGGAATATGAGCGTCCGTCATGTGCTGATACAGGCTGGCCGATTTTTTATATCAAAGCCGGAAATGAAGCACAGATAGAAGGCGGGTTTATGGCACTTGAGGAGGCAATACGTGATGGCGTCCGCAGAGCAACAAAAGAAGGTTATATCAGAAAAACCATGAAGCATCCGCTTACGGGTTTTGATCCGGGTGATAATATTGGAGCCAACATTCCGGATTTTACATATCAGTTTGTTCCCGGTGATTCAATTGAAATCACATACTGCGCAAAGGGTGGAGGATCGGAGTGCTTCGGTGGAACAAGGCAGAAAGTTGTAGCATTTGCAGATGGTACTAAAGGGATAGAGAAATTCGTAATCGATGCATTTGCCGATGCGGCAAGAGCAGGTGCGATATGTCCTCCTTCAATTGTCGGTGTGGGAATCGGAGGAACAGCCAATGTTGCTGCAAATCTGGCAAAAGAAGCGGCATGTTTAAGACTTGTGGGTTCGCATCATCCGGAAGAGAATATAAGGACGATTGAAGAAAGATTGTATAAGGGAATCAACGGGCTTGGTTTCGGAATCCTCGGTGCCGGAGGCAGCACTTCAGCACTGGCAGTGAATGTTGAATATGCATATACACATATTGCAGGAATAGTTGTTGCTATAAGCTGTAATTGTATGGTGGCAAGAAGAGCGACTTACAGAATCAGTGCGGATGACAGTATTATAAAGCTTGCGTGCGCCAACTGGTTCGGTGACAGATAAGACAAGGAGGAATAATAATGGCAGAATATCATCTGACCGCTCCGCTTCAGGATGAAGATGTATTACAGCTTCACATCGGAGATACGGTTTATCTCTCAGGACCTGCATTTACCTGCAGATCAAAACTGCAGAGATATATATTCGATGAAGGACATGAACTGCCCTTTATACCTGAGGAAGGAAGCATACTTATACATAACGGTCCGATAGTTGTGAAAAGAGAAGACGGATGGGAACTGATGAGTTTTATGCCGACTTCAAGCATAAGGTTTGAGAAATGGGGAGCAGATTCCGTTGAGAAATGGAACCTTAAGCTTATCTGCGGAAAGACGACAATGGGAGATAACACTTCAAAGGCAATGAAAAAGTTTCATTGCGTTCATGTATCACCAAGAAGCGTAAGCCCGCTGTTATGGCTTAAGTCCATCAGCATCGAAGGGGTTGATCTCTTTGAAGAGATGGGATCGATAGAGGCACCGTGGCATTTTGTCTTAAATGAACTCGGACCTTTTGTTGTCGATATGGACTGTTACGGCAACAATCTTTTTGATAAAATAGATGAGATAGTTGCAGACAACAAACAGAAAGTGTACCGGGACCTGGATATTCCATCGGATTTCAGGTACACAAAACTGTATGATAATAAGAACACATGTGAACCATAAGCGGAGGCAGAAATGAAAAGTCCATACTATATCAATGTTAACGGAGCATACGGAAGAGGTGCATATGCGGCACCGGAGTTTCCGGAGCTTTCTGATCTGATTTCACATATGGACAGACTGGGTATAGGCCAGTCTGTCGTTTATCATAATCTTGCAAGAGACCTTCACCCTGTTCACGGAAACAGATATCTCATGGAGGATATTAAGGCAAATCCTGAATATGCCGGACGGATCATCCCGGCATTTGCTGTCAATCCGAGTATGCTTGCAGGAGAAGGAGAGATAGAGTCGGTTGAAGAAGCTTTAAAAAGCGGTGAGGTAAGCTGTCTTGTACTTTTTCCGAAAACCAACCGGTATACCATTGTGGAAATCGAAAGAGTGCTTGAGAAGTTCAGGGCATATAAACCCGTCGTGCTGGTTGATGTGACAGAACTGAACGATGTCATCAATGCACCTGACAGAGCTCCTTCCATGGATCTTGAAATGCTGGTTACGGCGGCCGGGCATTTTCCCGAAATAAATTTTGTCGTCAGAAAAGTCATGTGGTGGCAGTTTTCACATATGCTGGATGTTCTTGCAAGAACAGATAACGTATACATGGATATATCATGGCTTCACACGAGAGATGCGATAAAGATCACTCAGAATGAGGCCGGTGAGGGAAGACTTGTATTCGGGCTCGGAGCGAAGTGTCACAACGGAGCAGCTATAGCAGGACTTGCATATGCGCATATATCGCAGCAGCAGATGGACGATGTTGCCTGGAATACTTTTGCCGGTCTTCTTAACGAAGCAGGACGCAGAAAAGCAGAAGCCGGCATGTGCAGTCTTTCTAATACGGTAGGCAATACATTCTGGAACGATTTTATTGACGGTAAGGGAGTAACCAAGGCACATGTCATCGATGCACATACTCATATCGGGCCGTTTGCAAGAAGCTGGATCATACCGTGTAATGAATTCGACGGACAGATAAAAGAATTTGAGGAAGATATGGCCCGCTTCGGAATCGACGAAGTCTGTTCACAGTCGGAGTCGGAACTTTTCGGCTCTCCGGTAAGAGGAAATAAAGAACTGGAACAAGCTGTCGGGAACCGTAAAGACCGTTTCCATGGGAACTATGTAATCAATCCGGTCTATGCAGAACTTTATACTGATGAGGTGCTGGAGCAGGCATTCGCAGGAGGATATTTCAAGGGACTTAAGATGATCCCGGGATATATAGGAGTAGATATCCGTGATGAGAGACTGGATCATATATTCAGATGGGCGGATGCTCATAAGCTTTATATTCTGATCCATTCATGGGCAGACCCGTTCGGATCTGCGGATAACATAGCGGAGGTATCTCAGAAATATCCGAATATGACATTTATCATCGGGCATATGGGCGGACCTTCAAAGGGACGCGAAATGTGTCACAGGATTGCACAGGATCCGAAATATAAGAATATCGTATTTGAATTCTGCGGAAGCTTCACAACGGATATTCCGGTCGAGGAGTCATTAAAATACATTGATTATCACAGGCTTGTTTTCGGAACGGATACCGTAGTGCATGATGTCGCATGGGAGCTCGGAAGACTGCTTTCGATGGATATACCTGATGAGTGGCTGACAGAAATACTCGGTAATAACATGAAGAAGATCATTGACAGATCTTTGAGCTGACAGATAACTGAGAGTGCGCAGCACGAAACGATTCGTAATCGATTTTTGGAACTCACATCATAATATAAGCGGATAGTAAGAGGAAAAGTATGGGAATAACAGTAGGCGGAAAAGTGAATGCAGGATTTGCTGCGATGGATATTACACCGAAGCAGGGAACTCATCTTGCAGGCAGTGGTGCAGGTGTGCACAGACCGTCAGGAAATGTGCTTGATAAGCTTTACGCAAAGGCTGCAGTCTTCAGGTCGGAAGATATTACACTTGTCATCATTGAAATGGATGTGACAATTATTACGGATGATTATGCAGACAGAATCGCAGACGGAATAATGAAAGAGCTTAGCATCCCGAGAGAGCATATTATGATCATGGGTACTCAGACTCATTCAGCCCCGGGACTTGGCTACTTTAATATTGACCCCGATTATCCGCTGGATATACCTGCTGACAGAGAATATATACGCGGAGGAGAAAAAGCATTCTTTGACATGGCGGCACAGCAGGCGGTTCGGGCAGCGGCTGCGGCAGAGAAAAATGTGAAGCCTCTTTACATGCAGACAAAACGTGCTATGGTTCGCGGGCTGTCCTTTAACAGAAGAATAATCTGCAGAGAGAATCAGGAAGAAACTATCGACACAGAAGTTTCATACAAGGTCGGGATAGCGTGGAAAAAGGGAGACGTCATAATGCCTTTTCCTATGGATAATACTTCCGAAAACAATCCGTTCGGGCCGGACTATATGTCCCATGAGGAAGGTCCTATAGACAATGAAGTACTTGTTACATCATTTGCGGACGAAGGCGGAAATATAGAATCCATGATGCTGCATTTTACATGTCATCCGGTCAATGCATACTGTAATCCCGATACTTATTATGACGTAAGTGCCGACTGGCCGGGAGTGTGGGCTCAGATGATGCAGGACAGATTCGGTACAGATAAGCTGCCGATCACGATCAACGGCTGCTGCGGCAATACCAATCCTATTGATCCCTATGAGGCGGATATGGTCACCGATGCGGTAAAGATGTCCGGAAAGCTTGCGGATATGAGTGAAAAGCTGGTAAAGGCGATGGATTATAAGAACCGTGAAGAAGCGATCCTGGATGCCAGACTGGAATGGCTTCCTCTTGATTATCGTGAGATGCCCCAGTGGAGAAAAGATCAGTATAATGAAATACTGGGAAAAGATATCAGCAAGCCGAAGTATGCAGAAGACGGATCACTCGATGTAGACTGGTTCTATGCGGCAAGCTCATATTGTGTTGAGCTTCAGAGAAAGCGTGAGCCGGTATTTATGTATCCTGTCCAGGTATTCAGAATCGGCGATCTGGCAATAGTCGGACTTGCGGGTGAGCCGTTTTCGGAGGGGCAGCTGAAACTCAAGATGGAGTCACCGGCTCTGCTTACGATTGTCGGACACATGGCAAACAAGTATGTAGGTTATATACCTACGAGAGAAGGCTGTGCTCGCGGAGGTCTGGAGGCACATCCGCTGCATACCTACTGGAACAAGATGGAGCCCGGCGCACTTGATAAGATAGTTGACAGAAGCGTGGGAATTCTGAATGAGCTATATAATAAAGAATTTGGAGAGCAATGATGGCAGAACACAGATTACTGATAATAAATCCGGGGTCGACATCGACAAAGATAAGTGTTTTTGATGACAGGGAGTGTGTATTTACCGAGAGCATTTTTCATGACGCGCCGGTACTGTTGTCATTTCCTGCAGTCAATGATCAGGTGCCCTTCAGGAAACAGGTGATTCTGGAATTGCTGAAAAAGCATGATATAGATATTCATTCCGTCGATGTTTTTGTAGGCAGGGGAGGAAGTGCTTATACACAAAAGGCAGGAGTCATGCCTATCGATGAAAGACTTTATAATGATACTGCCAATGCAGTCGGGGGTAGTGATCATCCTGCTAAACTCGGGGTAATGCTGGCGTATGAGCTGTGCAGTGAATACGGCGGACAGATGTTTACGCTTGATCCGACCAACGTCGATGAATTATGTGATTATGCGAGATACACAGGTATCAAAGGCATATATCGCAAGGCTCAGACTCATGTTCTGAATCAAAAAGGAATAGGGATGAAATATGCCCGGTCACTGGGAAGGCAGTACGAAGACTGCAACTTCATTATCTGCCATATAGACGGGGGCATAACGATTACCGCTCATCAGCACGGGAAGATGGTGGATTCCAATGAGGGCTCGGGAGGCGACGGGCCTTTTACACCGACCAGACTCGGCAGCATACCGGTACTGGGTGTGCTGGAGTATCTTGATCAGGGACATACTGTCGATGAGATGAGGATAATGTGCTCCAGGGCCGGAGGATTTGTAAACCATTTCGGAACATCTGATGCAGATAGGGTTCATAAGCTTGTTGAGGCCGGTGATGCATATGCGAAGGTAATATGGAACACGATGATTTATCAGATTTGTAAATATATCGGTGAAATGGCGGTTGTGATGGACGGAAAGGTTGACAGCATCATTCTGACCGGAGGGTTGGTAAGATTTGATGATATAATAGACATGATCAGACAAAAATGCGGATGGATAGCAGACGTAACCGTATTTCCGGGCGAGGTCGAGCAGGAGGCACTGGCACATGCCGTATGCGGGGTGCTCGAAGGAAAAAAACAGTCACATGAATATACAGGCATAAAAGTATGGACAGATCCGTTTAATGTTTAATATGAATAATGCCTGGGCAAAAAGGCTCAACGCGATGACACAGAAGAAAAGCTTTTAAGAGGTATAGAATGAGCAGGATAAAAAGTATTACTCAAAAGTATATCGGGGATGTGATACAGTGGAGACACTGGCTGCACGCGCATCCGGAGGTGAGCACGAAGGAGAAGGAAACTTCCGCATTTATCAGAAAGACCCTTGAAGAAATGGGCCTTGAAGTCCGGACTTATGATGGTTCATACGGACTTACGGCTGTCATAGACGGAGAGGGACAGGGAAAATGTCTGGGACTGCGTGCGGATTTCGATGCGCTTCCTATAGCGGAGAAAACAGGACTTGAGTTCTCGTCAGTTAATATCGGAGTCATGCATGCCTGCGGTCATGATATGCATACATCGATCCTTCTGGGTACGGCAGCGGTATTGAATGATATGAGGGATTCTTTCTGCGGTAAGGTCAAACTGATTTTTCAGCCGTCAGAAGAGCAAAGCGGACCTGATCAGGGCGCAATAAAGATGATTCAGGAAGGCTGTATGGATAATCCCAGGGTGGACGCGGTAATAGGTGAGCATATGTGGCCGGAACTTAAAGTCGGTGAAATCGGTCTCAGAAGCGGTGTGCTTACGGCAGCAACCGACAGATTCGAAATAACGGTTCACGGAAAAGCAGCACACGGAGGATCTTACCCGGAAAAAGGCGTTGACGCAATCGTGATTGCTTCTCATATCATTACTGCACTGCAGACAATCAAATCAAGAAATGCTTCGCCGTTTGAGAGAACCGTCCTTTCCATATGTCAGATAAACGGAGGAACAGCTTATAATATTATTGCAGATAAAGTCGTGCTGGCAGGAACACTCAGAAATACCAATGAGGCGTTCAGGGCTGAGGTCAAAGAAAGAATCAAAGCCATCTGTGACGGCATTTCCGAAAGCATGGGAGGAAGCTGCGAAATAGTCTATAAAGGGTCATATGATGCAACGAACAATGATCCCGGAATTATTGAGATCATAAGAAAGGGAATTGAGAATTCGCCGGAGGAAATGACTGCAGTTGACCTCATGAATCCTTCGATGATAGGGGAAGACTTCTCCAAATATGCACATTTGGCACCCTCCGGACTTTACTGTTTCGGGACAAGAGAAAATGACAGCGATACCGCAACATTGCATCAATGTAATTTTGCACCATCGGACGGACTTATCGAAAAAGGAATTGAAACAATGGTCAGTATAGCATTAGAATATATGCAGAAATAATCGAAGAACAGATTTTGCCTGATTATAAAATACAGAACGGAGAAAAGAAAAAATGGGTGAAGCAGTTGAGACAGCTGTCTCTGATGTAATGGAAGAAAGCGCCGTAATGGAGCATGTTAATGTGAACAAATTTCTCAATGCGGAAATAGGTGGATTCTCAATCGGAAAGATAATTTCCGCGATCGTAGTTCTGATAGTTTGCCTTTTGATTAAAAAGCTTCTGAACAAAGCTATTAAAAAAATCATAGGCAAATCCAGCCTTAACGACAGAGTTCAGACATTGATTGAGAAGGTGATTGATATTACACTCACTGTCATTATAGTGCTGATTACCGCTTCCGCACTTGGCATTAATACAACCTCTCTTATTGCCATTGTGACGGCATTTTCATTGGGTATCACACTTGCATTAAATGATATTCTCGCCAATATTGCCGGCGGCATTGTCATGATGACAGCCAAGATTTTCAAAATCGGAGATTACATTGAGGTAGGAGGAGTTGAAGGAACCGTTAAGGAGATGCATCTGGCACATACCAAGATAGAAACTCTTGATAATCAGGTCATCACAGTGCCGAACAAAGATATCTCATCATCAAAAGTAAAGAGCTATACTGCCAATACCACAAGAAGAACAAACATAGTCGTAACTGCGTCCTATGAGGCATCAAAGGAAGTTGTCAAGAAGGCACTTATGGAAGCTATAACGGATGAAAAGACAGTTCTTTCAGATCCGGCTCCTTCAGTATTTATTACACAGTACGGAGAAAGCTCTATAGAATATACATTGTACTTCTGGACAAAGAACGGGGATTTTCTTAGTGCGAAGCTTAATATACTGGACAGAATCAGTGATAAGTTCGCTAAGTACGATATCGAAATGACATATAACCATCTTAATATTCATATGATAGATAAATAAGATTATTCTGAAAAGGAGAATTGAAATGAGAACAGTTCAGATGGAGTTTTTAAGGCCGGATGAGATAATCTCCGAAAGAGACAGAAAATCTGTAGTATATCTGCCTGTCGGGCCGCTTGAGTGGCACGGACCGGCAATGCCGTTCGGAACAGATCCCCTTATGGCGGAATTCTGTGCAAGAAAGGCAGCTCAGATAACAGGCGGTGTTGTTATGCCTACACTTTTCTTCGGAACGGAATGCGACAGACCGGCATATATCCTGGAAGCCAAGGGATTTGAGAATGCGGAGGATATGTATGTTCTCGGAATGGATGTTCCGAAGACGAATTTAAAGAGCTTTTACGCCAGGGAAGAACTCTTTGCACTGATGATAAGAGAACAGCTCAGATTTCTTGTTCAGACGGGATATAAGCTTATCGTAATCGTTAACGGACACGGTGCATGGGGACAGACAGGATCCCTCAGAAGGCTCTGTACGGAGTTTTCAAATGAAACTTCAAGCAAGGTCATCACAATGATGCCTGTAATACAGCCAAAGGATGAGCCGCCTGTTGATTTCGGACACGGAACAAAGTGCGAGACATCACTTATGTGTTACATCAGACCGGATGATGTAAAACTGGATGAATATCCTCCCCGTGAGGTTCCGCTTAAATATACAGATTACGGTATTGCCGATGACTTTGTATTTGAGGGTAAACGTTCGGAAAATGACTGTGTTGTATTTGATCCTAGAGACGCAACGTATGAATTCGGTGAGAAGCTGGTCAATACTGCAATTGATACACTGGTCAATCTGGTTGAAGAAGAATATGCAAAACTGAATGCGGAGTAATTTCCTATCAGATAAAATATAAAATCCGGAGTTGTGTGCTCCGGATTTTTATGGTGTCAGTTATATTTTATTTTGTTCCGAATATTCTGTCGCCTGCATCTCCGAGACCCGGCATGATGTAAGCGTTATCATTCAGCTGACGATCGAGGTGACCTACATATATCTGAACATCAGGATGCTTTTCCTGAAGTAATTTAAGTCCTTCAGGTGCGGCGATAATGCACATGAATTTGATCTTTCTTCCGCCCTTTTTCTTGATCTGTTCGATAGCATCTGCTGCGGAACCGCCTGTAGCGAGCATAGGATCGGTAACGACTATCGTACGCTCCTCAATAGGATCCGGAAGCTTGCAGTAGTACTCAACCGGGAGATGAGTTCTCGGGTCACGATACATACCGATGTGACCTACTTTTGCTGTAGGAACAAGAGAAAGGATTCCGTCGACCATTCCGAGACCTGCTCTGAGGATAGGAACGATAGCGAGCTTTCTTCCTGCTATCACAGGTGAATTGCATTTTTCGATAGGTGTTTCAACTTCTATTTCTTTTGTCGGAAGATCCGAGAGCGCTTCATATGCCATGAGCATACCGATTTCTCCGACCAGTTTACGGAATTCATTGGTTCCGGTGCTTTTGTCTCTTAAAAGAGTGATTTTGTGCTGTACCAGTGGGTGCGTGTTAATATAAACCTGTCCCATTATCTGCCTCCTGATTTTTTGCTTCGATGTTTTCTTCTTAATGAATATTGTAACAGAGTGACTGCTCTACTTCAATAGAGAATTATGTAGTTTTGTATACAATATATTGGTATACAAGTTGCATATTAAAAATATATATTGTAAAATATATTTGTTATTTTTCAGCCGGTGTGTCGGAATTGGCAGACGAGACAGACTCAAAATCTGTTGTCAGCAATGGCGTGCGGGTCCGAGTCCCGCCACCGGCATTTTATATGCCAAGACATTTGGCATATTTTAGTTTTTGCAGCGCGGGTGTGGTGGAATTGGCAGACACGCAAGATTTAGGTTCTTGTGAGCGATCGTGCAGGTTCAAGTCCTGTCACCCGCACTTTTTTGTATCTGGAATAAAATGGGAAGTGACTGTTATGCAGTCAGGCATTCCACAGAAAGAAGGCCAAATGGAAAAACAGAAAAAGAGATGGGGTGACAGGCCGGATGCGACTTTGCTCAGAGATTGTGATGCGATGCATCTTATCATGCCGATGATCTATCCGAACAGAGCGGATAATGAAGCTTTTATTTCGGAACAGTTTGATCTGACAAACGTAGATGCATATTTGGCAGATAAGAATGCAGAAAACCCTGAATTCGAATATAAGCTGTTTCAGATAATTGTTGCTGCTGTCATGAAAATGATAGTGCTCAGACCGAAGCTTAACAGATTCTATGTCAATAAGAATTATTATCAGAGGGATATTATCAGCTGCGGTTTCGTAGTAAAAAGAGAATTTAAGGACAACGGGGAAGAGGGACTGACTTTCATTAAGGCAGATGAGAATACTACACTGGAGTCTATACGTAATGATATTTACAAAGAGATTCATCGCGTCAGAGTAGAGGAAGCCGGTGAAAAGGGCGATAAGAAAGAGAAATCAACAGATGATTTCATGGAAGTATTCAGGAAGCTCCCGAGGTTTTTAACCAAATTTCTGTTTGCTGTTATCAGATTTCTGGACAAACACGGATGGATACCGGCCTCTCTTATTGCAAGCGATCCGGATTATGCCACAGTATTCTTTTCAAACCTCGGTTCAATCAAACTGCAGGCCGGTTATCACCATCTTTCCAACTGGGGCACGACTTCATTATTTGTCGTAATCGGAGAAAGAAAGCTTCGTCCGTATTATGACGGGCAGGGTAACGTGACGATGAAGGATAGTGTGGAGGTAGGAATCACGATTGATGAAAGAATAGCGGACGGTTATTATTATGCAAAATCAATCCGGATTATCAAAAAACTTATAGAAAACCCGGAACTGTTAGAAAAGCCTTTCGGCGAAAATGTGGAGATATAATATGAGATTTACAACTGAGGAAATAACTGCAAAGAGGCCATGGAAAGGCCATACAGAGGGAATTCCGCTGGAGCTTGATTATTTTGAAGGTTCAATGGTTGAGGCAGTTGAACTTATTGCCGCCAAATACCCGAATAATGTCGCATTTGATTTTATGGGAAGCTCGACGACCTATGCACAGCTTGTACAGGAAATTCACAACTGTGCAAAGGCACTGAAGACGATAGGAATCCGCGAGGGCGATAAAGTTACGATCGCACTGCCGAACTGCCCCCAGGCGATTTATATGTTCTATGCGGTTAATCTTGTAGGCGGTATCTGTAACATGATACATCCTCTTTCCGCGGAAAAGGAGATAGAGTTCTATCTGAACGAGTCAAATTCCATTACGGCAATAACTCTTGATCAGTTTTACAACAAATTTGAAAGTATCAGAAATAATACCAATGTCGTAAACATCATTATCGCAAGTGTCAAAGATGAGCTTTCGAAACCCATACGCGCAGGCTATATGCTTACCGAAGGAAGAAAGATACAGAAGATACCGAAGGATGCGCCTGTCATCAGATGGAATGAGTTTATGAGACTCAGCAATGCATGTTTCTATAATTACAGAGTTTCCCGCAAGGCCGATGATCCGGCAGTGATCCTTTATTCCGGCGGAACAACGGGAACAACAAAAGGTATTGTTCTCTCAAACGGAAACTTTAATTCACTGGGAGTACAGGTTATGGCGGCAAATCCGATGTTCAGAGTCGGAGACAAGATGCTTGCTGCTATGCCTCTGTTCCATGGCTTCGGACTTGGTGTATGCATTCATACAATGCTCAGTCAGGGAGGACGATGTATACTGATTCCGAGATTTACGGCAAAAACATACGCAAAACAGATTGTCAAGTATCGCTGTAATTTTATAGCAGGTGTTCCTACTTTGTATGAAGCACTCCTGAGACTTCCGTCAATGGAGAAGGCGGACCTCAGTTCGCTTAAGGGTGTTTTCTCGGGAGGAGATTCACTTTCTATCGAGCTGAAAAAGAAATTTGATAAATTCCTTTATGACCACAATGCGTCCATTCAGGTGCGTGAAGGTTACGGAACAACGGAGACAGTAACGGCCTGCTGCCTTACTCCGCCTCATATGTTCAAAGAAGGAAGTATCGGTGTTCCGTTCCCGGATACATTCATCAAGATAGTCGAACCCGGAACGGAAAATGAACTTCCGTACGGAGAAGAGGGTGAAATCCTGCTTGCCGGTCCTACTGTAATGCAGGAATACATGAACCATCCGGATGAGACGGCCCAGACTTTACGTAAGCATTCTGACGGGCTTACATGGGTTTATACCGGTGATCTCGGTGTAATGGATGACGAGGGTTTCATTTACTTCAGAGGAAGAGCCAAGAGAATGATAGTTTCCTCGGGATACAACGTATATCCTGCACAGATCGAAAACATTCTGGATGCTCACGAAAAGGTTCAGATGAGCTGTGTAATCGGTGTTCCTGATGCCTACAGGATGGAGAAGGCCAAGGCCTTTGTCACATTAAAACCCGGTATTGAGAAAAGTGAGGAAGTCAAGGCGGAACTGATGGAGTACTGTCGCAAAAATATAGCCAAGTATGCCATGCCGTATGATATAGAATTCAAGGACGAGATGCCGAAGACTCTGGTAGGCAAGGTGGCTTACAGGGTTCTTCAGGAAGAGGAGATTGCCAGAATGAAGGCGGCGGGAGAAATTTCCGAATCGTAAGCATTCAGAGGTCGAAATGGTTATTCATGGATTACAGAAAATGACACTTCTGGATTTTCCGGGAAAAGTTGCCTGCACCATCTTTCTGGGATGGTGCGACTTTCGCTGTCCTTTTTGTCATAACTGGGAACTGATAGACGGAACTGCACCTGCGCAGCTGGATGACCTGCAGCTGCTTTCTTTCCTTAAAAAGCGTCAGGGACTTCTGGAAGGAGTGGCGGTAACAGGTGGTGAGCCTATGCTTAACAGAGACCTGCTGCAGCTTTTAAGGGATATACGTCAGCTTGGATATAAAACCAAAGTCGATACCAACGGAAATCATCCGGAAATGCTGAAAAAGATTCTTGATGAAGGACTGGCTGACTATATAGCCATGGACGTTAAAAATTCCCGTGGAAAATACGGACATACCATAGGCCTTGAGTCGTTTGATACAGCAAACGTCGAAAAAAGCATAGATATCCTGATTAACAGCGGTATAGATTATGAATTCAGAACCACAGTGGTAAATGAACTTCATGATGAGGATTCCTTCAGAGGAATAGGCGAGATGATTCAGGGGGCTGAGAAGTATTTTCTGCAGAAATTCACGGACCGGGATACGGTTCCGTTTGACGGGCTTACGTCTCCGTCGGACGATGAAATGCGAAAATACCTTGATATAATAAGGCCTTTCGTAAAATCGGCACAGCTGAGAGGAGTCGACTAAAACAGTTTAGCGATAAACACTATATATTGTGCTTTTAAAAAACATCCTCGCAATATATTGACTAAAAAAATCCATAATGATATATTTACATTCGGGTGCGAAAGTATCCGAATTTTTTTTCAGATATTTGTATTTGAAGGTCAGTCGCTTCAATTACTTAAATCATTTTGTACGGAGGGAATTATGTATCAGGTAATCAAGAGAGACGGCAAGGTTGCTGAATTTAATGTTTCAAAGATCAGTGCCGCCATTCAGAAAGCATTTGATGCTCAGGGGAGAGAGTATCATCCGAGTATTATGGATATGCTTGCGCTCAGAACTTGCGCAGATTTTGAACCGAAGGTCAAGAACGGTCTTATCGGTGTCGAGGATATCCAGGACAGTGTTGAGAAGATTCTGTCGGAAGCAGGATATTCGGAAATAGCAAAGGCTTATATTCTTTACCGTAAGCAGCGCGAGAAAATCCGTAATGTCAAGGCTGCAACCCTTAACTATAAAGATCTTGTGGACAACTATCTTCAGATTAATGACTGGAGGGTAAAAGAGAATTCTACGGTTACATATTCCGTAGGAGGTCTTATCCTTTCAAACTCAGG
Organism: Lachnospiraceae bacterium; assembly: GCA_030531245.1. GTDB lineage: Bacteria > Bacillota > Clostridia > Lachnospirales > Lachnospiraceae > Darwinimomas. Next base: position 75,918 of record JAUNOA010000002.1, read on the forward strand.
TGCGATCACAGCCAATTACTGGCTGTCAGAGGTGTATGATCCCGAGATCGCCGATGCCCACAGAAAGGCAGAAATTCATATTCACGATCTTTCCATGCTGACAGGCTACTGTGCAGGATGGTCACTTAAACAGCTTATACAGGAAGGCCTGGGAGGTATTCCGGGTAAGATTACATCCAGTCCTGCAAATCATCTTTCCACATTATGCAACCAGATGGTCAACTTCCTCGGTATCATGCAGAATGAGTGGGCAGGTGCTCAGGCATTTTCATCATTTGATACATATCTTGCTCCGTTCGTAAAGGTTGATAACCTTTCATATAAAGAAGTTAAACAGTGTGTTCAGTCTTTCATCTACGGTGTAAATACACCTTCAAGATGGGGAACACAGGCACCGTTCACGAACATTACTCTGGACTGGACTGTTCCGGGTGACATGAAGAATCTTAATGCCATCGTAGGCGGCAGAGAACTTGATTTCACATACGGTGACTGTCAGAAAGAGATGGATCTGGTCAACAAGGCATTCATTGAGACTATGATAGAAGGTGATGCCAACGGACGCGGATTCCAGTATCCGATACCGACATACTCGATCACAAGGAATTTCAACTGGGAAGAGTCCGAGAACAACAAGCTCCTGTTCGAGATGACGGCCAAGTACGGAACACCGTATTTCTCAAATTACATTAACTCAGATATGGAGCCGAGTGATGTACGTTCAATGTGCTGCAGACTTCGTCTGGATCTGCGTGAGCTCAGAAAGAAATCCGGCGGATTCTTCGGAAGCGGAGAGTCAACAGGTTCGGTAGGTGTTGTTACCATCAATCTTCCGAGGATAGCATATCAGTCAACAGACAAGGCTGACTTCTATGCGCGTCTTGACAGACTTATGGACCTTTCGGCAAAATCACTCAAGACAAAACGTACGGTTATCACCAAGCTTCTTGATGCAGGTCTTTATCCGTATACAAAGCGTTATCTGGGAACATTTGACAATCATTTCTCAACGATAGGTCTTATCGGTATGAATGAAGCCGGACTTAATGCCAAGTGGCTTAAAAAAGACCTGACACATGAAGAGGCTCAGGAGTTTGCAATTGAGGTTCTTAATCATATGCGTGAGAAGCTTTCCGACTATCAGGAGAAGTACGGAGATCTGTACAATCTGGAAGCCACACCGGCTGAGTCGACGACATACAGATTCGCAAAGCATGATAAGGAGGAGTTCCCGGATATCATCACGGCAAATGAGAACGGAACACCGTATTACACTAACTCCAGCCACCTTCCTGTAGGTTACACAGAGGACATTTTCTCTGCACTTGATATTCAGGATGAGCTTCAGACATTATATACTTCAGGAACCGTATTCCACGCATTCCTGGGAGAGAAGCTTCCGGACTGGAAATCAGCCGCAAATCTTGTCAGGAAGATAGCTGAGAACTACAAACTGCCTTATTATACGATGAGTCCGACATATTCGGTATGCAAGGATCACGGATATCTGTCAGGTGAGCAGTTTACATGTCCTATCTGCGGAAAGACGGCAGAGGTATACAGCCGTATTACAGGTTACTATCGCCCGGTTCAGAACTGGAACGACGGTAAGGCGCAGGAATTCAAGGATCGTGCCCTTTATGATATCGGCAATTCAAAACTTACGCATTCAGGTCCTAACATGGACGGTATCAAAGCTGTAAAAGAAAATGCTTACAAGAATGCAGAAGCCGGAGAGCCTATTATAAGCTCAGACGGTGTACCGAACATTCTGTTTGCTACGCCTACATGTCCGAACTGCAAGCTGGCAGCGGCTCTGCTTGATAAGGCCGGTGTGCCTTATGTCAAGATGATTGCCGAGGAGCATCCTGATCTTGTAGAGAAATACGGGGTTAAGCAGGCACCGACGCTTGTTATGACAAAAGGAGATACTTTCGAGAAATTCCGCGGAGTGTCCGATATCAAAGGTTACCTTTCAGCCGTTAAGGCATGAGTATGAAACGGAGAGAATTATGTACGATATTATAATCGTAGGCGGAGGGCCGGCAGGAATGACTGCAGCACTTTACGGCCTCAGAAACGGCAAATCGGTTCTTGTTGTAGAGAAAGCAGGTTTCGGCGGACAGATTACTTATTCTCCGCGCGTTGAAAATATTCCGGGCTATACTGTGATAAGCGGTAATGAATTTGCAGACAAATTCATGGAGCAGATCCTGGCCCAGGGCGCTGAGGTTGAGCTTGAGGAAGTCTGTGAGATAAAGGACGAGGGCGAGAAGAAAATCGTAAAAACCAAAGAAGGATCAGCTTTTGAAGGACGCACGGTCATCATAGCGGCAGGAGTGAAGCATCGAATGCTGGGACTTGAAGGTGAGGAAGAACTGGTCGGAGAGGGCATTTCATTCTGTGCAGTTTGTGACGGAGATTTCTATAAAGGAAAGACTGTATGCGTGGCAGGCGGCGGGAATTCCGCATTTGTTGAGGCAGTGCTTCTGGCAGAGAAATGCGAAAAAGTAATCATGCTTCAGGACCTTCCGGATTTTACGGCAGACAGGAAACTCCAGGATGATCTGTTTAAGCATAATAATGTCGTTACGTATACTGACACAAAGATACTCTCCCTTATCAGGAGTCAGGGTGAGTTTGCGGGTGTCGAAATAGAAAAGAAATCCAATGGTGAGAAGAGAGTAATCAGATGTGACGGACTCTTTGTGGCAATAGGACTTATACCGCAGAACGAACCTTATGCCGGACTGGCAGATCTGAACAGCTACGGATATTTTGAGAGCGGAGAGGACTGTACGACGAAGACACCGGGCATTTTCGTAGCGGGAGACTGCAGATCGAAGAAGGTGCGTCAGGTTACAACAGCCTGCGCTGACGGTGCCGCAGCTGCACTTGCAGCGTGCGAATACCTGAGATAAGATAAAAATGTAAAAACAACAGTTAAAATTACAGAAAATAATGCGAAAATATATAAAAATTCGCATTATTTTCTTTTTATTATGCTATAATGTGAACAAAAGATGTTTTAATCACTCAATAAAGCATACAGAAGAGGGTAAAATGTACAGAAAAATTTATAAATATTTGAGTCGATGGAAAGATGACAAATATCGTAAGCCATTGATTATCCAGGGTGCAAGACAGGTCGGAAAGACTTATTCCATGCTGGAATTCGGAAAAAATAATTATGAAAATGTTGCCTACTTTAATTTTCAGACGGATCCGGTTTTATCTGAAACATTTTCAGAATCTATTCATCCGGATTATCTTCTTCCGTTACTGGGACGTATCGCAAAAACTGTGATTATACCGGAAAAAACTCTGATTATCCTTGATGAGATACAACTTTGCGAAAGAGCATTGACTTGCCTCAAATACTTTTATGAAGAAAAACCGGAGTATCATATTATTGCAGCCGGAAGCCTGCTTGGAGTAGCTGTCAACAGAAAAGAATATGCATTTCCGGTAGGGAAAATCGACCGTTATACTATGTATCCTATGGATATGGAAGAATTTCTACTGGCATACGGTGAAGAGGATCTTGTTAAAATGATAGAAACGGCGTTTTATTCAGATAAGTCGTTACCGGAAGTACTACACCATGATGCCATCGAATTATATAAAAAATATCTGATTACAGGTGGGATGCCTGAAGCCGTGGCACGACTGATTGAAACATATGATTTCCTTCAGGTTAGACATGTACAGGATAGCCTGCTCATGGATTATCTTGATGATATGAGCAAATATCAAAACAATGTCAATGAAATCAAGAAAACCAGATTAACATACCATATAGTTTCAGTTCAGCTTTCCAAGAAGAACACCCGTTTTCAGTATAAGTTATTGAAAACCGGAGGAAGAGCTGCAGAATTCGAAAATGCTATTGAATGGCTGGTAATGAGCGGAATGGTTTCACAGGTATATCGATGCGAACAGATCATGAAACCTCTTGAGAACTATATAGATATAGATGACTTTAAAATATATCTGTCTGATACGGGTCTTTTATGTGCGCAAAAAGATGTAAGTGTTGACGATATACTGTATATGAATGTTGAAATAAATGATTTTAAGGGAGGACTTACAGAGAATTATGTAAATAGTCAGCTAATTACAAATGGTATTAAAACCTATTTCTGGAAAAATGAAAAGGGAACCAGCGAGGTTGATTTTATCGTAAACCTTGGTGGAAAGATTATCCCGTTGGAAGTGAAAAGCGGAGATAATGTATCGTCGGCAAGCTTAAAGGAATATATAAAACGGTTCTCTCCTGAATATGCGGTCAGGATATCAACAAAGAATTTCGGAATGGAAAACGGAATCAAATCCATTCCGCTGTACGCAACTTTTATGCTGGGACGTTTATAGGACAGGCTGGGAGATAGGATTAAAACAATATAGGACTAGGATGATTGATAATGCTATTCGATATCAATATGAATGATGTATTTTGGGCAAAGAAAAAGGAAAAGTGCGGCATATATTTCTGGTTGCCGCTAAAACAGCATCTTACCGACACAGCGGGGATGGCACTGTGCTTATTTAATGATTACATTGGTTATGGAGTAAGAAAAGAAATTGAATATGCTTGAGGATGATAAATACAAAAAAGATACGAACTCAGAGGCAATCTGATTGTTTTGCTGTAATCCCGCTGACTTTTTGCAGCATAGTACTTTGATAACTGCATATTGAGATGTCGAAAATAAAATTTTTAAGTTAATTCTGTCGATTTTTTTGCAAAAATGCAAATTTTCTTTGCTTTTTGTGTACTTTTTTGCATTATTAGCGTATATTGTTGGTAGACAGTGTTAAATGGTGTATTACGGTGTATCACGGTGATATAAATCATTATATAGCGAAGGAGGCTAAAATGGCTGATTATAAAGCAATGGATATTGCTAAATGGTTTCTTGCTTACAATCAGGATAATCCGGAATTCAACGATATCACTCCTCTGAAGCTGCAGAAACTTCTATATTATGCATTCGGTACATATTATGCTCTAACCGATCGTAAACTCTTTGATGAGCCTATCGTTGCGTGGCAGCATGGTCCTGTTGTTAAGAATGTCTACGAAACTTATCGTCATTTCAAGGGAAATCCTATTACCTTTGATGAAGTATTCAATTATGATAAGTTCTCCATCGAGGACAAGGAAATACTCGAAAGTGTATATTATCGCTTCGGTCAGTATTCTGCCTGGAAGCTTCGTAATATGACTCATTCCGAGGGACCCTGGGCATTGACATCCGAGAATTGCACTATCTCATCAGAGCTTATCAAGAAATACTTCGAGGATAATTACATCAATAACGAATCATTTTTTGTAATTTCTAATGCATTGAATGGAAAGGATTTGTCTGAGCCGTTCGACAGCGTGGATGATCTTTTGGAGGCCCTGAATGCGTAATGTTCGATTTTCGTCCGCATTTAAAAGGGAATATAAAAAAGTTTCTCAATGGCCGGGATTCGATGTTGCTTTGTTTAAAGATGTTTTGGATAAACTAACAAACGATATCCCTTTAGATCCGGAATTTCGCGACCATGAACTTTCAGGAAAAAGGAGTGGAAGCCGAGAATGTCATCTCGCGCCTGACATTTTGCTGATTTACATACAAACTTCTAATAGCCTTGAACTTTTGCTTATTGAAATTGGAAGCCACAGCAGCCTATTCAAAAAATAAAGACATCTCAATATGGGATGTCTTTTTTGATAAAAAAAGGAAAAAACTTTTGCGTTTTCTCTTGGCTTATCACGCATTGCGTGATATGATGTAATCAGAGTTAAGAAAGGAGGAGACAATGAAGAAAAAGAAGGGCAAGAAAAAAGAACCCCTCGATTTCAAAGAGTTAGCCGCTCAACTGATTGTCGGAGTTCTTACAGGGCTGATAATCCTGATAGTCGACAGACTTTGGAAATAACAGCCAGGGGTGGGAGTCGAAAGGCTCCTGCCCTTCCCAAAACAAATTATAGCATATCTTCATTGTAAAACAATATGAAAATTGCAATCATTGTTATTATCGCAGTAACAGCCGGTTATATTGGCCGGACAATCTACAGGAACAGGAGGCGCAACCATGACGATCAGAGAAGCAAGGACTGATGCCGGTCTTACTCAGAAGGCCATGAGCGACATTATGGGTATACCTAAACGTACTATTGAAGACTGGGAATGTGAACGGCGCAAGTGTCCTGACTGGTGTGAACGTCTTATTGTAGCCGAACTCGCACGTATCAAAGAAACTAAATAAAAAATGACCGTCCTGCGGTTATTCCATGCGGATAACAGCTCTTTTTATGCTTATCCCCATTTTACGATTGATTACCAACTAAGGAAGATTGGACTCATGCTGAAGGATTTGGTAAAATAGCGATGTTTGGCAATAAAGAAGCTATTTAAATATGGAGGATATATCATGTTACCTATAAGGAATTATGATCCGGATTTTCTTATACCGTGTAAGGACTGTAATAAATGTACGGGAGTATGCTGGCAGAAGATTGCAATTCCGGATTATTTCAGACTGTATAATGAATATGTCAGAGATAAGAAAAAACTGAAGGAGCTGCAGAAAGAGTATACAGCCATAGCCAAAACACACGGGAAGGCATCAGACTGCATTATGTGTCGCGGGTGTGACGGGGTTTGCGAGCAGCATCTGCCGACATCATATTTGAGATGGGTTGCTTCGGTTTTTAAATGATTACGATATTATAGTTGTGCAATCATAGTCGGCATTAGCTTTAAAAATGCAATGGATTTGATGTCATTTTCCACGAAAATCATTATTGACTTTTGTTCAATTTGATATACAATTAGATTAGTGATAGAGGTTGCGACTGACATAAGTAGCTTCGAAAAGCGGACAGGACCGCGAAGTGAAAGGGGATGCCGCCGAAGGGACAGACTTCCTGAGAGTTTGTTGCCTGGGACTTTGGACAATATCCATCGGACTGTCGCTCGAATTATCTGAGCGGAGAGCTGTCATGACCATATCGTAAATGCGAATTGTCATGATGGACTATCATGACAATTTTTATTTTTTAGGGAGGTAGCAGTTATGTTTATGAATTCATTTTGGGCGCTGGTTCCGCCGATTATCGCAATAGGTCTGGCACTCATCATCAAGGAAGCCTACAGCTCACTGTTCATCGGTGGAGTTATCGGTGCACTTTTTGTAGCAAACTTTCAGCCTGTAGCAGCACTTGATACATTGATCAATGACGGAATGGTTCCGGCAATTTCGGATAATGCAGGTATATTCCTTTTCCTGGTTATCCTCGGAATCGTAGTTGCTCTTATCAATCTTTCGGGTGGTTCGGCAGCATTCGGAAGGTGGGCGGCAGTTCACATCAAGACCAAGGTCGGTGCAATGCTTGCCACATTCGTGCTTGGTATTCTTATTTTCATTGATGACTATTTCAACTGTCTTACAGTCGGTGCGGTTATGAGACCGGTTACTGATTCACATAAGATCTCGCGCCAGAAGCTTGCTTATCTTATCGATGCGACAGCAGCTCCGGTATGTATGATAGCTCCTGTTTCCTCATGGGCGGCAGCCGTTTCATCCACAGCTGAGGATCTTGATTGCGGACTCAGCGGAATCCAGCTGTTTATAAAGGCCATTCCGTTTAACTTCTACTCATTGTTCACATTTGTATTTATCATCGCAATCGGAATTATGAATTTTGATTATGGTGCTATGGTGAAGTACCAGGAAGCAGCACAGAAGGGTGATCTCGGCGGACTTGCAAATGCAGAAGAGACAAAGATAAGCCAGAGAGGAAAACTTTGTGATCTCATTATTCCTGTAGTGGTACTTATAATCACCTGTACGATAGGAATGCTTTACGTAGGCGGTTTCTTTGATGCTGAGTCAGGAAACTTCCACAACATTATAGGTTCATTCGGTGACACAGATGCATTTGTTGCACTTCCGTGGGGCGGTATCATCGCTCTGATCTTTACGGTAATCTATGTTCTGTGCAGAAAAACAGCAAGTTTTACAGAAGCAATGGAATGTGTGAAGAATGGTTTCTTTGCTATGGTTCCGCCGATTCTTATTCTGACACTTGCAGTTACTCTTAAGAATATGACAACTCTTCTTGGCGCACGTGAATTTATCGGAGCACTTATGGAAGGTGCCGCAGCCAGCCTCTTCAGTCTGCTTCCGGCAGTCATCTTCCTGGTTGGATGTTTCCTGGCATTTGCAACAGGAACTTCATGGGGTACATTCGGAATCCTTATTCCGATAGTAACAGCAATGTTCCCTGCAGATTCAACACTTCTTATAATCGGTATCTCAGCATGCCTTGCAGGTGCTGTATGCGGAGATCACTGTTCACCGATTTCCGATACGACCATCATGTCATCGGCAGGCGCTCAGTGTGAACATGTAACTCACGTTGCAACCCAGCTGCCATATGCGATCACAGTTGCTGCGATATCGTTTGTAATGTACATAGTTGCCGGATTTGTTCAGAATGCAGCAATATGTCTCATAATCGGAGCAGTACTTACTGTTGGTACACTGGTTGTAATCAAAAAGAAAGTCACTCAAAAATAAAATATAATTTAACAGTGATGATGTCCTGAAGCGACGACGCTTCAGGACATTTTTATTTGATAAGAAAATACGACTTATCATATTAAAAGTAGAAAAACCCAATTTATTGATGTATAATGATTCCGTATGCACTATATGTTGGAGGTATAGGATGGCAAAAGAAACTTACAATGCGTCCAGTATTACAGTTCTTGAGGGACTGGAAGCTGTACGTAAGAGACCCGGTATGTATATCGGCGGAGTAGGTCAGAAAGGGCTGAACCATCTCATCTATGAAATCATGGACAACTCGGTCGATGAGCACCTGGCAGGCCATTGTTCGGATGTATGGGTAATACTTGAGGCAGACGGTTCATGTACAGTCAGGGATAACGGCAGAGGTATTCCTGTTGAAATGCATGCCAAGGGAGTTTCGGCGGAACGTGTCGTTATGACGACTCTTCATGCGGGAGGCAAATTTGATAATAACGCATATAAGACTTCAGGTGGTCTGCATGGTGTCGGTTCATCTGTTGTTAATGCTCTTTCGGAAGCGTTTACCATAGAAATCTCAAGAGGCGGTAAGGTTTACAGAGACACATACTCAAAAGGAAAACCCACCACGAAACTTGACAAGGGACTGCTCCCCGAGATCGGTACGTCCAGACAGACAGGAACGATGATCAATTTCTTTCCTGACGATACCATTTTCGAAAAGACAAAATTCCGTGCCGACTGGCTCAAGTCACGTATGCACGAGACGGCATATCTTAACCCGGAGCTTACTCTGCATTACGAGAACAAGCGTCACGGTGAAGAGGAAAAATGCGATTTTCACGAGCCGGAAGGTATATCGGCTTATGTCAGAGAACTGAATACAGGAAAAACGACGGTCACTCCGGTTATCCATTTCAAAGGTACATCGGATGATGTGGAAGTTGAAGCGGCATTCCAGTTTGTTGATGCTTTTGAGGAGAACCTGCTGGGATTCTGCAACAACATTTTCACACAGGAGGGCGGAACACATATTACCGGATTTAAAACCAGATTCACACAGACACTCAACGCTTACGCAAAGGATCTGGGAATCATCAAGGATAAGGATGTGCCTTTTACCGGTCCGGATACGCGTAACGGTATGACTGCTGTGCTTGCAATCAAGCATAAGGACCCTATATTCGAAGGACAGACCAAGACAAAGCTTGCAAGTGCGGATGCCACAAAAGCTGTAACAAATGTTGTCGGTGAGGAACTGACGAGATATTTCGACAGAAATGTTGACGTAGTCAAAGCGATTATCAGCTGTGCGGAGAAATCTGCGAAGATCCGTAAAGCAGAAGAGAAAGCCAAAACCAATATGCTTTCCAAGAGTAGATTCACCTTCGATTCCAACGGAAAGCTGGCAAACTGCGAGTCAAGAAATCCCGAGGAGTGTGAGATATTTATCGTCGAGGGAGATTCCGCAGGCGGTACGGCAAAGGTGGCCAGAAAACGACGTTTCCAGGCGATACTGCCTATAAGGGGCAAGATACTGAACGTTGAGAAGGCATCGATGGACAAGGTGCTCGGAAATGCAGAGATCAAGACGATGATCAATACGTTCGGCTGCGGATTTTCAGAAGGATACGGAAATGATTTTGATATAAGCAAACTCAGATATAACAAAATTATTCTGATGACGGATGCCGATGTCGACGGAAGTCATATCGATACGCTGCTGCTGACCTTCCTGTATCGTTTTATGCCCGAACTGATAACCGAGGGACATGTTTACTTAGCTCAGCCGCCGCTGTATAAAGCTATTCCGTCAAAGGGTGAGAGTGAATATCTCTATGACGATAAAGCACTGGAAAAATATCGTGAGACACACAAAGGCAATTTCCAGCTGCAAAGGTATAAGGGCCTCGGAGAAATGGACGCGGACCAGCTGTGGGAGACTACACTTGATCCTGAGAACAGAAGACTGAAGCAGATTGAGATAGAAGATGCCAAGCTTGCAAATGAAGTTACGGAAATGCTGATGGGAACGGATGTAGGACCGAGAAGAGATTTCATTTACGAACATGCAAATGAAGCAGAGATTGACGCATAGGAGATTACTGCACAATGGAGAAAATCATTAAAACAGAATATGGCGAGGAGATGCAGAAAAGCTATCTCGACTATTCAATGAGTGTTATCACGGCAAGAGCAATTCCAGATGCGAGAGACGGTCTTAAGCCTGTTCAGCGCAGAGTGCTTTATGATATGAGCGAGCTCAGAACAACACACGACAAGCCGCATAAAAAGTCTGCGCGTATCGTCGGTGACGCGATGGGTAAATACCATCCGCACGGTGATTCGTCTATATATGAGACTCTTGTTGTCATGAGTCAGGCATGGAAAAAAGGGATGCCTCTTGTAGACGGACACGGAAATTTCGGATCGATTGAGGGAGACGGAGCCGCAGCGATGCGTTACACTGAAGCCAGACTCCGTAAGTTTACTGAAGATGTATATCTGAAAGATCTGGACAAGACGGTTGAGTATGTTCCCAACTATGACGGTGATACGGTAGAGCCGGAAGTGCTCCCGGTTAGAGTGCCGAATCTTCTGATAAACGGTGCTGACGGTATAGCGGTAGGTATGAGTACCAGCATACCTCCTCACAATCTCGGTGAGGTCTGTGATGCCTGCATCGCATATATAAAGAACCGGGATATTACCATTCCCGAACTTCTGCGTATAATGCCGGGACCGGATTTTCCGACAGGAGGAATCGTAGCCAATAAGTCAGATCTTCAATTGATATATATGACAGGTATCGGAAAACTGAAGCTCCGGGGAAAAGTAGAGGTAGAACTCGGACGCAGAAAGACTGATAAAGACAAGCTGATAATTTCCGAAATACCTTATACGATGATAGGCGCTGGAATAGGGAAGTTTCTTGAAGATGTGGCTGATCTCGTGGAGAAGAAAATACTTCCGGAAATAGTCGACATTTCCAATCAGTCAGATAAAGACGGAATGCGAATAGTGCTTGAACTCAAAAAAGACGCTGACATCAATAAGATAACAAATATCCTTTATAAGAAGACTAAACTTGAGGATACATTCGGTGTAAATATGCTGGCTATCGCGCATGGCAGACCGGAAACGCTGGATCTCAAGGGGATACTGTCAAATTATCTGGATTTTCAGTATGAAAATCAGACAAAAAAATACAATGTACTGCTGGCCAAAGCATTGGACAAACAGGAAGTCGAAGAGGGTCTCATTAGAGCCTGTGATGTAATTGACGATATTATCAGAATCATCCGTACATCCAAGACCCGCGAGCAGGCAAAAGAGCGCATCATGGGTGATCTGGGATTTACGGAGCGCCAGACGCAGGCAATACTTGAGATGAGGCTGTATAAGCTCATCGGACTTGAAGTGGATGCGCTTATCGCAGAGAATAAAGAAACTAAAAAGAATATCAAGAGATACAGAGAGATACTGAAGTCCAAAGACTCCATGGATGACGTGCTCATTAAAGATCTTGAGGAAATCAAAAAAGAGTATGCGATCCCGAGACGTACACGACTCGAGGATGCTGCAGAGGCAGTTTATGAGGAACCTGCAATCGAGGAGGAAGAAGTAGTATTCGTTATGGATAAATTCGGATACTGCAAAACTATCGACAGGGCCGTGTATGACAGAAATGCCGAAATCATCGAAACGGATTATAAGTTTGTTGTTCCGGTATGGAATATTGATAAATTGTGTTTCTTTACCTCAGCCGGAAATATGCACAGCGTAAAGGTTCTCGATATCCCGGCAGGAAAGATGAAGGACAAGGGAACTCCGCTGGACAATCTGTGCAAATTCAGTTCCGACAAGGAGGAGATACTCGCAGTTCATCCGACAGCAGAGATGGACGGACACAGTATGGTATTTGTCACTGCGGACGGACTTGTAAAGAAGGTCAGCTGCACGGAATTTGAGACAAATAACAGGACAGTTGCCTCGACAAAACTCGCTGATGGTGATAAGCTTGTTTCAGTTATTCTGATAAATGTTCCCGAAACCGACATAGTGTTTGTAACAGATAATGATTATGTTCTCAGATTTCCTATGAGCGAAGTCAGTGAAATGAAGAAAACATCAAAGGGTGAAAAGGGAATGAAGCTCGGAAAGGGCGAGAGCGTCGTCAGTGCCTGGCTTATCGGAGCAACAAATGCAATTAAAGTCCGGGGACGTGACCTGCAGATAGGAAGACTTTCCGTGAGCCACAGATACGGACGCGGCAGCAAGGTAAGACCGCAGTAGTTTTAATCAAAGAAGGTAATAAAATGGACAGAAAATTAAAAGTAGCTGTATTGGGAGCAACAGGAATGGTAGGGCAGCGTTTTCTGACACTGCTTGAGAACCATCCGTGGTATGAAGTATCGGTTATCGCAGCAAGCCCGAGAAGTGCCGGGAAAACATATGAAGAGGCAGTAGGAGCAAGATGGAAAATGCAGACTCCGATGCCGGAAAAGTTTAAGAAGATGATAGTGGAGGATGTTTCCGATGTAGAGAAGGTGGCATCACAGTGTGATTTTGCTTTTTCTGCAGTTGATATGACCAAAGATGAAATCCGTGCGATTGAAGAAGCATATGCAAAGACGGAAACACCTGTTGTCAGCAACAATTCAGCACACAGATGGACACCGGACGTTCCTATGGTAGTTCCGGAGCTTAATCCCGGACATTACGATGTGATTCAGTATCAGAAGAAGAGACTCGGAACAACGAGAGGATTCATCGCAGTTAAACCGAATTGTTCGATTCAGAGCTATACCCCTGCACTTACTGCATGGATGGAGTACGAACCATATGAGGTAGTGGCAACCACATATCAGGCAATCTCCGGAGCAGGAAAGACATTCAGAGACTGGCCTGAGATGGTTGAAAATATTATTCCGTATATCGGAGGAGAAGAAGAAAAGTCTGAGATGGAACCGCTTCGTATATGGGGCCATATTGAGAACGGAGTTATCGTACCGGCTGAGTCACCAAAGATTACCTGCCAGTGTATCAGAGTTCCTGTTCTGGACGGACACACGGCAGCCGCATTCGTTAAATTCAGAAAGCATCCGGGAAAGGATGAACTCATTGCGAAGCTTCGTGAATTCAGCGGCCTTCCGCAGAAATATTCGCTTCCGTCGGCACCGAAGCAGTTCATACAGTACTTGGAAGAAGATAACAGACCTCAGGTTAAACTGGATGTGGATTTCGAAAACGGAATGGGAGTCAGCATAGGAAGACTTCGTGAGGATAAGATATATGACTGGAAGTTCGTGGGACTTTCACATAATACATTAAGAGGAGCAGCAGGCGGCGGAGTTCTCAGTGCCGAGATGCTTACACAGTTAGGATATATCCAGAGTAAATAATGAAGAATCTTTACATCGCCGAGAAACCGAGCGTAGCCGCGCAGTTTGCGGATGCACTCGGAGTCAAAGCCCGGAGAGGCAATGGTTTCATAGAAGATGACGGTCATATCATAACATGGTGTGTCGGACATCTGGTAACCATGTGCTATCCTGAAAAATATGATAGTAAACTTAAAAGATGGAGTCTTGAGACGCTGCCTTTTTTGCCTGCGGAATTCAAATATGAGCTTATTGAAGATGTGAAGCCTCAGTTCAATATCGTCTCGAAGCTGCTGAACAGGGAAGATGTAGGATGTATATATATCTGTACCGACTCCGGACGTGAGGGAGAATATATCTACAGACTTGTAGATATGATGGCAGGTGTAAAAGACAAGACCAGAAAGAGAGTATGGATCGATTCGCAGACTCAGGAGGAAATATTGCGCGGAATACGCGAAGCAAAGGACTGGTCAGCGTATGACAACCTGAGCGATTCGGCATATCTGCGTGCAAAAGAAGATTATTTGATGGGAATCAATTTTTCAAGACTCCTGACGCTTAAATACGGAAATACACTTTCCGCCATTATGAAAAGAGACAAAACCATTATCAGCATCGGACGTGTAATGACCTGTGTGCTGGGAATGGTCGTAAGGCGGGAGAGGGAAATACGTGATTTCGTGAAGACTCCATTTTACAGGATAATGGCTGATATAGACGGAATCAATGCAGAGTGGAAAGTGACACCGGATTCGGAATATTTTGAGTCATCGAAACTGTACAGGGAAAACGGATTTAAGACTGAAAAAGACGCAAAAGAACTGATTGATAAGATAAAAACGGCCGGGGTACCGGCGGAACTTGTCAAATCGGAAAAGAAGAAGGAGACGAAAAATCCTCCGCTTCTGTATAATCTTGCGGAAATCCAGAATGACTGTTCAAGAAAATTCAAGATAAGCCCGGATGAGACACTTAAGATTATTCAGGAACTTTATGAGAAAAAACTTGTGACTTACCCCAGAACGGATGCACGTGTGCTTTCAAGTGCAGTGGCAAAGGAAATAGGAAAAAATCTGAACGGGATATCCAAACTTCCGCAGTACTCCGGTTTTACAAAGCTTATATCGGAATCCGAATCATGGAAAAAAATCGGTAAATCAAGATATACCAATGACAGTCAGATCACGGACCATTATGCCATCATTCCGACAGGACAGGGACTGAATGCATTAAACTCCCTCGGCACAATGCAGACAAATGTATACGATCTGATAGTAAGACGATTCCTCAGTATTTTCTATCCGCCTGCAATATATGATAAGGTTGCTATGGAGTTTGCTGCAGGAAGAGAGCATTTTTTTGCAAATTTCAAAGTGCTCAGGCAATCAGGATATCTTGATATCGTCGGAGCAGAGAAAAAAAGTGACGATGATGAAGTTGCAGGAGAGGCACCGGATATCAGGAAAGGTTCAAAACTGAATATCAGAAGCCTGGAAATCAAGGAAGGCGAAACCACTCCTCCGAAGAGATATAATTCAGGATCCATGATACTTGCGATGGAAAATGCGGGTCAGCTGATAGAAGACGAGGAGCTGCGCAGTCAGATCAAGGGAAGCGGTATAGGAACTTCGGCAACAAGAGCCGAGATACTGAAAAAGTTATGTACGATAAAATACCTGGCGCTTAACCATAAAACTCAGATCATTACGCCGACACTGCTGGGTGAAATGATATATGACACAGTGGATATGAGTATGCGTCAGATGCTTAATCCCGAACTCACCGCAAGCTGGGAAAAAGGATTGTCATATGTTGCAGAAGGCAGCATTAGTTCAGACGAATATATGGAGAAGCTGAATACATTCGTTGCAGGCAGATGTTCGTCGGTAATGAAACTGAATAATCAGTCAGTACTAAAGGAGAATTATGAAAAAATCAGAGGCAGCTATAAAAAATCTGTTTGATCTTGACCATACGATGGCGAGATCTCTTTTCGAGACATATGAGTATCCGTGGGAGGTGCTGGACGGAATAGGTGAGTTTATCCTGAAGATCGGTCCGACACTTCCGGAGGATGAGTATTACAATCCTGTGGAGAATGTCTGGATACATAAGACAGTTAAGGCGTACCAGACTATTTCCATCACCGGCCCGACCATAATCGGTGAAGGGACGGAACTTCGCCCGGGAGCATTTGTCAGGGGAAATGTCATCGCCGGAAGAAACTGTGTCATGGGAAATGCCTGTGAATATAAGAACTGCATCCTGTTCGATGAAGTTCAGACACCTCATTATAATTATATAGGGGACTCTATACTGGGCTATAAAAGTCATACAGGCGCACAGGCTCTGACAAGCAATGTAAAGTCGGATAAGAAGAATGTTGTTATTCATTTTGAGGATGGGGATGTTGAAACCGGGCGTAAGAAAGTCGGTGCAATGATAGGAGATCATGTAGAGGTCGGATGCTCGAGTGTGCTTAATCCGGGTACGATAATAGGCAGAAATACAAACATTTATCCGCTTACAAGTGTAAGAGGAACTGTTCCGGCGGATTCCATAGTGAAAAACACCTCCGAAACAGTTGCAAAACGCGTCTGAGTATGATAAACTATCTCGGTGTCATTAGGAGGATGCTATGAAAATTGCGTTGTCAATATTATTATTAATCGTTTGTATATTCCTTATAGGAGTTGTTATTTTCCAGGAAGGTAATTCACAGGGACTCGGAGCAGTAGGCGGTATGGCCGAGAGCTACTGGGGCAAGAACAAAGGCCGTTCACTTGAAGGAAAGCTTCAGAAAATCACAGCTATCGCAGCTGTACTTTTCGTTGTTCTTTCACTTGTACTGAACATTATTTAATTACCGAATCTGAAGATGCACTCCCGGAATAAATCAGGGGGTGCTTTTTTAATCTATAATGAAGGAAAGTATCAAACAAATCGCGAATAATAAAAAGGCGTACCATGATTACTTTGTGCTTGAAGAGTATGAGGCAGGAATTGAACTTGCCGGAACAGAAGTCAAGTCTATGAGACTGGGACAGTGTTCGGTCAAGGAATCCTGGATAAACATACACGATGGAGAAGTATTCATCAACGGTATGCATGTGAACCCTTATGAGAAAGGAAATATTTTCAATAAGGATCCGCTTCGTGTACGAAAACTCCTGCTTCATAAGACTGAGATAAGGAAACTCGGTCAGAAGCTGCAGGAGAAAGGACTAACGCTGATTCCTCTCTCTGTTTATTTCAAAGGCAGTCTGGTCAAGGTTAAAGTCGGTTTATGTAAAGGCAAGAAGCTTTATGACAAACGTGAGACTCTGGCCCGGAAAGATCAGAAGAGAGATATAGAGAGAGAGTTGAAGAATAGATACTAAATGCTTTTGCACGTGAGAAGACCGGTTTTGTCTTCACACGTAAAGGAGACGACGATGAGCGTGTCGACGACCGAACTTGCAAGGTCGGAGAAGAAGCGAGTCGATCGTCATCGCAAGGGGCTGTAACGGTTTCGACAGGGATCATGCAGCTGGTGAAGCTATCCGCAAGCGAGTGCGTTAAACTGCAAAATTAAAATTAAACGCTAACGAAGATTATTCATTAGCAGCTGCCTAAATGCAGCCGTCGGCCTTGAGCACTCACACTTAAGATAACCGGCGTCATCCATGTGAGAAACGACACATGCAAAGCTTTGAGCATGCGGGCGTATCATGAAGCTACTGAAATCATAAGAGTGTCTGCTCCCGTATGATGGAGGGAATGTCAAAAAACAGACTATGATAGTAGAAGAACAGGGAATTGGTTTTTGGACACGGGTTCAACTCCCGTCAGCTCCAGTCTGTGCAACGCGGTCGAACACTATGATTATCAATAGCG
>JAUNOA010000015.1 GCA_030531245.1 Lachnospiraceae bacterium
CCCCTCAAGATTGAGGGGCAGGGGAGTTGAAGTGTCGAAGACACTTTTTTATTTTCAAAAAGAGTTTGTACGGGTATATATATAGGGCCGAAACCCTTGATCCATCAATATCTAGTGGCTTTACCTCACTGCAAAAAACATGGTATAATTTCACTATCTACTAAGAAAAAGGCTGACGGTAATGCGTCTCCTTTTTTTAGTCAGCAGAGGATAATATAAATGCAGGAAATTGTTATAAAAGATGAATTTATCAAGCTGCAGCAGGCGCTACAGCTTTGCGGTGCATGCGGTTCGGGTGTCGAAGCAAAGTACGAGATACTTGACGGCAATGTGCAGGTCAACGGAGAGACCGAACTCCGCAGAGGAAAAAAACTGAGAGAGGGTGACGAGTTCTCCTTCGACGGAAAACAATACAGAATAGTAACAAAGTAAGCGGAATATCCGGGAGATAATAATGAGCAGAATTATTGCAATTGCAAACCAGAAGGGAGGCGTCGGGAAGACAACGACGTCTATCAATCTTGCAGCAGCGCTTGCGGAATCAGGCCAGAAGGTACTCGCCATAGATTTTGATCCGCAGGGCAACTTAAGCAGCGGTCTCGGTGTCGGGAGAAATGATTTTGAAACCGGTGTGTATGAGCTGCTTATGGGCGAAGCCGATTTTGACAATGTGGTTACAAAGACATCTGTCGAAAATCTTCTGCTCCTTCCGAGCGATATGAATCTGTCAGGTGCAGAGATAGAATTGCTTGACGCAGAGGAAAGGGAAAAGACATTAAAGAACTGTCTGGAGCCGGTCAGAGATGATTTTGATTTTATTATTATCGACTGTCCGCCGTCGCTCAGCCTTCTTACGATCAATGCGCTTTCGGCAGCAGATTCGGTTATTGTTCCGATTCAGTGTGAGTATTATGCTCTTGAGGGGCTGAGTCAGGTTATAAACACAATCGAACTCGTCCGTAAGAGACTGAATGAGAATCTGAGACTCGAGGGCGTGGTTTTCACCATGTTCGATGCGAGAATAAATTTAAGCCAGCAAGTAGTAGACAGCGTCAGGGCGGCACTACATGAGAGAATCTACGATACCATCATTCCGAGAAACGTAAGGCTTGCGGAAGCCCCTTCACACGGAATGCCTGTAACTATGTACGACCCTTATTCCAAGGGTGCCGACAGTTACAGAAAACTTGCAGCAGAAGTATTGGCTACAGAATAATAACATTGAAAGTAGGTTCCGGTTATGGTAAAGAAGGGTCTTGGAAAAGGACTTGATGCTCTCTTCGGAGAGGAAAAGACAACAAACGCACAGCAGAAATATACACAGGCGCCCGATAGGAAATCTCTGGCTTCGGGCGAGGTGATGATAAAAGTTTCATCTATTGTACCGAATGCAAATCAGCCCAGGAAGACATTTAATCAGGATGCGATGGAAGAGCTCATAGCATCAGTCAAACAGCATGGAGTGGTTACCCCGCTTATCGTAAAGCGAGTAGGAGAGAAATACGAAATCATCGCGGGCGAAAGAAGATGGAGAGCGTCTCAGGCGGCAGGAATCAAAGAAGTTCCGGTTGTTGTCCGTGATTACGATGATCAGAGTACAGCTGAGATAGCACTTATCGAAAACCTTCAGAGGGAAGATTTAAATGCAATCGAAGAAGCGCTTGCCTATCAGGAGCTGATAGAAAACTACCATCTCAGTCAGGAAGAAGTTGCAGGCAGAGTATCAAAAAGCAGATCGGCGATAACAAATGCGCTGCGCCTCCTCAAGCTGGATGCGGATGTTCGGGACATGGTTGCAGACGGTGCCATTTCGGGAGGACATGCGAGAGCAATCCTCGGACTTTCCGATGCGGCCATGCAGAAAAAACTGGCGGAAGAAATCGTACAGAACAGGCTCAGTGTGCGCGAGACTGAGAAAAAAGTCAAATCACTGTCCAGAAATAATGCGCCGAAAACCCCAAAAGCGGGGCCGGACAGCAAATACGATATCTTTTATAAAGAGTATGAGAGTAAGATGCAGGATATGCTCGGAACGAAAGTTCACATTAACCGCAAAGACAATTCAAAGGGTCGTATAGAAATAGATTATTATTCACAGGCAGAACTTGAGAGGCTTATGGATCTGTTTAAGACCATCAGGGAGCAATAAATGGGTATTACGGAATATCTTATTATCGGAATGACAGTCCTCGTCCTGATTCTTATAGGGCTGGTTGTCGGACTGTACATAAAGTATAAGAGAATCAACAGAGCATATGATAATTTCATGAGAGGGAGAAACGGAGTCAACCTTGAAGATATTATCATGGATATAGAAGAAGATGTCCGGAAACTGGAAAGTGAAGATGAACAGAACAAGGAAGCCATAAGGCTTCTGAACAAGATGCTCAGGGCATCATTCCAGAAATTCGGAGTAGTCCATTACAATGCGTTCAAGGGAATGGGCGGAAATCTGAGTTTTGCGGTTGCAGTCCTGGATTATACAAATTCCGGGTTTATCCTTAATTCGGTGCATTCCAGAGAGGGCTGCTATGTTTATGTCAAGGCCGTTGACTGCGGAAAGACGGATATACTGCTGGGAGAAGAGGAACAGCAGTCGCTTGAGATGGCTCTTGGATATATGGAGAGGGAACAGTAATGAACAAAGAAAAAAGCGCATCCGGAATACTCGGAAAATATCTCAGATGGCCGGTGCTTTTTATTATCCTGATGGCTGCCGCTACTGTGGGAACATTCTTTTTGACGGACGATCAAAGATTAAGACTGCTTATGATAGCCGCTACGCTTATCGGTATTATTGCGGCAGCTGCGGTTTATCTTTATTACCGGTATTCTATAACAAAGTCGCTGGTCAATTTTGCACTTGATATGGATGAAGAGCAGGGAAGGCTGGCAAGGGATCTGGATGTTCCGTATGCCCTTATGGACAAGGCGGGAAATTTTGTCTGGAAAAACGAGGCATTTGAAGAAGCGACGGGTGGAGAAAAAGCCGCCAGAAAAGATATTCAGACATTGTTTTCGGATATCGATGAAAATGTTATTTCAAAAATTGCAGAATCGGCAACATTTTCCGAAATAATACGTGACAAGACATTTAAAGTCATAATCCGCAGGACGCAGGTGGATGAAGAAACGGCATATGCGGTTTATCTGTATGATGAAACCGAACTTTATGCCATTACAAAAAAATACGATGATGATACACAGATAGTAGGTCTTATGTATCTGGATAATTATGATGAGATTTCCAAGAGTATGGAGGAAGTCAAAAAATCCCTGCTGGTTGCATTGGTAGACAGGACTGTCGGGAAATACATTGCCGATCTCGACGGAATCATCAGAAAACTGGAGACGGACAAGTATCTTTTTATAATCAAGAAAATGTATCTGTCGCAGCTGGAAGCGGAGAGATTCTCCATACTGGAAGAGGTCAAGAAGGTCAATATAGGTAACGAGCTGAAGGTTACCGTATCCATAGGAATCGGATATGATTCCGAGAGCTATGCGGAAAATCTTGACAATGCAAAGACTGCTATTGAGATGGCACTTGCCCGCGGAGGTGATCAGGCTGTAGTCAAAGAGGGCAAGGCAATACGCTACTACGGAGGAAAGTCTCAGTCCATTGAAAAATCGACGAGAGTAAGAGCGAGAGTTAAAGCCGGAGCCTTCCGGGAAATTCTTGCGGAAAACAGCAGAGTAGTCATCATGGGGCACAAACTCATGGATATAGACTGCCTTGGGGCAGCTGTAGGAATATGGAAGACAGCGGCTTCATTAAGCAAACCCGGACATATTGTTCTCGGAGAGGCATCGGGATCTGTTCGGCAGATGATCGATCGTTTTCATACCAGCGATTATCCGGAGGATATGTTTGTTACGAAAGCACAGGCAATGGATCTTATAGACGAGGGGACTGTTCTTGTAGTGGTGGATGTCAACAGGCCTTCTCTGACAGAAGCACCGGAGCTTATAGATATAGCGGATACTATAGTTGTTTTCGATCACCATAGACAGGGAGTGGAAAGTATCGAACAGGCAACACTTTCATATATTGAGCCGTATGCATCCAGTGCCTGTGAGATGATCTCTGAAATAGTGCAGTATATCGATGACGATATCAGACTGAAAAGCTCCGAAGCAGATGCTATGTTCGCCGGTATCGCTGTTGATACTTATAATTTTACAAACCAGGCCGGAGTCAGAACCTTCGAAGCCGCAGCATATTTAAGAAAGAACGGCGCGGATGTCACCAGGGTCAGAAAGCTGTTCAGAGACAGTCTGGAGGACTACCGGGCAAAAGCGGAAGCAATCCATATGGCGGAAGTATTCGAAGGAGCATTTGCTATCTCCGAATGCAACGGTGAAGGGCTCGAAAGCCCTACTATCATCGGGGCCCAGGCAGCCAACGAACTTCTTGATATTGAAGGAGTAAAGGCAAGCTTTGTATTCACTAAATTCAGAGATCAGATTTTTGTCAGTGCAAGATCGATTGATGAAGTAAATGTTCAGATAATAATGGAGAAAATGGGAGGCGGAGGTCACAGGAGCATCGCGGGAACACAGTTAAGAGATGTCACCGTGAAAGAAGGAATGGATCAGCTCAAAGAACTTCTGACCGATATGATAAAGAAAGGAGAACTGGACGTATGAAAGTAGTTCTTTTACAGGATGTAAAAGCCCTGGGCAAAAAAGGAGATGTTGTTGAAGTCAGCGAGGGATATGCAAGAAATTTCCTTCTCGGAAAGAAATATGCCGTTGAAGCGACAACAGCGAACCTTAATACTCTGAAACTTCAGAAAGCAAACGCAGACAGGATAGCAGCTGAGCAGCTTGCGGAGGCACAGGAAACGGCAGATAAGCTTTCGAAGGTTACGGCAACAGTTGCCATAAAAGCCGGGGAAAACGGAAAAACTTTCGGGTCGGTCTCATCCAGAGAAATCGCGCAGGAACTTGAAAAGCAGGGAATCATCATTGATAAAAAGAAAATCGTGCTTCCCGAAGCCATCAAGGAATTCGGAGAGTATGACATAAAGGTTAAGCTTCACAAGGAAGTGGCTGCTTCAGTAAAAGTCAATGTGGTAGAAGAATAATGGAAGAAACATTGTTAAAAAGAATACTTCCTCACAGTATAGAAGCAGAGCAGAGCGTAATCGGATCCATGCTGATGGATAAAGACGCAATTCCTGCTGCTGTTGATATTCTGAATAAGGAAGATTTCTATTCAACTCAATACGGAATAATGTTTGAGTGTATGGTGGAGCTTTTTAATGAAGCCAAGCCGATAGACCTTATTACCGTGCAGAACCGTCTGAAGGAAAAAGATGTTCCTCCGGAGGTGGCGAGTCTTGAAGCTGTTAAAGACATCATCAGTGCGGTACCTACATCTGCAAACATTAAAACCTATGCCAATATCGTCCACGACAAGGCCGTGATGAGGAGACTCATACGTACCAGTGAGGATATTGCCAACAGTTGTTATGCAGGAAAAGAGCCGCTGGATGAGATTCTGGAGGAAACCGAAAAGAATATTTTCAGAGTAGTTCAGCAGAAGAGCCATTCTGAACTGGTCCCGATAGGGGAAGTTGCCGAAAAGGTACTCGGTAAAATCGAAAAGGCAAGCAAGACCAAAGAGAAAATCACGGGAATTCCGACAGGATTCAGCGATCTTGATTATATGACGAGCGGCTTCCAGCCATCGGATCTGGTGCTTGTTGCAGCACGTCCTTCAATGGGCAAGACCGCACTCGTTTTAAATATCGTAAGACATGTGGCCATGAAGAAAAAGAGACCGTGCATGGTTTTCTCCCTGGAAATGAGCAAAGAACAGCTGGTAAACCGTCTGCTGAGCATGGAGTCGGATATCAATTCACAGAAACTCCGTACGGGAGAACTCGGAGATGCAGACTGGGAACAGCTGGTTCAGGCTGTTATGGAAGTAAGCAATTCGCCGATAGTGATAGATGACACACCGGGAATCACGGTTACCGAGTTAAGAAGTAAATGCAGAAAGATCAAACTTGAAAAAGGTCTGGATCTCATCGTAATCGATTATCTGCAGCTTATGAGCGGAAACGGAAAAAGGAGCGAGAACCGTCAGCAGGAAGTATCGGAGATTTCAAGAAATCTCAAGGCATTGGCCAGAGAGATGGAATGCCCGGTAATCGCACTTTCTCAGCTTTCACGAGCCCCGGATCAGAGACCGGATCACAGACCGCAGCTGTCGGATCTTCGTGAGTCCGGCGCTATCGAGCAGGATGCGGATATTGTAATGTTCATATACAGAGATGAGAGATACAATCCGGATACGGAACATCCCGGTGAGGCAGAGCTGATAGTGGCCAAGCAGCGTAACGGCCCTACGGGAACGGTAAATCTCGTCTGGAGAGAAGATACAACCAAGTTTGTCAGTATGGCAAAGAACAGATAGTCAAAAAATTACCGGACACTTATTGTGTCCGGTAATTTGTCTTAACAGGCAGCATCTTATCCGGAACCGTTTTTACCCGATCAGTTTCCGAATACTCTATCAGCGTTAATGCCCACTCTCCGATCTGCTTTTTTATAGTATATTCCTGTCCGTTTGCGAGTTCACGAACTTTTGCAAACAAATCATCGAATGGTTATACTCTCAATAATCGGCTGATTCTCCGCCGGGATAGTACCATTGTTATCCACAGGTTTGGCATCTTCGCAAATCTTATCTACAACATCCATGCCCTCTGTCACACAGCCGAATGCAGCATACTGACCGTCAAGAAATTGATTATCCTTATGCACGATAAAGAACTGAGAACTTGCGCTGTTATAATCGGACCCGCGTGCCATAGAAATAGTTCCTGCAACATGTGATATCGGATTGTCCCATCCGTTATCAGCGAACTCTCCCTTTATGCAGGTATCTGAACCTCCGCTGCCTGTTCCGGTCGGATCTCCGCCCTGCATCATAAAACCGCTTATGATTCTGTGAAATGTGAGTCCGTCATAAAAGCCACTTGCTGTAAGCCTGAGAAAATTGTCGACAGTTTCAGGTGCTGCGTCGTGATCAAGCTTTACTGTAATGGTTCCGTAATCACGAATCTTAATATCCACGTATTCCCCTTCCGGTGTAACCGGAACAGTTTCTTTTACTTCCGCTGTTGTTTCTTCTGCTGTTTCTGTCTCTGTCGCTTCTGCTTTCCCTGATCCACAGGCTGTGATAACTGAAAGGACTAAAACCACAATCATTAATGCCAATGCTTTTTTCATATTCAATACTCTCCTTGCTGTTTTTATAGTGTTTTCAAAGTGTTTCCCGTAATTCTGTATACTGTCCAGTCACTCATAGGTTCAGCACCCATAGATTTGTAAAAATCTATGCTTGGCTTATTCCAGTCAAGGCACCACCATTCAAGTCTTCCGCAGCCGCGGCTGACGGCGATTTCCGCAAGTTTGGTAAGGAGTCCCTTGCCGTAGCCTTTACCCCTGTATTCCGGTAATACAAACAGATCCTCAAGATATATTCCCGGTCTTCCGAGGAAAGTGGAGAAATTATGGAAGAACAGAGCGAATCCAACTTCTTTTTCCTCTTCCAATGCAAAGATCACTTCTGCTTTCTTTTTGTCGAAGATCCATTCTTTAAGTAATTCAGGCGTAGCAACGACCTGGTCTGACATATGCTCATATTCTGCCAGGGCTTTAATGAAATCAAGTATAAGAGCTGCGTCTTCTGCTTCTGCAAATCTATAATTCATTCTTGTCTTTTCCTCCGGATTTTATTTTATCAGATAATATTTCTAAAAAAGTACCATTCCGAAATATGAAACTGTATCTTTTCCGTTTATGTACTTTAGTTCTGTATACAGAAAAGTCATAAAACTTTGTTTCTGACTTCATATTGAAGACAAACCAGGCATGAAAATCGCTTAAAAACGATTCTCAAAACCTGGTTTGTCTTCAGTCTGACCGGACACTTTTTGTGACCGGTGATTTTTTAACTATTGTAATTATTCTGTCTTAATAGCGCCTGTCGGGCAAGCACCTTCACATGCACCACAATCGATGCAAGCTGATGCGTCAACAACCATCTTGCCATCACCCTCTGAAATAGCACCTACAGGACATGTTCCTGCACATGCACCGCAGCTAACGCAACTGTCATCAATAACATGAGCCATTGTGAAACCTCCTTGTAAATTGTTCGAACTATTACCAAGATATTCTACTCTCTTTTTGTAAAAATATCAATATCGTCAAATCTTACTCTTTTTTGAATACTTCCCAGGTTTCTCTGGATTCCATGCCCAGTTTCCACGCGGCTATACCTGCGAGGTTGTAACTCCTGCCCAGATCGATTTTTGCCTTCAGGGAATCATTGTCTTCCATCCAGATGAAATGGTCCCTGTACTGTCCGTAATTCTGACCGAGTTCATCGTCCCAGGAAAGATCCACGTGATTGTCTTTTATCCATTTTGCGGCAGTATCCAGGCCGACTGCCTGACTGGACACGTCACCGTTGTCTATGTTCCAGATCCGGGTGTAGAAAGGAATACCGTTTATCAGCTGACCCGCAGGTACTTCGGAAAGACATCCCTGCAGACCCTCGTCTACAAAAGGAAGAGAGGCAACGCTTCCGGCGTCTCCTCCGGCATAATGCTCATCATACCCCATGTTGATAACATAGTCGACGCATTCGGCCTGATCACCGCGTCCGTAGAAGATGTTGAACGGCTGCATGTTCGGATTATCAACGGAAAGAACCAGCCCTTCTTTTCGGCAGCTGACTGAAAGTTCACGTATAAATTCTATGAAATGAGAGGCGCAGTTTTCTTCGAGATTTTCGAAATCGACATTGATTCCGTCAATTTCATATTCCCTGGCTTTGCTTATCATCTGATTGATAAGATTTTGTCTTGCAGAGGAAGAAGAAAGCAGATCTGTTGAGTGAACATTGGTACTGAAATTATTTACCAGAGCCCATACTTTGATGTTATTCTCATGGGCGTAGTTTACATAATCATGACTGGCCAGAGATTTAATCGTCCCTTTGTCATCAAGGACGAAAAACCATGTCGGCGAAACTACATTTACGCCCTCTGTTCTATCGAGAAGCTGAGGAAGCGTATCGTTTGAAGACTGGCTTTCCAGCTGCTGCCATACCAGGACTATTTCTTCGTCCATCAGAATATGGGAATATACGGGAGAACTGTAGGAGATGACAGGTTCATTGGATTTGCGATCCCCCAGACATTCGGTCTCAATATATCCCGGGAAACCGGTAGAAGTAAGAACTCTTGACCATCCGTTTTCGTCATCTTTAATGACGGTTACGATGTCATTATCGTTCAGCTCGGTTATACCGCGCTGCAGGTCTGACTGGCCGGTACGCAGCATAGTATCGCGGGTGACAGAAGCTGTTTCATAAGTATCACGGGAATCGTTTATATAAACCCGGTTTGCCTGGTCGTTCAGATACTCCATGAAATAAATACTGCTTCTGGATGCAACAAACTCCAGAGAAAGATAAATTTCACCGTTTTGGGATATGAAGCGCGGGACGGAAGCACCGGATTCGTCAGAAAGACGGAAATATTCAATATCGTCGGGAAGAGTATAAATTATCGCATCTATGCTGCTGTCCCAATAGAATTTATTATTGATATAATCGTTTATCCAGCTTATCGGAATGTAAGCCTCTCCGGATTTCGAGATTCCCTTGCTGCCTTGAAGTGAGTAATCATAGATTATAGCGACTTCATCACCGTTAACATCAAACAGATCTGTCTGGGAAATGATATCGGTATTGCTTTTGTCTTCTCTTTTACGTTCGTAAGAAAAGAATCCCAGCACGCATGCTGCGATAAGGACGAGAACAACGAATACAGTGATTAATTTTTTCATACTATAAAGGGCCTCCTGACAAGGTCCTTTATAGTATAAATCATTATCTGGATTTGTGAAAGCACCTCTTAGCTTCTTTATCCTTTTCTCCGCGTCTCCTTTCTTTTTTTTAGTTTCCCCCGTAAGGACAATATGTATCACTGTGTCAGGATGCGACATATCATATACGGGTAATTAAACCGGTCTGTTTTATTCTCTTTGTATGCCTGTGTGCAAGAAATTGAAATATTCAAGGGGTTGACCGGCTTTTCAAGGCATTGGGCAGCAGTAAGGACATGTTGTTGGGGAATCTGCGGTTGTTTGATTCATTTGAGGGGAATGTCCGTCCGGCTGTCCGGATGCTCTGCTACAATATACAGGAAATCCGCACCCGCAGGGTTATAGAACGTTTGTTTCGGACGCTTGTGCGTCCAAGGTTGATTATTTGGATATATTGGAGTATCATTGTTATCAGAAGATTATCGAAAAGGAGGAAAGTGCCGTGAAAATTGAGAAATTAAACGACTTTCAGATCAAGTGCACCCTTACGAGCGATGATCTCATCAGGAGAAATCTTAATCTGCGTGAACTGTCATACGGATCTGAAAAGGTCAGGGCTTTGTTTAAAGAAATGATAGAAAAAGCGTCGGAAGAGGTCGGTTTCGATCCGGAGGATTTTCCGCTTACGATAGAAGCGATTCCTTA
Source organism: Lachnospiraceae bacterium (assembly GCA_030531245.1). Classification (GTDB taxonomy): domain Bacteria; phylum Bacillota; class Clostridia; order Lachnospirales; family Lachnospiraceae; genus Darwinimomas. Next base: position 10,561 of record JAUNOA010000015.1, read on the forward strand.
CGGAAATCAGGGACTGGTTCTTCTGGTCACAAAAGTTGAGACACCCGACGAGCTCAATGCGAGATATGCCAGATTTTCTCCGCCGCTCAACGCAGAGCATAATCCATTAGAAGATGTTTTTGCGCTTATTCAGCAGGGCGTTCCCGGAGTGCAGGGAAATAACGGCAGACAGACACTTGTGTCGGATTCCGCATCAGGAATAAACAGGGCGTTTGTATTCTCAAGTCTTGATAAAGTGATTGAAGCTGCCAATGCTCTGGTCGGAGGATATAACGGCAAAAACTCTCTGTATAAAAAGCCGCAGACAAAGGAATTCTATCTGTATCTGCAGGATGGAGGGGATGACCCGATGCTTTATGCCAGCACGTGCAATGTGCTTTCGGAGTATGCAAGTGTTTCAACGCACAACGACCTCGGACTCAGCTACATGAACGAGCATTTTGAACTTATTATTAAGGATAATGCTTTGAGTGCACTTGCCAGGGTCTGAAAGGGCACAAATCATGCTGCAGTCAGCACGGGCTGGGTTAATATAGTATCTCTTTTTTTCGCAGGAAAGCAATGTTTTTATGTAATCAGCAGAAAACAAAAACAGGCATATCCCTTTGCTTCAGGATATGCCTGTTTTTCGGAAATTTAAATTATTTGACGATTTCGTTGATCTTTGCTACGAGTGCATCACAATCGATGCCGTGTACTGCGCAGGCCTGCTCCAGAGTCTCCATCTGTGAAGCCGGACATCCGAGGCAATGCATACCTGCACCCATAAGTATAGGAGCGATGCTGTCGCTGACCTGGAGAAGCTCTCCGATCTTCATATCTTTACTTACAGCCATGATAAAAATCCTCCTTTATCTAACATTTGAATGTTATTCCATTTTAGCGTGGACAAAGAGATTTAGCAAGATTATAATAGATATAAATGATAATAAAAGGTTTATCAGGAATCTACTTAATATAAGTATTTTATGGAGGATTAACATGAAAACAAAGGCTGTTAGAATTTACGGTGTAGAAGACCTCAGACTTGAAGAGTTTGAACTTCCGGCAATCAAGGATGACGAGATTCTCGCAAAGGTTGTATCAGACAGTGTATGTATGTCGACATACAAGCTTGCAGAGCAGGGCGCAGCTCACAAGAGAGCTCCCAAGGATATTGACAAGAACCCTACCATCGTAGGTCATGAGTTCTGCGGAGAAATCGTAGAAGTAGGATCCAAGTGGGCAGATAAATTTAAAGCAGGCGACAGATTCGTTATTCAGCCGGCTATCGCCCTTCCTGAGAACGTATACGCAGCACCGGGATATTCATTCCCGTACATCGGCGGAGATTCTCAGTACATCGTAATTCCGAACGCATTCATGGAGAGGGGCTGCCTCCTTCCTTATTCGGGAGCAGCATTCTATCTTGGATCGGTTGCAGAGCCTATCAGCTGTATCATCGGCGGTGCTCATGTAAACTATCATACTACAGCAGGTAATTATGTTCATGAGATGGGTATCAAAGAAGGCGGAAAGATGGCGCTTCTTGCAGGTGTCGGAGCTATGGGTCTCGGAACAATAGATTACTCTATCCACGGACCGCGCCGTCCATCCCTTCTTGTTGTAACCGATATCGATCAGGCAAGACTTGACCGCGCAGCATCTCTTTACACTGTTGAGGATGCAGCAGCTCACGGAGTTAAGCTTGTATATGTAAATACCGGAAATGTAGAGGATGTTCCTGCTCTTCTTAAGAGTTACAATGACGGCAACGGATACGATGATGTTTATGTATATGCACCGGTAGCAGCAGTAATCGAGCAGGCAAGCGCTATCCTCGGTTATGACGGATGTCTCAACTTCTTCGCAGGCCCGACAAATCCTGAGCTCTGTGCAAAGTTCAACTTCTATAATGTACATTACAATGCAACACATATTGCAGGAAACTCAGGCGGTAATACACAGGATCTCATCGAAGCAGTTGCGCTTATCTCTGACGGAACAATCAATCCTTCCGGTATGATCACACATGTAGGCGGACTTGATGCAGCTATCGATACGACTCTTAACCTTCCGAATATCAAGGGAGGAAAGAAACTCATCTATACACATATCTCGATGCCTCTTACAGCCATCGCAGACATGAAGGATTCGGATGATCCGGTTCTTAAACACTGCGGAGAGCTCTGTGAAAAGACCAACGGACTCTGGAATCCGGAAGCAGAGAAGTACCTTCTTGCAAACGCAAAGGAAATCTGACGGACTGAATGGGTATAGAGGATTACAGAAACATAATAGACACAATTGATGCAAACATCGGGGCGCTCCTTAACGAGCGCCTTAATGCGTGCAGGGAGATCGGAAAACTGAAAAAGGAAAACAATATTCCGGTCGCTGATGAATCAAGAGAAAAAGAAGTAATTGAAAAAGTTGTACTTGCGGGTGAGGATGATATAAACAAAAAAGCCATCTGCAATATTTATAAAAAAATATTTGAAGAGACAAAGGGCCTGCAGAAATAATGAAGATTACAACAAAAAAGATAGCCACAATAGGAATGCTCTGTGCACTGGCATATGTTGCCATGGCGCTGATACATGTCAAGCTGATTCCGGCAGCTCCGTTTCTGACATATGATCCGAAAGACGTTATCATTGCCATCGGAGGATTTCTGTACGGGCCGTTATGCGGAGTTATCATGTCACTGGTCGTATCGTTTCTGGAAATGATCACGATAAGCGAAAGCGGGATTATCGGATTTGTGATGCAGGTGATTGCGACCTGTGCCTTTATGATTCCGTCCGCGGTATTTTATAAACATAACAGAACCAAAAAATCAGCGTCAATAGGTCTTGCCATCGGAACAGGCTGTATGGTTGTGATCATGGTGCTGTGGAATTACATACTTACACCTGTGTATATGGGAACTCAAAGAAGCGATGTGGCGGCTATGCTGGTCCCGGTCATCATTCCTTTTAATCTGATAAAAGGAGTTCTCAATTCGATACTGACGATACTGATATATAAACCGATCGTTAAGGCGCTCAGAAAGATGGGCATGGTTCAGGAAAGATAATTGTAATTATAGTCAATGATGCCGTATACGGCATGAAAGGAAGCAGCGATGTCGAGAAATCTAACATTACTTACGGATCTGTATGAACTGACGATGATGCAGGGATATTTCTTTGAAAAGGATATGAATGAGACGGTAATCTTCGATGCATTTTACCGTACAAATCCTAACGGCAACGGTTTTGCCGTATGTGCGGGACTGGATCAGGTTATCGACCTTATAAAAAACCTGCATTTTGATGAAGAGGATGTGAATTATCTGCGCTCCACCGGTCTCTTCCGGAAAGAATTTCTGAATTATCTTCTGGAGTTCAGATTTACGGGAGATGTATATGCGATTCCGGAGGGGACTTATATGTTCCCGAGGGAGCCGATTGTCAAGGTAATTGCACCGATCATGCAGGCACAGCTGGTTGAGACAGCACTTCTTAATATCATCAATCACCAGTCGCTGATCGCTACAAAGACTTTTCGTATTGTTCATGCTACGCAGGGTGACGGAGTAATGGAGTTCGGACTCAGACGTGCACAGGGACCGGATGCAGGAATCTACGGAGCCAGAGCGGCGATGATAGCAGGTTGCGTAGGAACATCCAATGTACTTGCAGGCAAAATGTTCGATGTTCCCGTTATGGGAACGCATGCTCATTCATGGATAATGAGCTTCCCGGATGAGTTCACGGCATTCTGTACATATGCGAGACTTTTTCCGAATGCATGCACATTGCTGGTTGATACTTACGATACATTAAAGAGCGGAGTCCCGAATGCGATAAAGACCTTCGATCAGATGAAGAAGGAGGGAATCAAACTCGGAAGCTACGGTATCCGACTGGATTCCGGAGATTTGGCGTATCTCTCGAAGAAAGCAAGAAAAATGCTTGATACGGCCGGATATTACGATGCAAAAATCTGTGCCTCCAATGATCTGGACGAATATCTGATATCCTCGCTTAAGGAACAGGGAGCGGCAATCAATTCCTGGGGTGTTGGAACCAACCTCATAACTTCAAAGGATTGCCCTTCGTTCGGCGGAGTATATAAACTGGCAGCCATCAAGGACAAAAAGACCGGAGAATTCATTCCGAAGATCAAACTTTCGGAGAATGCCGAGAAAATCACCAATCCCGGAGACAAAACCATCTATCGTTTTTACAGCAACGAGGACAATCACATCATAGCTGATCTTATCTGTTTTGCAGATGAAAAGATCGACAGCAGCAAGGATTATGTACTGTTTGATCCTGTAGAAACATGGAAAAAGACGAGACTCACCGGCGGAACGTATCATGTCAGAGAAATGATGGTTCAGGTATTTAAGGACGGAAACTGTATATACGAGTCCCCGACGGTAATGGAGCTTCAGAAGATTTTCAAAGAAGAACTTGAGACAGTATACGAAGAAACAAAACGACTTACAAATCCGCATAAGATCCATGTTGATCTCTCGCAGAAACTCTGGGATACAAAACAGAGACTTCTTGATGAATATCATGCGGAATAAGGCAGAGGAATAAACTATGAACGGTAATACAAAATCAACAAAAGTTTTCAGCATCATTCTTATTATTCTTATTACGGCAGCTCAGATCGTCGTGTTTCTGACTCCGGAGGCAGACATTTATATGAAGGCAGCGGCAGCCGTTGCAACAGTCGCACTGATATGTGCATTTATCTATGCGCTTACCGGGTTCGGCAAGAAGGGGGCGGCGTTTTACGGGACGTATCTGCTGCTGTATGCACTTGCGGAAATTGCCGAGCTGGTAAATCTGCTTATGTCATCGGTTGATACGATATCCGGACAGCCGCTTATGATTCTTTTTACGTCAGCCACTATAATTGCTCTTTTTGTTCTGGCGCTGATGAAGGATGTCGGGAAAAAGATTTCTTTTATAATCGTGACGGTCATAGTAATCGGTAACATTATTTCCGCATTTGTCGCTATCATCACTTCGGCATCAGGCGGAGCCATAGTCGGAGTACCGGTAACGGTTATACGCGCCGGCCAGAGAATCCTGCTCGCAGCAGTTGCATACCTGCTTGTTCAGGCCAAATACGCAGACAAGGATGCAAGAGGAACCAAATAGAATCGCGACCTGCTTTTTCAAAAGAATTCATGACAAAAGTATAAAGATTTCTGAAAGTCTATTTACTATTATAAAAGTATAAATATACTTATGATATCGAAGCATGACAGGAGAAAGACATGAATAATGTAAAAAGCATAATAGTGGCGATAATCATAGGACTAAGCGCAATGGGGTGCGTGGTTCTCGGATCGATGGGTCTGGTTAAGATGAGAAAGGTCAATAATGCCTCTGGATTTTCCGCAACCGGTTCGGCCAAATGTGATTTCGTCTCGGATCTCATCGTATGGCGCGGAGACTTCAATGTCACGGCAGAGACCACAAGCGAGGCGTATGCACAGATAAAAGAAGATGCCGAAAAGACCAAAAAATTCATGATGGATAATGGTGTTACCGAGGATGAGATGGTATTTTCGTCTGTTAACATTTACAGAAACACCTACCCGCAGTTTGACGAAAACGGGAATTATATAAGAGACCTTCAGGGCGATTATACATTAAGCCAGCAGGTCGAGATCTCGTCTTCGGATGTAGAGAAGGTCGAGAAACTTTCGAGAGATATCTCGGCAATCATTGAATCAGGGGTGCAGTTCAACTCCTGGAGTCCGGAGTATTATTACACCAGACTTGATGAGCTTAAGCTTCAGCTCATAGAGGAGGCTACGGCCAATGCCAGACAGAGGATAGAACTCATGGCACAGGAAAGCGGGGCACAGACAGGAGAGCTTCTTTCGGCGAATCTCGGAGTGTTCCAGATCACAGCCCAGAACTCTTCGTCGGATGATTACAGCTACGGAGGTACATTTAACACCGGCTCCAAGAACAAGACTGCTTCCATTACGGTCAAGCTGAATTATGCGGTGAAATAATTGCAGGTTTTCATTGACGTTAAATAGTTAAAACTATATAATTATATCGTTCGCAAAGACTATGACGAGAAAGTAGTCTCACTACGCAATGATAGGTAGATACAGGCTCGTCGGAAACGGCGGGCCTTTTATTATGATTCAAATACGGCTTTGCAAACGAAACCTATAAAACAGAAGAGGAGAAGATAATGGCTATCTACAAAAAAGTTCCGACAGACCTCAACTTCGTTGAAAGAGAAAAAGAAATCGAGAAGTTCTGGGAAGACAACAAGATATTCGAAAAGAGTATCGAAGAAAGAAAAGACTGCCCCACATACATGTTCTATGACGGACCGCCTACAGCAAACGGCAAGCCGCATATCGGACATGTTCTTACCCGTGTAATCAAGGACATGATCCCGCGTTACCGTACCATGAAGGGCTACAAGGTTCCGCGTAAGGCCGGATGGGATACACACGGACTTCCTGTTGAGATTGAAGTAGAGAAGGAGCTCGGTCTTGACGGCAAGGAGCAGATAGAGGGTTACGGTATCGATCCTTTCATCTGCAAATGCAAAGAGAATGTATGGAAATACAAGGGAATGTGGGAGGATTTCTCAAAGACTGTAGGCTTCTGGGCCGATATGAATGATCCCTACGTAACATATTATGATGATTATATCGAGTCGGAGTGGTGGGCACTCAAGGAAATCTGGAACAGGAAGCTCCTTTATAAGGGGTTCAAGGTTGTTCCGTACTGTCCGCGCTGCGGTACTCCGCTTTCAAGCCACGAGGTTGCACAGGGATATAAGGATGTTAAAGAGCGTTCTGCTGTTGTGCGCTTCAAAAAGAAGGGTGAGGATGCATATTTCCTTGCATGGACGACAACGCCGTGGACACTTCCGAGCAATGTTGCACTTTGCGTAAGTCCTACGGATGAGTATGCCAAGGTCAAAGCAGGCGACGGATTTACATATATCATGGCAGCACCTCTTCTGGACACTGTCCTGGGTGAGATCGGTTATGAGGTAATCGAGAAATACATCGGCAAGGATCTTGAGTATCAGGAGTACGAGCCATTATTTGATTTCGTTCAGCCGAAAAAGAAAGCATATTACGTAGTCTGTGACACATATGTAAGCATGGATGACGGTACAGGTATCGTTCATACCGCTCCTGCGTTCGGTGAGGATGATGCCAGAGTAGGTCGCGCATATGATCTTCCGCTGGTTCAGCTTGTTGACCAGAAGGGTGAGATGACTAAAGAGACCCTTTGGCCGGGCGTATTTGTAAAGAAGGCCGATCCGATGGTGCTCGAAGAACTTGATAAGCAGGGCAAGCTTTTCTCGGCTCCTAAGTTCGAGCACAGCTATCCTCATTGCTGGCGCTGCGGAACACCGCTTATCTATTATGCCCGTGAGTCATGGTTCATCAAGATGACTGCGGTCAAAGATGACCTGATCAAAAATAATAATACTATCAACTGGATCCCCGAGAGCATCGGCAAGGGACGTTTCGGCGACTGGCTTGAGAATGTTCAGGACTGGGGCATCTCACGTAACAGATACTGGGGCACACCTCTTAATATCTGGGAGTGCGACTGCGGACACCAGGAGTGTATCGGAAGCCGTGCGGAACTTAAGGAAAAGAGCAAAAACTGCCCGGAGAACATAGAACTGCACAGACCATATCTTGATGATGTTTCAATAGTTTGTCCGGATTGCGGCAAAGAAATGCACAGAGTTCCGGAGGTTATAGACTGTTGGTTTGATTCAGGTGCTATGCCGTTTGCACAGTACCACTATCCATTTGAAAATCAGGAGCTTTTCAAGGCACAGTTCCCGGCAGAGTTCATTTCGGAAGCTGTTGATCAGACAAGAGGCTGGTTCTATTCGCTCCTTGCGGTATCGACCCTGGTATTCAATCAGGCACCTTACAAGAATGTTATCGTCCTCGGACATGTTCAGGATGAAAACGGTCAGAAGATGAGTAAGTCCAAGGGCAATGCGGTCGATCCGTTTGATGCCCTCAGGACATTCGGTGCGGATGCCATCCGCTGGTATTTCTACATCAACTCGGCTCCGTGGCTTCCGAACAGGTTCCACGACAAGGCTGTAGTTGAGGGACAGAGAAAGTTCATGGGAACACTCTGGAACACATATGCATTCTTCGTGCTTTATGCCAACATTGACGAGTTTGATCCTACAAAATACAAGCTTGAGTATGACAAGCTCAGCGTAATGGATAAATGGCTTCTGTCAAAGATGAATTCCATGGTGAAGGATGTCGATGATAACCTGGCTAACTACAGGATACCTGAAGCGGCAAGAGTGCTTGAAGAGTTCGTTGATGATATGAGCAACTGGTATGTGCGTCGCTGCCGTGACAGATATTGGGCAAAAGGCATGGAGCAGGATAAGATCAATGCATACATGACTCTGTATACAGCTCTTGTTACTGTAGCCAAGGCAGCGGCACCTATGATCCCGTTTATGTCAGAGCTGATCTATCAGAATCTTGTGGTCAGCGTAGACAAGGATGCTCCTGAGTCAATTCATCTCTGCAGCTTCCCGGAGTACGATGAGAAGCTCATCGACAGGGAACTCGAAGAAAAGATGGAAGAAGTCCTGAAGATAGTAGTTATGGGACGTGCGGCACGTAATGCTGCAAATGTAAAGAACCGTCAGCCTATCAGTGATCTCTATGTTGTTGCAGAGACAAAGCTGGACAGCTTCTATATCGACATCATCAAAGAAGAGCTTAATGTAAAGAATGTTGAGTTCAGAGATAATGTTGATGAGTTCATCACATATACATTCAAGCCGCAGCTCAAGACCGTAGGACCTAAGTACGGTAAGTATTTAGGAAAGATCAGAGAGGCCCTTGCAAATGTTGACGGACATGCTGCTATGCAGGAGCTTGAGGAGAAGGGTGCGCTGCACTTTGATTTCGACGGTGACGAGATTGAGCTTACCCGTGACGATCTGCTCATAGACACCGGCAAGAGCGATGACTATGTATCGGAAGGCGACAACAGGATTACGGTTGTGCTTAAGATAAAACTCACACCTGAGCTTGTTGAGGAAGGTTTTGTAAGAGAGATAATCTCCAAGACACAGACTATGCGTAAAGATGCAGGCTTTGAGGTCATGGATCATATCAGATTATTCTGTGCCGGCAATGACAAGCTTGCGGAAATCATAGGTAAAAACGAAGACGTCATCAAGTCTGAGACCCTTACGGATGAAATTGTTCTCGGATCCGCAGAAGGATTCACAAAAGAGTGGAATATCAACGGTGAGAACGTAACTCTCGGTGTGGAGAAGAAATAATAATTGGTAAAAGAAAAGTACGACAAGATAGATCTGTTTGAGAATTACGAGATACCCAAAGCCGTCATGACCCTTGTGGTCCCGACGGTTCTGGCCTGTCTCGTGATGGTTCTCTACAATATGGCCGATACCTTTTTTGTCGGCATGATTAACGATCCTATTCAGACCAGTGCGGTAACGCTTGCCGCACCGGTCATTCTTGCTTTTAATGCCGTGGTAAATCTGGCGGGAATAGGATGTGCGAGTCTTATGAGCAGAGCACTCGGCAGCCGGGATTACGATACGGTCAGAAAAACCAGTGCATTCGGTTTCTATTTTGCAATCATTGCGGGTGGAATCTTTTCTCTTGTCTGTACGGTGTTTAAACCGACGCTCCTTTCAATACTCGGGGCGACACCGGAAAATGAAATCGCAACGGCAGAGTATCTGCTTTGGACCGTAACCTGTGGAGCGATTCCGTCCATTACAAATCTGGTAACGGCTCAGATAATAAGAGCAGAAGGAATGGCGCTCCACGCAAGTCTGGGAACCATGAGCGGATGTCTTCTGAACATCGTGCTGGATCCGATCTTCATACTTCCGTGGGGGCTCAACATGGGAGCAGCCGGAGCGGGCTGTGCGACCTTTATATCGAACTCCGTCGCATGCCTGTATTTTGTTATACTGATACTGATTAAAGGCGAAAAGACCATGGTCAGCATCAATCCGAAAGATTTCAGGCCCACCCGGGCAATCGTGCAGGATGTCTGCGGAGTCGGGATACCGTCGGCTATTCAGAATCTGCTGAACGTTACCGGCATGACCGTGCTCAACAACTTCACGTCCGCTTACGGATCCGAAGCTGTGTCGGCAATGGGGATTTCGCATAAGTTATCACTGGTTCCCCTGTATATCGCCATGGGCATCTCCCAGGGAGTCATGCCGCTCATAGGATATAACTATGCATCGGGAAACCGGAAGAGAATGAAGGACAGTCTCCTGTATGCATCAAAGATATCATTGATAGTAATGCTGATAGCAACGGCTTTTGCATGTATGTTCTCTGAGCAGATTATCGGTCTGTTTATGAAGAATCCGCAGGTAATCATGTACGGCGGGGCATTCCTTATAGGCATGAGTATGGCACAGCCTTTCCTGTGCATCGACTTTGTCGGAGTCGGGGTATTTCAGGCATGCGGAATGGGCAGGAAAGCACTGTTTTTTGCGATTATGAGAAAAATAGTACTGGAAATACCGGCATTGTTCCTGCTGAACAAACTGATACCTCTGTACGGGCTGGCATATGCGCAGCTTGTTGCGGAAGTCATACTGGCAACAATAGCTATATTTGAACTGAGAAAACTTTTTACGGAGCCCGCAAATGAAATACAGAAATGACAGATACGGAAATCAGATATCGATCCTGGGATACGGATGCATGAGATTCTCGCTCAAAGGGACATCCGTTGATATAAGCAAGGCCCGTGAAGAAATCAAGGCGGCCATAGACGGTGGTGTCAATTATTTTGATACGGCATACACATATCCCGGAAATGAAGCTGCCCTCGGAGAAATTATCGAGAGTCTGGGCGTTCGTGACAGGATCAATATAACCACAAAACTGCCGCATTATCTCATAAAGAAAAGTGAAGATATGGAAAATTTCTTCCGGGAGGAACTTCGGAGACTTCGCACGGATCATGTGGATTATTATCTTATGCATATGCTGACCGATGTCGGGACATGGGAAAGGCTGAAGAATCTCGGAATTACAGAGTGGCTGGCAGAGAAAAAAGCCGCCGGACAGATCCGGCAGGTGGGTTTTTCCTATCACGGCAATTCCGATGAATTCATCAGACTTCTGGATGTATATGACTGGGATCTTTGCCAGATACAGTATAATTATCTGGATGAGAATTCACAGGCGGGACGTACAGGACTGGATGCCGCAGCGGCACGGGGACTTCCGGTGATCATTATGGAGCCGCTTCGCGGAGGAAGACTTGCAAACAGTCTTCCCGAAGGGGCCGAAAAACTGTTCAGACAGGACAGACGCAGATGGAGTCCCGCAAAGTGGGGATTCCGGTGGCTGTGGAACCAGCCGGAAATAACCTGTGTATTATCGGGGATGAATTCGCTTAAGATGGTGGAGGAAAACCTGATTTCGGCAGATGAAGCCGAAGTCGGAGAATTTACCGAAGAAGATAATGTACTGATCGGAAATGTAATAAAAGAAATCAATTCAAAAATGAAGGTAGGCTGCACAGGTTGCAGATATTGCATGCCGTGTCCGCAGGGAGTAGATATCCCGGGAACATTTGCAGCGCTTAACAGATATTATTCGGACGGAATGTTCGCCGGTATGAAAGATTATTTCATGTGTACGGCGGTACGTCAGACAGCAACCGATGCTTCACGGTGCATAGGCTGCGGAAAATGCGAGCAGCATTGCCCACAGAAGATAGAGATAAGGAAAATGCTGAAACTGGCCGACAGAAAACTCGGAAGCTTTCCGTACAAGGTGGCCTGCCGGGTCAGAAAGATAAAGATGAAATATTAATAATATTATATAAATACGAAGAGGTGAATTTATGGATAAAACTATGACTAAAGAGGAATTGCTTCAGGCCATTAAAGACAATCTCAGAGTACTTTACAGACGTACCCTGGATGATGCCAGCAAACAGCAGGTTTATCATGCGCTTGCATATGCGATGGAAGACATCATCATCGGACAATGGATGAATACCCATAAAGAGACGGCAAAGCAGAAAACCAAGAGAGTATATTACCTTTCGATGGAATTTCTTATCGGAAGAGCACTGGGAAACAATATACTTAATCTGGGACAGATGCCGGTTGTTCAGGAAGTTCTTAAGGAAATAGGATATGATCTGACGGATATCGAGGATGAGGAACCGGATCCGGCGCTCGGCAACGGCGGACTGGGAAGACTGGCCGCATGCTTCCTTGATTCCCTTTCAACATTGAACTATCCGGCTTACGGATGCGGTATCAGATATCATTATGGTATGTTCAAACAGAAAATTTCTGACGGATACCAGAAGGAAAGACCGGATGACTGGCTTAAAAACGGATATCCGTTTGAGATGAAGCGTGCAGAGTATACCCAGGAGGTTCGCTTCGGCGGAACCGTCAAGACAGAGATTATAGACGGACGCGGAGTTTTCACACAGGAGAATTATACCAGCGTTCACGCGGTTCCTTATGATATTCCGATCGTAGGATTCGAAAACGGAATGGTCAATACTCTTCGCATCTGGGACGCGGAAGCCGTGTCGGATTTCAATCTTGATCAGTTTGACAAGGGAAATTATGCACTTGCAGTGGAAAATGCCAACCTGGCGCGTACCCTTACGGAAGTCCTTTATCCTAATGATAATCATATGCAGGGCAAAGAGCTGAGATTAAAGCAGCAGTATTTCTTTATTTCCGCATCTCTTCAGAGAGCACTGCAGGCATATAAGGATGTATATGGAGACATTCATGATCTTCCGAAGCATGTGGTATTCCAGATGAATGATACCCATCCTACGGTTGCGATTCCTGAGCTCATGAGACTGCTCCTTGATCAGGAGGGACTTGAGTGGGACGAGGCGTGGGAAATCGTCACACATTGCTGCGCATATACAAATCACACCATCATGAGCGAAGCGCTTGAGAAATGGCCGATTGATCTTTTCGAGAGACTGCTTCCGAGAGTTTACATGATAGTAGACGAGATGAACCGGAGATTTGTAAAAGAAATCAAGGAGAAATTCCCGCACGATCCGGGCAGGATAGACCGCATGGCGATACTTGTGAACGGACAGGTGCGTATGGCTTACATGGCAATATATGCCGGCTTTTCAGTAAACGGTGTAGCGGCACTTCATACGCATATTCTTGAGACACAGGAACTTAAAGATTTCTATGAGATGTGGCCTGAGAAGTTCAACAACAAGACAAACGGAATCACACAGAGGAGGTTTCTGCTTCATGCCAATCCGCTTCTTGCCGACTGGATCACGGATAAAATCGGGGACGGCTGGATAACCGATCTTTCACAGGTAAAGAAGCTGGAAGCACTGGCAGAAGATCCGACGGCTCAGGAAGAATTCATGGCAATCAAGAGAGCCAATAAAGTCCGCCTTGCAGAGTATATAAAGAAGCATAACGGAATAGAAGTGAATGTTGATTCGATGTTTGACGTGCAGGTCAAGAGACTTCATGAATACAAGCGTCAGCTCCTCAATATACTCCGGGTAATGTTCGTTTATAATAAAATAAAGGAAAATCCGGGGATGGATATCGTTCCGAGAACATACATTTTCGGCGCAAAGGCTGCGGCAGGATACAAGATTGCCAAGCTTACCATCAAACTGATCAATGCTGTTGCGAATGTGATCAATAATGATCCGTATATCGGAGGAAAGATGAAAGTCGTATTCATCGAAGATTACAGGGTATCAAACGGCGAGATAATATTTGCGGCAGCGGACCTTTCGGAACAGATCTCAACGGCTTCAAAAGAGGCGTCCGGAACAGGCTGTATGAAATTTATGCTTAACGGTGCACCAACCATAGGAACACTGGACGGTGCCAATGTTGAGATGTTTGAAGAACTCGGAAACAGGGATATGTTCATTTTCGGAACATCTTCGGATGAAATCATCAATCACGAACATCGCGGAGATTACAATCCGGCGCAGATTTTTGAAAATGACTGGGAGATACGCAGCGTGCTTAATCAGCTGATTGACGGAACATATTCCGGCGGAGATCCGAACATGTTCAGAGATCTCTATAATTCACTTACAAATACTCTGGAGACGGGAGTTGCAGACAGATATTTTAACATACTGGATATGAGATCGTATATCGATGCACAGTTCAGAGTCGATGAGGCTTTCAAAGACAGATCCGAATGGGCGCGTATGGCTATAAGACAGACGGCATGTGCCGGCAAGTTCTCGTCAGACAGAACCATTGAGGAATATGTAAGAGATATCTGGCATCTTGACCGGGTGAAACTGTAAATAATTACTTAAAAAGGCAAAGAAACCATAGTTGAGACTATTATTTAGTTTATTTTAGCATTATTGCCGATTGCATAATACCGCATAAGATGAGATAATAATTATGGTCTCCAATATATATCCGGATAGATGGCCCGGACGTTTCTACCACGATGCCGATCAATCGTGACTATTGGATGGTTTTATTGTTTGTTTATTATTGGCAGACCTTACGGCCTGCCTTTTTGTATTCAAAAACGGCAGAATAAATATGAATAAACATTGCAGGAGATATGATATGGATTATCTGAAACTGGTTGAGAGAGCATACACGGGTGAGAAGGTCAGTAAACAGGATTGGGATATCGATTATGTGGCAATGCCTATTATGGATATTCTAGAAGAATATGACCTGGAATACAACGGGGAAGTTATAGCCACGGATGAAGATATGCTTCGCCGCTTTTATGAAGCCGGAAGAAAAGTGGCAATTGAGAGCGGAATTTACTGTCAGGATACAGGAAGAGTAATAAAGTTCACGGCCGAAGAGATAGATGAAGCCGCTGCAAATCAGAAAAAAGAGATGATCATCGGACGCGGTGACGATGCATTTATGTTTTATGCCAGAAAGCCTGAGGATACCAGAAAACCGGGCGTTGTCGCAGGCAATCCGGGATGCCCGATGGATGAGGCAACATTCTGCAAGACTGTTGAGTCATGGGCAAAGGAACCTTCGATCGATATGGTCACCTGTGGATCCATTGTCGATGTTGAGGGACATGCAGTCCGCCTGGGTGAGCCCAGCGAGGTTCGTGCAGTCAGAAAAGAACTTCATTATCTGAATGAAATCTGCGCAAAAGTCGGTCGCCCGGGTATAGGCAGACTTGCGGCCGAAAGCAGTGTATCACACGTCGGAGATCTGGCAGGTATGGGACCTGACGGTATGCGGGAGGGTGATGCTCATCTGGTTGCTATAAATAATGAGCTGATCATAACAAAAGACAACATGATAAGAGCCACCAATTCAATAGATACCGGCATCAGAAACGCTTCCCTGGCCTGTGTCATGGTAGGAGGAATCGCAGGAAATCCTGCAGGAGCTTCCGTATGCATGATAGCATCGATGCTGCTGGCTAATCTGATATGCAGAGCAGACTATCATCTATGCCATCCGATCCATCTGACACAAATCGCAACTTCCGCACGCGAGTGCATGTGGCTTCAGAGTGTAACCTGTCAGGCATTTTCATTATGTGCCCCGAATATCATTATCTGTGATATTTATCCGAAGAGTGGGGCAGGTACCAAAGAACTGCTTTATGAAGTTGCCGCAAATGCGCTGGAGATTACCGTTTCCGGAGGACATCTGGAGGGGTGCGGAGCATGTGACGGAATCAAGCCCAACTGTTCGGGTCTCGAGTGCCGCATGATGGGCAATGTTGCAGCGGCAGCGGCAAAACAGAAAATAACCAGAAAACAAGCGGATGAAATAGTTTGTGCACTTCTTAAAAAATACGAGCCGATCCTTAAAGAGAAGAACGATGGTCTGCCGTTTGATGAGGTTTATGATGCAGACACCATGCAGCCGAAGGATTTCTGGCAGAAAATGTATGATGAAGTTGCACAGGAGTTGAAAGAACTCGGACTTGATATCTGAAATAATCTGATGGAGATGCAAATGGGAGAACCTGTTCTGGAAATGCGTGGAATAGTAAAGAGCTTCGGCAGTAAACTGGCCAATGATCACATTGACCTTAGCATAATGCCGGGCGAAATCCATGCATTGCTGGGTGAAAACGGTGCCGGGAAAAGTACTCTTATGAATGTGCTTCTCGGAATATACAAGCCGAATTCAGGAGATATATATTACAAGGGAAAACTTGTTAATATCAGATCCCCGCGTCATGCAGTGGATCTGGGAATCGGTATGGTTCATCAGCACTTTCATCTGATACCTACATTAACGGCCGCAGAAAATATTTTTCTGTACAGTTCGTCATGTCCGGTTTTTCTCGACAGAAAAAAGATGGAAGAAAAGATAGCTGAATGTTCATCGGAGTTCCATCTGGATATAGATCCGTCGGCAAAAATCTGGCAGATGTCCGTCGGAGAGCAGCAGCGTGTTGAGATAATCAAGCTTCTTTACAGAGGCGCGGACATCCTGATACTGGATGAGCCGTCAGCCATTCTTACGGCAAGGGAAGCTGCGGATATGTTCAAAATTCTGCGTAAGATGGCAGACAGCGGCAAGAGTGTTGTGGTCATTTCTCATAAGATCAATGAGGTAATGCAGTTTGCCGACAGGATAACGGTCCTTCGCAGCGGCAGGGTCGAGGATACCATGGTGGCGGCTGATGCGACGGTTGAGAGGCTTACAAAAGCAATAGTCGGGAACAGGACCCTGGTACAGCAGAAAAATACCGGCAGTTCGGCAGGTGAGGAGCTGGTACTTGAACTGAAGAACATCTCGGCGAAGAATGACCGTAATGTTGAAATACTGAAGAATATCTCATTTAAGATTCACAGGGGAGAAATATTCGGAATAGCAGGAGTTGCCGGAAACGGACAGAGAGAGTTGTGCGAGGTAGTGGCAGGTCTGAGAAAAAGCGAGTCCGGATCGGTAATCCTGGGCGGAGAAGACATTTCATCTCTGAACGCGAAACAGCGTATAGATAAAAAGATTGCATTTATTCCGGAGGACCGGCGGTCGATGGGACTGGTCATGGAGATGAATATGGATGACAACCGTATCCTCAAGGAATACCGGACGGAAAAATTCAGCAGAAGAGGATTCATCAGGCACAAAGCCGTTTCGGAGCAGGTTGATGCGGAGATAAGACAGCACGATATCAAAATTGTCGGGAAAGACACTCCTGTATCGTTTATGTCGGGAGGCAATCAGCAGAAACTGATCGTCGCCAGAGAAATCGGCGGGGATCCGGCGGTCATCATCGCGGCGTATCCGTCAAGAGGTCTGGACATGGGTGCGGCAGAAACGGTCAGAGATATACTGCTTGATCAATGCCGAAAGGGAGTTGCGGTGCTGCTTGTTTCCGAAGAGCTGGATGAACTGTTCCAGATGTCGGATCGTATAGGAGTGCTGTGCTCCGGTGAGATGCTTGCGGTGATGGACAGAGATAAGGCGGATTATGAAACTCTCGGAAGGTTAATGTCGGGTGAGAGGCTTGAAGTATAGGATACGTTTTGAAAAAAGAGAAAAAATCTCAACACTCAGAGTGCTGCTGGTTACTCTGCTTTGTGTTGCGCTGGCTCTTGTATTCTGCGGCATCATCATCGCAGCGACAGGCTTCGAACCGCTTAAAGTATACAGGGAAATGTTCCTGAAGTCCTTTTTATCACAAAAAGGATTTCAGAAGATGCTGACGGCATCGCTTCCGCTGATATTCTGTTCACTGGGCGTGGCGCTGGCATTCAGAATGAATCTGAACAATATCGGTGCGGAGGGACAGTATGCCATAGGCGTCATTGCCGGCGGAGCCTTCGTATTTTACGGACCGCATATCGAGGGATTTCCCGGAATACTGCTGCTAGCATTGTGCTGCTTCCTCGGCGGAGCATTATGGGCGTCGATTGCGGCAATACCGAAGGCCCTGTGGAATGTCAATGAAAGCATAACCACGCTTCTTATGAACTATATAGCCCTTGAGATACTGACATATCTGTGCCTGGGTCCATGGAAAATGAGCGGACAGAATGTAGCACAGACAGAGAGGATTCCCGAAGGACTTGACCTGCCGGAACTTCATGTTTTCGGATTTGACATAAGCGTGGGTATCATAATAGGTATCATTGCAGCGGTTATAATTTACATTGTATATAAGCATACTACAGGCGGATACGAACTGAACGTCATCAGCCACAGTACGAAATCTGCCGAGTATGCTGGAATGAATATAAAAAGGAATGTTATCCTGGTGCTTGCGGTAAGCGGCGGACTGGCAGGTCTCGGAGGCTTTGCCCAGTATTCGGGGGTGACCCACAGAATCATGGAAGGCATGCCGAACGGTGTGGGGTATACAGCCATCGTTGTGGCATATCTGAGCCGTCTTAATCCTCTGGTGGTTGTTATAGTATCACTTCTGTTCGTAGGACTGCAGAACAGTACGGTATATGTTCAGATCATGGGAGTATCCGTCAGAATCGCATCCATGATGCAGGGCGCGATAATGCTGTTTGTTATTGCCGGAGAATTCTTCCAGAGATACAGGATTATCGTAACCGGTAAGGAGGTGGCTGCGGAATGAGTCTTATCACAGCACTTCTTGCAGGAGCGATAATGTATGCGGTCTCCGTGCTGTATGCTGGAATCGGAGAAACATTTACGGAACGTGCGGGAATCATGAACCTGGGTATCGAAGGCATAATGCTTATGGGTGCCGTAACAGGATGTCTTACCGCACTGAAGACACAGAGTCTGGCGCTTTCCATGCTGGCAGTAATGCTTGTCGGAGCCGTTTTCGGACTGGTATTTGCATTTCTTACGGTAACTCTTCAGTCGGATCAGACGGTATGCGGCATGGCGATACTGGTTTTCGGATCGGCGCTTTCCGGATATCTGGGGAAAAACATCGCCAGCACGCCGATAAATCTGAAATTCCAGGCCGTTAAGATTCCGCTGCTGGGCGATATTCCGTTTATCGGGGAGATTTTTTTCAACCAGAACATACTGGTTTACATAATGTACATCATCCTGCCTCTTTCTGTTTTTTACATTTACAAAACAAGGTGGGGACTTAAACTGAGAGCTCTGGGTGAAAACCCGGCGGTGCTGGATGCAGCCGGTGAGAATGTTTTCGCCATGAGATATGCATATATAATATTCGGTACGGTAATGATGGCGATAAGCGGTGCATTTGTTTCACTTGCACATACAAATGTATGGCAGGATGAGATGACCGCAGGAAAGGGATGGATCGCATTTGCGCTTGTGGCATTTGCGGCATGGAATCCCGCGAAGCTTGCCCTGGGTGCATTGCTGTTCGGATTTATCAGCAATCTCGGCAGCAATCTGCAGATTTACCTGCCGCAGATACCTTCGGAAATATATGCAATGATGCCGTACCTTGTAACGATTATAGTATTTATTGTTTCCACGGGAAGCTTCAGGAATAAACGTACGGATCAGCCGGCTATGTTAGCTAAACCTTATAACCGCGAAGACCGGTAGGTAAGGCATTAATAGATTTTTTTTACGGGAGGCAAAAATGAAAAAGAAAATCTTAAGTTTGTTACTCGCAGCAGTGATGGCAGTATCGCTTGCAGCATGTGGCGGCAGTTCGGCCGCAACTCAGGCAAAAGAAGAGCCTGCAGCAGCAGAGGCAGCAGATTCGACGGCTGCGGAAAAGAAAGATGTTAAAGACCTTGTAATCGCAGAGGTTCACTACTCTGTTGTAGAGGACGGCGGCTGGGCACAGGCAATGCATGAGGGACTTTTAAGAGCTTGTGATGAACTTGGTGTTGATACAGAGAAGAATCTTCTTACAGTGGAAAACATTGCAGAAGAGGATACGGCACTTGTTGAGTCAACAGTAGATACTCTTGTTGACAGCGGAGCAGACATTATCTTCGGATGCTCGGCAGGATATGCAACCATCTTTGCTGAGATTCAGCCGAAATATCCGGATGTCATCTTTGCACAGCAGGGCAATGATGTATATGACAACATCGTGGAAATGCAGATCAGAGGATACGAGGGAGAATTCCTTGCAGGATACCTTTGCGCTCTTATGAATGAGGAATCCGACCAGCTCGGATTTGAAGCATCCATGGATGAAGCATCAGTACGTACGGCACTCAATGCCTATGCACTCGGTGCAAAGTATGCAAATCCGAACGCAACTGTACAGGTTATCTGGGCTGACAGCTGGTACGATCTTGATATCGAGGCAGCAAATGCAGAAGCGCTCATCAATAACGGAATCAAGTACATGGGCATGGAAGCATCCTCACCGGCAGTTCCCCAGAAATGTGAAGAGAAAGGTGCTTACTGCATAGGCTACAACATCGATATGGAAGCAAATGCTCCGGGCGCTGTTCTGACATCATTCTGCTGGAACTGGACACCTATCATGAAGGATATCATTCAGAAGACAGCAGACGGCACAATCAAAATTTCCGATAACTATTACGAGGGCGGCGAGTGCTCCAAGCTGGCACCATTTAACGATGCTCTTGTTCCCGCAGAGATTCAGGACAAGGTAAACGAGCTTAAGTCAAAGCTTGAAAGCGGAGAAGTAGTTGTTTATGCCGGTGAGCTTAAAGACGACAAGGGCAATGTTCTCGTAGCAGAAGGCGAGACGATGGATGATGAAGTTATCCTTGCTCAGGAATTTTTCGTTGATAATGTAATCGGCGGAA
This sequence comes from Lachnospiraceae bacterium, assembly GCA_030531245.1. GTDB lineage: Bacteria > Bacillota > Clostridia > Lachnospirales > Lachnospiraceae > Darwinimomas. The sequence goes on from JAUNOA010000015.1 coordinate 31,260, forward strand.
AGAACTGATATAGACTGATACAGATAAGAAAAAGAGCTGTCACACAAAATGTTGTGGCAGCTTTTTACATAACAGGAATTGCTTTATTACTTTATCGGATGGCTTCCAGTTCCTCCAGATTGTAAGGAGTATCCTGATATACGTAGTAGTTCATCCAGTTGTGGTACAGCAAAAAGGCGTGGGAACGCCAGCGGAATATCGGTTTGTTGCCCGGATCGTTTTCTTTATAATAATTCACAGGCATTTCGATATCCAGTCCTTTGCTTAAATCACGTTTGTATTCCGAATCCAGAGTATATTTGTCATATTCCGGATGTCCCATAACAAAAATCTGTCTTCCGTTTTCGGTACTCAGCAGATAGGGACCTGCCGTTTCGGATCTTGCAAGAACCCTCAGGGCCGGACAGTTCAGGATATCCTCCTCCATTACCTCCGTATGTCTGGAATGGGGTGCAAAAAACTCATCATCAAAGCCTCTGACCAGAGGATTTCCCTTTTTGACGACTTTATGCAGAAAGATTCCGAACATCTTCTTCGGAAGGGTATGTTTGCGTACACCGAAATGATAGTACAGAGCGGCCTGTGCTCCCCAGCAGACATGGAATGTACTGTAGACATGGCTTTTGGACCATTCCATAACCTGACAAAGCTCATCCCAGTAATCTACTTCTTCAAATTCGATGGTCTCAACGGGGGCGCCCGTAATGATCATTCCGTCGAAGCGGTCATTTTTGATATCTTCAAAGGTTCTGTAAAACTCCTGCATATGTGTTTCGGAAACATGTGCAGCATCATGAGTTGCTGTCTTCAGCAGAGTGAGCTGGACCTGAAGCGGCCCGTTGGCAAGGAGTCTTGCGATCTGGGTCTCCGTAGTGATTTTGGTCGGCATCAGATTAAAGACCAGTATCCTCAGGGGACGTATCATCTGGCTGTTTGCTCTTTCTCTGTGCATAACGAAAATATTTTCTTCCGACAGAGTCTGATAAGCAGGTAATTCTTTAGGTATAATTAAAGGCATTTTTCTTCTCCGTAATTCTTGATGTCAGTTTTTAAGCAGTCAGCATTTATCCAGTGCCTGGGAAAGATCAGCAATCAGATCCTCGATATCCTCCAGGCCGACACTTAATCTCACGAGTTCGGCAGGAACACCGGCAGCCACCAGCTGTTCGTCAGTCATCTGACGATGTGTGGACGTTGCGGGATTCAGACAGCAGGTTCTGGCATCTGCGACATGGGTCTCTATGGCACACATTTTAAGACTCTTCATAAAGGTGCTTGCCGCCTGTCTTCCGCCCTTAAGTCCGAATGAAACAACACCGCAGGTTCCGTTGGGAAGATATTTCTTCGCTGTCTCATAATACTTGTCACCTTCCAGTCCGCTGTAGATGACATAGGCAATCTTGGGATGGTTCTTAAGATACTGTGCAACGGCAAGTCCGTTTTCGCAATGACGTTTCATGCGCACATGCAGACTTTCCAGTCCGAGATTGATATAAAAAGCATTCTGCGGGCTCTGGACCGATCCGAAATCGCGCATCAGCTGAGACGTACATTTTGTGATGAAAGCACCTTCTTTTCCGAATCGTTCGGCATAAGTTATTCCATGATAACTGTCGTCCGGGGTGCAAAGTCCCGGGAACTTATCCGCATGAGCCATCCAGTCAAATTTGCCGCCGTCAATGATGGCACCGCCCACTGTAGCGCCATGGCCATCGATATACTTGGTTGTGGAATGGGTAACGATGTCGGCACCCCATTCAATAGGACGGCAGTTTACCGGAGTCGCAAAGGTATTGTCTACGATAAGCGGAACTCCGTGAGCATGTGCCGCACTGGCAAATTTCTCAATATCCAGTACGGTAAGTGCCGGGTTGGCGATGGTCTCACCGAAGACAACTTTTGTGTTTGGACGGAAGGCTTTGTTCAGCTCTTCTTCCGAACAGTCAGGTTCAACAAAAGTTGTTTCTATTCCCATTTTTGCCATCGTGACCGAAATCAGATTAAAAGTTCCGCCATATATGGAATTGGATGCGACGATATGATCCCCGCAGCTGCAGATATTGAAAAGAGCAAAGAAGTTGGCAGCCTGACCGCTTCCGGTAAGCATTGCGGCAGTGCCGCCTTCAAGCATGGCAAGCTTCTGAGCTACCATATCGCAGGTGGGATTCTGAAGTCTGGAATAAAAATATCCGGTTTCCTCCAGATCAAAAAGCTTTCCCATATCTTCGCTGGTATCGTACTTGAATGTAGTACTCTGAATAATAGGAATCTGTCTCGGCTCTCCGTTGCCCGGGGTATATCCGCCCTGTACACATACAGTATTAAGTTTCATTGGTGAACCTCCTGATATTTCTAGACAATATTAATTGATTTTTACTTCTTCCCAAAGCTCATTGATATAGTTGAGGGTATCCTGATCCAGATTGCGATATGCATATTCATTATAGAGTGCCGAAAAATCATCCATAGGAGGATACAGGATTTCCATAGCCTCATCACCCATTTCATCGATGTATCCGGGATCTGTATATACGATTCTGTTCGGCGATGCGTAGCAGGTAAAAGATGCATTTGCAACAGCGGCATCGTGATCCAGCATAAAGTTTATGAAAATCTCGGCCAGTTCCTGATCCGCGCAGCATTTCGGGATGCACATGGCATCAATATAGTAGTTGGTCGGGTCGGGATAGTAGAATCTGAGGTCAACATTTTCGGCCTCAGCTTCCTCCATGATAAAATAATCACCGGCATAATATGCACCGATCGCAGCTTCACCTGATTCCATCAGATTGAAGATCTCATCCATAACCAGACCGTAACGGAGGGGCTGCTGCTTCATGAGCTCAGCATATTCGGCATCCCAGTCGGCCTTGTCCGTTGAGTTGACGCTGAGACCAAGTCTGTATGCTGCTGTTCCGAACGCATCACGGGAATTGTTGAACTGCAGTATCCGTCCGGCATATTTTTCGTTCCACATCAGATCCCAGCCGACAGCATCTGCCGGATCGACCTCGTTTGCGTTGTAAATTATACCTACAACACCGTAAGCATATGGAATCGAGTATTTATCATCAGGGTCATAATAAAGACCGCGGAAGCTTTCGTCTATGTTTTTGTAATTCGGAATATTGTCAAAATTAAGAGGAAGCAGAAGATCTTCTTTCTGCATACGTGCGATCATGTAATCCGAGGGGATGATGACATCATAACTTACGGCGCCGGTAGATATCTTGGCATACATGTCTTCATTGCTGGCAAAGGTATCGTAATTGACCGTGACCTTTTTTCCGTATTCTTCTTCATACCATTTTTCGAATTCTGCAACAGTATCATAACTGTCTTCACTGCCGTCGGAGATATACTCGCCCCAGTTGTAGACATTCAGCACTTTTTCGCTTTTGCCGCCGCAGCCGGCCAGACAAAGTACAGCCGCCGCCGAAACAAGCGCCGCAAGAACATATTTTTTCATTTACGTTTTCCTCCCCTTTTGTATCCGTCAGAAAGATTACTCAATATCAGCAATGCCAGAATAACAAAGAATGTTATGGTTGCAAGAGCGTACATCTTTGGTGTAACGGTCTTTTTTGTCATATTATAGATTCTGATAGGCAGAGTCTGAAATCCGTTGCCGGAAGTAAAATAACTGATAACGAAATCATCAAGACTCATGGTAAAGGCCATGATAGCGCCGGTGATGATGCCGGGTGCTATCTCCGGAATCGTGACCTTGAAGAAGGCACGAAGAGGAGTGCAGCCGAGATCCTGAGCCGCCTCCGGAAGAGAAGCATCCATCTGCTGAAGCTTCGGCAGTACCTGCAGGATGACATACGGAAGGCAGAATGTAGTGTGTGCTATCAGAAGAGTCCCGAAGTTCAGGCTGGCACTTCTGCCGAATATGCGTCCGACAAATACGAACATGAGCATCAGAGAGATACCTGTGATGATGTCGGGATTGGTCATCGGAATATCCGTAACCGTATCCATGTATCTGCGGTACCATCTTGAGCGTATCCTGTTGATTCCGACAGACGCTGCGGTTCCCATAACCGTAGATATGACCATGGCAAGAAACGCCAGAATCAGAGTGTTTTTAACACTGGTAAGAGTCTGGGTATCATGGAACAGCTCGGTGTACCACTTGAATGAGAATCCGGAAAATACAGAAAGACTCTTTGATGCGTTAAACGAAAATACAAGCAGTATCGCGATCGGAGCGAACAGGAATATGAAAATTATAGCGGTGAAGATTCTGGATGCTGCTTTCATCTGCTGCCACCTCCGTTCACTGCTTTATTGGTAAAATGCTTCATGAGGGCCATGCAGATAAGCAGGATTATCATAAGGATAAACGCTATCGCTGCCGCAAAATGAAGATTGTTTGCCGTAAATTGCCCTTCGATCGCGTCACCGATCAGGAAGAATTTACCGCTTCCGAGTTTCTGGGATATATAAAAAGTACTGATGGACGGAATGAGTACCATCGTGATTCCGCTGAGAACTCCCGGCAATGATAACGGGAATATGACTCTTTTCAGCACTCCAAGGCTGTTGCATCCAAGGTCTTTGGCTGCCTCTATAAGCTTATAATCCATTTTGGCCATGATTGAGTAAATAGGCAGAACCATATAAGGCAGATAATCATAAACCATGCCGATGATAACTGCGGTCTCGGTTCCTATGATATGCAGAGGATCAAGACCCAGGACAGACAAAAAGCTGTTCAGGATACCGGTGTCCTGAAGTATGGTCATCCATGCGTAAGTTCTGATAAGGAAGTTCATCCACATAGGAATCATGATCAGTACCAGCATGATGCGCTGTTTCTTTTCATCCGCTGTTGCCATAATGTATGCGATAGGATAACCCATTATGAAGCAGATGATTGTGGAAATCACGGCAAGTTTCAGCGAACGGAAGAAAATAAGGAGATAAGTGCGTACTTCCTGTCCGTCGACCTGGCTCGTTGCAGTAAAAAATTTCGTGATATTTTCGGTTGTAAAACCAAAACTGTTATCCGTAAATGCATAATATGCGACGAATATCAGCGGAACAACTATAAACAGCAGCGACCATATCGAGTAGGGAAGGAGAGCGATTCCGAACGAACGACCTTTTTCAATATGAAGTTTTCGCTCAGAAGTTTTCAATTATCATCCTCGCTTTCCGGATCCATAACTTCTTCCAGTTCATCCAGTTCGTTGGAGAATGAGGAATAATCCCCGTATAATCCCGAGTATTCGGATTTTTTCATGATATGGATTGCATCCGGTTCGATGAAAAGACCGATGTGCTCATCCACATCCACGAAATCCGTTGACTGAATCATCCATTTGAATCCGCCGATATCCACGATTATCTCATAGTGTACGCCCATAAAAGTGACGGAGGTCACGACGCCGTGGAGATGTCCTTTTTCAAGAGGGACTATATCGACATCCTCGGGGCGGACTACAACATCGACAGGTTCATTCTGTTCAAATCCCGTATCTACACACTCGAATGTGTGGCCGGAGAAACGGACTTTTCTGTCTTCGATGAAGATACCGTCCAGAATATTGCTTTCACCGATGAAATCCGCAACAAATGCGTTTTTCGGTTCATTATACACATCTATAGGGCTTCCGATCTGCTGGATCTTTCCGTCGCTCATAACGACTATGGTATCGCTCATTGTCAGAGCTTCCTCCTGATCGTGAGTGACAAAGATGAAAGTGATCCCGGTTGCCTTCTGGATTTTTTTCAGTTCCTGCTGCATATCCTTGCGCAGCTTGAGATCCAGAGCACCGAGCGGTTCATCAAGAAGCAGAACTCTCGGGTGAGAGATAAGAGCTCTCGCTATGGCGACACGCTGCTGCTGTCCGCCGGAAAGTTCGTTGACACGACGTTTTGCAAGATGAGGAAGCTTGACCAGCTCCAGCATCTCGTTTACTTTTGCATTGATTTCGTCTTTGGGAAGTTTCTGCTCTCTGAGAGGAAATGCTACATTTTCAAATACATTCAGATGAGGGAATAAAGCGTATCTCTGAAACACCGTATTGACATTTCTTTTGTATGGCGGAACATCGTTGATTCTTTCACCGAGAAAAACAACATCACCCGCATCCGGCTGAACAAAGCCGCCGATCATGCGGAGTGTAGTGGTTTTTCCACAGCCTGAAGGACCGAGCAGAGTCAGAAATTCATTGTCATAGATATGAAGATTGATATTATCAAGAACTTTTTCCCCGTCAAAAGACTTGGACACGTTTTTGAGCTCGATGATCTTCTGCATAATTAACCCCCATGTAAAAAAGTATATCGCTTGCGATATGCCCGCGTCGAGCGCGGTCGCGTCAGCGACATATTTCTCTTCGCGCGAGTGCGCATCCCGCGGAGCGTTTATATAATGGGAAATGCAGAGCAATTTCCTATTATATAAAAAAGTGATACGCCTTTAGGCATACCACTTGCAGATAATCCGGATGTATAAGATACTTCCCCTCTCGCAGAATAAAATCAATCAGGTAAGAAGTATCGGAATCTCAATGGGTTTAGAGTCTATATAGCAAAGATTACTTTTACTACTCTTATTGACCATTTCACAAGTTT
>JAUNOA010000054.1 GCA_030531245.1 Lachnospiraceae bacterium
TGAGACAAAAGCTGAAACGCAGTCGACAGATGTGCCTCCATCACCGGGAGGAGATACGCCTTCCGCTCCGGGCGGGGAAACACAGGCACCTGTCCCCGGAAGCGATTCACCAGCCCCGGGAGGAGACTCACCTTCAGTTCAGCCCGGCGGAGGAGTGGAACCGGAAACGATTCCGCCATTCCCTGGTGCATAAATACTAAAACAACTACAGAGGATATTTATCGATGAAAAGAATTGTTACATTACTGCTTGTATTTATTATAGGTGTTTCTTCATCTTTCACCGCATTGGCGGATATGAATTATGTCAATTCAGGACCCGGAGCCGCTAAATGGGAACAGCAGTCCAACGGCGGATGGAAATATAAAAAGGGACAGGACTATGTAGTCAACGATTGGGTTGATATTGACAATGAGACGTATCTTCTGGACAGTAACGGCTACATGGTTACGGGATGGCAGGTTCGTGCCGGAAAGCTATGCTATTTTTCAAAGGGCGATGCCGAGGGCAGACCAATGGGTGCCCTTTTCAGAGACCAGACGACACCGGACGGACATCAGGTAGATGCACAGGGTATTCTTGTCGGTGATCCATGGTTCCGTGTCAATCCGTATGAACAGAGCTGTATTGAAGTTTCAATCGCGGAGCAGCATGTTTATGTATATGACGGTGCTGTGCCGATTGTCGATTCTCCGTGTGTTACAGGCAAAGTATCGACAGGTACGGTCACCCCGACAGGTAATTATGCGATACAGGCAAAGATACCTGACAAGACTCTGAAAGGGAAAAATGTTGACGGGACCGACTATGAGAGTTTTGTGCATTTCTGGATGCCGTTTAACGGAGGATACGGACTTCATGATGCTTCCTGGCGGAACAAGTTCGGTGGGGAGATATATAAGACCGGAGGATCTCACGGATGCGTTAACCTTCCTACAGCAAAGGCTCAGGAAATCTGGAATGTTATATGGGTCGGTATGCCTGTATATGTACATGAATAATATGATTCATAATCGACTTTTTACACCCACAGTATAATATATCGAATACATAACGGGGCAGGCGAAAAACTTTTCGTCTGCTCTTTTAAATTATAAAAGTCTGTATTAGCAGGCACAGATATATTCTCTTTGATTTATTTGTTCAAAAAATGTAAAATATATATAACACAGATTTTTGTTGTTCATTATTACAGGAGGAAAAAATGGTTGCTATTATTATAATATTAGTTATTGTTGTTGTACTTCTGATAGCATTTATCAAAGTTGTTCCGGAAGCAAATGCATGGGTTATCGAACGTTTCGGAAGATACCAGGCTACATGGGGTGCAGGTCTGCATTTTAAAGCTCCTATTATCGATTCCATTGCAAAGAAGGTTTCTTTAAAGGAACAGGTAGCGGATTTTGAGCCGCAGCCGGTTATCACTAAAGATAATGTTACGATGTATGTAGATTCTGTTGTATTCTTCCAGATTTTCGATGCGAGACTGTTTGTATACGGTGTTGAAAGACCTATTGCCGCAATAGAGAATCTGTCGGCAACAACTCTTCGTAATATTATAGGTTCTATGACACTTGATGAAACTTTGACCAGCCGTGACAAGATCAATGATCAGATCACGCTTATTCTCGATGAGGCAACAGATAAATGGGGTATCAAGGTTAACAGAGTAGAAGTTAAAAACATCGAACCGCCGAAATCCATAGTTGAAGCAATGGAGAAGGAAATGAAGGCCGAGCGTGAAAAGAGAGCAGCGATTCTGAATGCAGAAGGTGAAAAACAGGCTCAGATCACACTTGCCGAAGGTGAAAAAGAAGCGGCAATTCTTAAAGCTGATGCCGTAAAGGAGAAAAGGATACGCGAGGCACAGGGTGAGGCTGAGGCTCTTACGGCTGTTCAGACAGCAAGAGCACAGGCTATCCGTATGATCAATGAATCAAACCCGACGGATCAGTATATTACGCTGCGTTCTCTTGAAGCCGCTGAAAAGATGGCTGACGGTCAGGCAACAAAGATAATTGTTCCATCAAACATTGCCGATCTTGCAGGCACTGTTGCAGCACTTAAAGAGAGCGTGTCAAAAGAGGATAAATAAATATGGACAGTTTATTTGGTTTTCTTGAGGTGCTTCCGATTCTGTTTTTTATTTTAATCGTCGTATTTCTCTGTATTGCAGGAATTGCTTCAAAAATTCAGACACAAAAGAAGAAATATAAGGCTTTGGTAAAAAAAGCACCTAAAAACAAAGTGTCTGCCAACAATACTGAGAATACTCAAAGAACAGAACTTCCCGTAAAAAGCTTTCGTCTTCTGGAAGACCGTGAAAACGATTGGCTGGCACGCCAGCGTCGTGAAGAAGCAGCAAATGAAAGACATTTCAGTGCCATGTATGGACTGAAACGCAGTCATGAAGCAAACTGTCCTGCCGGAAGGCTGAAGGATGAGCATCGTAAAAACTGTGATGCGGACAGTGTTGATACGGGTACTGTCAGATAAGATACTATAAGGGAGAGTAGTTTTAAGACTGATTATTGGTAATGCATAATAACAATAAGAGATACAGTGGAATAATAATGCCTATATCGTCTCTGCCGTCCGGATACGGTATAGGTACTTTCGGCAAAGCCGCTTACGACTTTGCTGATTTTTTGAAGGCAAGCGGGCAGAAATACTGGCAGGTACTTCCGCTCGGACCTACCAGTTACGGGGATTCTCCGTATCAGAGTTTCTCGACATTCGCCGGTAATCCATATTTTGTGGATCTTGATATGCTTATCGAAGACGGACTTCTGAATCAGGAAGATGTTTTGTCAAGAGACTGGGGAAGTGACCCAAGGCATGTAGATTACGGAAAGATATTTGAAAACAGACTCGAAGTTCTGGCAATTGCCAAATCGCGAGGATGGGAGCGTGACAGAACAGAGGTAGATGCATTTGTACAGGAGAATGACCGCTGGCTTAAACAGTATACCGGATTCATGGCACTTAAACGCCTCAATAATATGTCTGCCTGGACTGAATGGAAGAATAACGGAGAGTCTTCCGAAGATAAGGAGAGAATCAGGGAAGATATTGAACTGTTCACTTATATCCAGTTTCTGTTTTTCAAGCAATGGAATAAGCTTAAGAAGTATATAAATGATCTGGGCATATTGGTGTTTGGAGATCTTCCGATTTATGTAGCTATGGATTCCGCAGATGTGTGGTCAGAACCGGAGCTGTTTAAACTTGGAAAAGATTTTGTGCCTGAGGTTGTTGCCGGAGTTCCGCCTGATTATTTTGATGAGAACGGTCAGCTCTGGGGCAATCCTATATATAACTATGAAAAAATGAAATCAACCGGCTATGAATGGTGGATACGTCGTGTCGGTGCCGCTACAAAGCTTTTTGATATGATAAGATTTGATCATTTCAGAGGTTTTGCAAGTTTCTGGGAAGTCCCATACGGAGATGAGACGGCCAGAAACGGACACTGGGTCAAGGGACCGGGTATGGACCTTATAGGAACTCTGACCAACTGGTTTCACGGAACCGCATTTGTGGCAGAGGATCTTGGTGAACTTACACCTGATGTGTCGCAACTTCTTGAGGAGAGCGGGCTGCCGGGTATGAAAGTACTCGAGTTTGCCTTTGGCTCGGATGCGGATAATGATTATCTTCCTCACAAATACACAAGAAACTGTGTATGTTATGCCGGATCACACGACAATGCACCGCTCCGACTCTGGCGTGAGCAGGAGGATCCTGAAGCGATAGCATTTGCCCGGAAATATCTGGGAATCAATGATGAAGAAGGCTTCAACATGGGTGTTATCAGAGGAGGAATGAGCTCTATAGCTGCTACATTTATAACACAGATGCAGGACTGGCTGGAACTCGGTGAGGGCTGCCGGATGAACTGCCCGGGAAATCCTTACGGAAACTGGCAGTGGCGCATACTGCCGGAGGAGATAAATGAAGACCTTTCGGCAAAAATCCTTGAAATAACCAAACGTTACGGACGGGAAGCTGATATAATTAAAAGATAGAATAAATAAGGAAAGGCAGAATCTAAAGATGAATATTGTATGTTTTGATATGGAAGGAGTACTCACTCCCGAGATATGGATTGCATTTTCAAAGGCCAGTGGGATTCCTGAACTTAAGAGAACTACCAGGGACGAGCCGGATTACGATAAGCTTATGAAATGGAGAATCGGAATTCTTAAAGAGCATGGACTTGGACTGAAAGAAATACAGGATGTCATCGCAACCATTGATCCTCTTCCTGGAGCGAAAGAGATGCTCGATGAACTGAGGAGCAAAACACAGGTAGTTGTTTTAAGTGACACATTTGAAGAGTTTGCCATGCCTCTTATCAGAAAACTCGGTTATCCTACTATCATGTGCAACTCCCTTGAGGTAGCACCTGACGGAGAGATACTCTCACACAGGATGAGGATTGCACATTCAAAGCTGTCGACGGTACGTGCTTTTCAGAGCATCGGCTATGACACAATCGCCTGCGGAGACAGTTTCAACGACCTTGAGATGATCCAGGCAAGTAAGGCAGGGTTCCTTTTCCGTACAACAGAGCAGATAAAGAAAGATTATCCGCAGTATACAGCCTTCGAGGAGTATGACGATCTTAAGAACGCCATTATAAACGCATTATGATAATAACACTTACATTAAATCCATCCATAGATTTTATTGTCCATACGGATGAGCTCAAAGTGAATGAACTCAATCGTGTCAGTGCCGCTGTGTGTTCAGCCGGCAGTAAAGGAATCAATGTCAGCAAAACTCTCAAAGTATACGGGGAAGACAGCGTCTGTGTGGCCGTTCTTGCAGGGAAAGGCGGGCATGATTTTGCCGGATATATGCCGGAAGATATTATATGTGATTATCTTTGGATAAAAAACGGTGAAACCAGAACCAATGTCAAAGTCATGGATAAAGATTCAAACATGACGGAAATCAACGGTCCCGGGCCGACCATGTCAGATGAAGATGTTGAGGCTCTGATGGATAAACTTGAGTCCTATGCGAAACCGGGCAATATTTTTGTCCTCGGAGGAAGCATAGTTCCCGGCTGTCCGAAAGATATATACAGACGTATCATCGAAATGGTTCATCAACACGGGGCCAAAGCAGTTCTTGATGCAGACGGGTTAAGTCTCAAGGAAGGCATCAAGGCGGGTCCTGATTTTCTCAAGCCCAACAGGTTTGAACTTGAGCAGTTCTACGGAATGGACAGACATGCAACGGATGAAGAAATAGTTGATTATGGCAGACAGATGCTGGCAGACGGAACTATGATCGCTGTTTCGGACGGAGGAGACGGTTGCTTTGTCATAACAGGAGACAAGGCCTGCAAGGTCCCGGTTATTCCGGTAGAAGTCAGGTCTTGCTGCGGAGCGGGAGATTCCGTGGTTACCGGTATGATTTACGGTCATGAGCACGGATTTGGTTTTGAAGATACCGTCAGACTTGCTGTAGCTACAAGTACAGGTGCCGTTACAACAGAAGGTACTGAACCGGCAAGCCTGGATTATATCAATGAATTGCAAAAGAAGGTTGTTATACAGCCTTTATAATGATAGAATTTATATAGACATGCATCCTTTCGGGTGCTTCTTTAAATGTAAACATTTGGTACTAATAACCATGAAGGGAGAATAACGAAATGGCAATTATGGAAAGCATCAAGGCTCGCGCAAAGGCTGACAAAAAGACTATCATCCTTCCGGAGTCAATGGACATCAGAACATTCAAAGCAGCAGAGGCAGCTCTTAAAGAGGGTATCGCAAACATTATTATCATAGGTACACCCGAAGAGATTGCAGCAAACAAAGGTGACTGTGACATCACAGGAGCAATTATTGTAGATCCGAATACTTATGAGAAGACTCAGCAGTATGAAGACCTCTTTGTAGAACTTCGTGCATCAAAGGGTATGACTCATGAAGAAGCACGTAAGATCATGCTCAGCGATTATGCATATTACGGATGCCTTATGATCAAGGCCGGTGATGCAGACGGTATGGTAAGCGGTGCCTGCCATAGTACAGCCAATACACTTCGTCCGTGCCTTCAGCTTATCAAGACAAAACCGGGCACAAAACTTGTTTCAGCATTCTTCCTTATGGATGTTCCGAACTGTGAGTACGGAGAGGACGGTGTATTTGTATTTGCTGACTGTGGTCTTGAGCCGAATCCGGATCCCGAGAAGCTTGCAGCTATCGCAGCTGATTCTGCAGACAGTTTCAAAATGCTTACAGGAAAAGAGCCGAAGGTTGCTATGCTTTCATTCTCAACCATGGGTTCTGCAAACAAGCCGGATGCACTTAAGGTTGTTGAGGCTACAAAGATTGCCAAGGAAGCACGTCCTGACCTTTGTCTTGATGGTGAGATGCAGCTTGATGCAGCTATCGTTCCTTCAGTAGGCAAGAGCAAAGCTCCTGATTCACCGGTTGCAGGACAGGCAAACGTACTTGTATTCCCTGATCTTGATGCAGGCAACATCGGTTACAAGCTTGTACAGAGACTTGCAAAAGCTGAGGCATATGGACCTATGTGCCAGGGTATCGCAGCTCCAGTAAACGACCTCAGCCGCGGATGCTTCTGGGAGGATATCCTCGGAGTTATCGCTATCACAGCAGTTCAGGCTCAGAACGCATAATCATCAATCGGTAACATTAATCAAAAATAATTTAGGAGAAAACTATTATGAAAGTTTTAGTTATAAACTGCGGATCTTCGTCACTTAAGTATCAGCTTATCGACATGGATAACGAGGCTGTTCTTGCAAAAGGTCTTTGCGAAAGAATCGGAATCGACGGATCAATGCTTACACACAAGGCTCCGGGCAAGGATAATTTTGTTATCGAGCATCCGATGCCGACTCATAAGGAAGCTATCGAACTTGTTATGGCTGCACTTACCGACAAAGATCATGGTGTAATTGAATCTGTTGATGAAATCACAGCTGTAGGCCATCGTGTACTTCATGGCGGAAATACATATACAGAATCAATAGTAGTTAATGAAGATGTTAAGAGAGTCATCAGAGAATGCTTTGACCTCGGACCTCTTCATAATCCGGCAAACCTTATGGGTATCGAAGCATGCGAAGCAGCTATGCCGGGTAAGGCAAATGTTGCTGTTTTTGATACTTCATTCGGTATGGGTATGGATGAGAAAGCATACCTTTATGCTATTCCTTATGAGTATTATGAGAAGTATAAAGTACGTCGTTACGGCTTCCACGGAACAAGCCATATGTTCGTCAGCAAAGAGGCTATCAGGTTCGGCGGACTTGATCCTGAGAACGCAAAAGTAATCGTATGTCACCTCGGAAACGGTGCTTCTGTATCAGCTTCAATAGGCGGAAAGTGCGTAGATACCTCTATGGGACTTGCACCGCTTGAGGGTGTGATCATGGGTACACGTTCAGGTGATGTTGATCCTACAGTACTTCAGTTCATCTGCAATCATGAGGGAATTGATGTAAATGAGATGCTTAATATCCTTAATAAGAAGTCAGGTATTCTCGGTCTGTCAGGAGTTTCATCAGATTTCCGTGATGTAGGAAAAGCAGCTGCTGAGGGCAACAAGAGAGCACAGGCAGGTCTTGATGCGTATGATTACAGAGTTGCAAAATATATCGGTGCATACACAGCAGCAATGAATGGTGTTGATGCTATCTGCTTCACGGCAGGTGTTGGAGAGAACGATATGGGTGCAAGAAAGAGAATCTGTGCATATCTTGAATATCTTGGTATCAAGATAGATGATGAGAAGAACAATGTTCGCGGAGAAGAGAGAGTTATTTCTACAGATGATTCCAAGGTCAAGGTTATGCTCATCCCTACAAACGAAGAGCTTGCAATCGCAAGAGAGACAGTAAGACTTACAACAAAGTAATTCATGTTTTAATGAAACGATGCCCGGCTTACCGCCGGGCATTAATAAATTCAAAGTTATGAAAGAGTTACGTTCTATTCTTAAATATTATAAACCATATAAATTTCTTTTCTTTTCTGATTTGGTAGCGGCCACTATCAGTGCGGGAATTGCGCTTGCGATTCCGCTTATTATCAGAAATATAACAGGCAATCTTATTTATCTGCCTCCGGAAGAAGGAATGCCCGTGATTCTGAAACTGGGTGTTCTTATGCTGTTACTTCTTATCATCAGTTATCTGTGTGAAAGATATGCTGTTTATTACGGACACGTGCAGGGTACATATCAGGAACGTGATATGCGCTCCGAACTTTTTGATCATCTTCAGAAACTCAGCTTTTCATACTACGACAATGCAAAGGTTGGTTCGATATTAAGCCGTATTACCACGGATCTTTTTGATATAACCGAATTACTTCATCATGGTCCTGAAAATCTGATCATTTATACGATAAAGATGCTCGGATCATTTATCATTCTCTGTACTATCAACTGGAAACTTGCACTGATAGCACTTGCTATGGTTATTATTATGGCTGTTGTTGTTATGCTGACACACAATAAGTTTTCAGAAGCATATGTCGCAAGACGTGCAGCCATGGCGGATATGTCTGCTCTGCTTGAGGATTCTCTTTCGGGAATCAGAGTAGTGAAGTCCTTTACAAATGAAGATCACGAAAAAGAGAATTTTGAAAAAGTAAATGAGGCTCATGTTAAAACCAAGCTTACGACATATAATTATATGTCCAGGTACTTTGCATCAATGCACGTGTTATGTGCGGCAATAACTGTTGTTGCGGTAGTTGCCGGATCATTGTTTATAACTGACGGTCAGATGACGATATCTGATCTGGTATCATTTATCTTATATATTGCTCTGTTTACGGATCCCGTTAACCGTCTGGTTGATTTTACGGAAATGTTTCATAACGGTTTTTCAGGATATAAAAGATTCAGAGAAATATTGGCCATAGAACCTGACATAGTTGATGCGCCGGATGCATTAATTCTTGATGCCAATGACGGGGATGTTGAGTTTGATGATGTCAGTTTCCATTATAAAGATACAGATCAGATTGTACTTAATCATGTGAATCTTAAAGTCAGATCAGGTGAGTATGTTGCTGTATGCGGGCCTTCGGGAGCGGGTAAGACCACTCTTTCAAGCCTTATTCCACGATTTTATGATGTCACAGGAGGAAGTCTTAAGGTTGACGGAGTAGACGTGCGAAAGATCAGGCTGGATTCATTAAGAAGCCATATCGGTATAGTTCAGCAGGATGTATATATGTTTGGAGGCACGGTTATAGAGAATATCATGTACGGTAAACCGGATGCTTCAAGGGAAGAATGCATTGAGGCTGCCAAAGCTGCCAATGCTCATGATTTTATCATGGAGCTTCCGGATGGATATGATACTTATATAGGACAGCGTGGTGTCAAGTTATCAGGAGGACAGAAGCAGAGAATATCCATTGCCAGGGTTTTTCTGAAAAATCCACCTATACTGATATTTGATGAAGCAACCAGTGCGCTTGATAATGAATCCGAAAGAGTTGTTCAGGAATCGCTGGAGTCACTTGCAAAAGGTCGTACGACTTTCGTAATTGCACACAGGCTTTCAACGATTCAGAATGCTCCACGTATACTGGTCATGGCCGGAGACGGTATAGCCGAAGATGGAACACATGACGAGCTGATGCGTAAAAAAGGGATTTATGCGGATTTATACAGTAAGAGATGAAATTCTATTGACTTTTATCCGCTCTATGCTATAATATCAAAGTTGCAAATTGTTGACGAAGGAGGTGTTACACGTGTCAATTTGTCCAAAGAACAGAACTTCCAGGGGAAGAAGAGACAAGAGAAGAGCTAATTGGAAAATGTCTGCTCCTACACTTGTAAAATGCAGTAAATGCGGCGCACTTATGATGCCTCATCGCGTTTGCAAGGCTTGCGGTTCATA
>JAUNOA010000055.1 GCA_030531245.1 Lachnospiraceae bacterium
GGTAGAATGTCAGCCTTCCAAGCTGAATATGTGGGTTCGATTCCCATCACCTGCTCGAGTGACGAGAAGTGCGTGGATGAGATTCGAAGTGGCTTCAAGCTTGCTTGAAAAGACACTTTGAATCGAAGACACATACGTCGACAGACGTGCATCGAAAAGCGCGAAGCGGTTTGAGATGCAAGCACTTCGGAAATCACAAAAGTGAGAGTCGAAGTGCATCGAAAAGCGCGAAGCGGTTTGAGATGCAGCACTTCGGAAATCACATTACATTTTTAAGCACGTATGAGCTTGTAGCTCAGCTGGATAGAGCAACGGCCTTCTAAGCCGTGTGTCGGGGGTTCGAATCCCTTCAGGCTCGTGCTTATGGTGCCTGTGGCGCAGTTGGCTAGCGTGCCAGATTGTGGCTCTGGAGGCCAAGGGTTCGAGTCCCTTTAGGCACCCTGAAAAAAGACTTTCCTTTCCGGAAAGTCTTTTTTAGTATTTATTTCATTATCTATCCTACCATATCAAAAACAACAAAAGCTTTGAAAAGATCTCCGTCTATTTCTATGTGAAAATCTCCTCCCTGAATTCTGGTCAGAGAACCGGCAATTGACAGGCCGAGTCCAGAGCCCTCAGTGGTCCTTGATACATCTCCTCTGACAAATCTCTCTGAAAGCTCATCAGCACTTATATTAAGCGGAGTCGATGATATATTTTTGATAACAAATTCAGCCTTACCGTCATCTGTCTTCCGCATATCGATATATACTCTGGAATTCTCAGCCGCATACTTGTATGCGTTATTGTAAAGATTCTCAAGCACTCTCCACAGAGATGCGCCATCAGCCATTATATTGAGCTTCAGCTTTGCTCCTGTCTCACGATCAACAGGATAATTTGCTACAAGTGATAATCCTCTCTCTGCATATTTTTCCTCAAACTCACCATTGGCCTGCTGAACCATCTTGACAAAATCCATCTCCATCATGTCAAGATTTACGTTTCCACTTGATGCCTTGCTGGCCTCCAGCAGGTCCTCTGTCAGATTCTTGAGATGCTGGGATTTCTTATCCAGAACATCCAGGTACTCCCGGATTTTCTGATCCTCAGGGTTTTCACGCTTAATGAGATCGATATAATTAATAATTGAAGTCAGAGGAGTCCTGATATCATGGGAAACATTTGTAATAAGATCGGATTTCATCCTTTCACTTTTTACCCGCTCCTCTACTGCATTTTCCAGATCTTCTCCGATATTATTGATGCTGTGTGCAACATCCTTTTCTTTACCGTCGAACTCATCCTCGTTAAGCTGATAAGACGTATTCCCTTTGGCTATATTTGAAATCGATGAAGCAATTTTATCCTGCTGCTGTGTTTTCTTGTAGTACAGCAGGAAAAGGATCATATTCACAATCAGGAACAGAAGTACCATGCCTATGGCCGCAAATCTTCCGACAAGTGTCTTCTGTTTTATGAACAGAAGAATCATTGCCGTAACCATGACAACTTCAAGAAGAAGTATACTTATAAAGGACAGTGTGGCACGTGTCGAAAAATCATGTTCCTCGATATATTTATCAAGTTTTTCAAACAGCTTTCTGGTCAGAGAATACTTCCATAAATTTCCGGCAATAGCGGAATGCAGAATCGAGAAAAACGTGGCCATGCAGCATCCGTAGATACAGCCGTACCCGACCACTCTCTCTGCAAATTCCCATGAATCAAACGGCAGATAAATATGCAGAATCCTTTTGAAAACTTTCTCATTCAGGTACAGCAATACAATGATAGCAAGAGCGCAGGCAAAAATCCGTCCCTCGACGGATTTTTTATAACTCCTGAATATTGACTGCTGTTCATATTCATCGCGATATTTAAACGCAAAAACAAACAGGAGTATCAGTGTCACCGCAATTATTATGACCGAAATACTTGCTGCAAGAAGCTCTCTGAAGTATTGTTCTCTTTCGATTGCATATGCCCTGGCCTCTTCAAGATAGACATCCTGTTCGGGATAATTTGTATCAACTGCAACATAGGCCTGCTTTTCGATGATATCCTCGTTATTGTATCTGCTGTTCTCAAGCAGATATCCTATATTCGTCGGTACATTTACCAGATTGGTTCTTATCCTGAGTTCACTTCCGTCACATACTGCAAACCGCCCGAGCTGATCTATGTTTTTTGAACTTAATGCCTTATTATTTGTAAAAACATCATTATCATATTTAATTAAAAACGAAAAATTACAGGGGTTCTCAATTAACCTGTCATATGCCGCATAGTATTTACTGAGTCTTGTCAGGACTTCCTGTATCAATTCATCTATTGTTACAAACTCGTCAGACGGCTCATTGATTTCTCTCGTCTCATCATATGTGGTCCAGTTTACAGTGTATGTTGTGTCATCATTGCTCGTAACAATATCCGGCATTGAAAGGATCTGATACTTTTCATCAAGATAATACCCTCTTCTTCTTGCTGCCGCCACGATATCCTTCAGAGAATACTCCATATCCTCTATGGGCCCGTCACTGATACTCAGAATAATCTTATCGGGGTCAAAACTCCCGTCAGTCTCAAAAGTCTCTTTATTGTCAATATAATCAAATGCATACTGAATATCCTGTCCGAACTGAGCTACAAATGACGGGGAATCCTCATATGCCTGAGTGTTCAGATTTGTGATTCCTGCTTTGAAGTTCGTATTGGAATAGAGCATAGTAACACTGGCCATAAATGAAATTACGGCCAGTGCATTAAGTATTACCAGTATTTTTTTAATGACAGCATATTTGCCTTTAGGCTGTTTGCTCATTGTTTTTCAACCTTATATCCGACTCCCCAGACAACCTTTACATATCTCGGGTTCTTTGGATCAAGTTCAATCTTCTCCCTGATATGACGAATATGAACTGCCACGGTATTATCCGCGCCGATTGCTTCTTCATTCCATATCTGTTCATAAATGTCGTCTATCGAGAAAACCTTTCCCGGATTCTTTACAAGAAGAAGCAGAATGTTATACTCAATCGGAGTAAGCTTGGCTGTTTCACCGTTTGCTATAACTTCCTTGGTCTCATCATTGATAACCAGATCTCCACAGGTATATATATGCCCGTCAGATTCCGGGCTCATATTACCGAGCTTAGTATATCTTCGTATCTGGCTTTTTACTCTTGCCACCAGTTCAAGCGGATTAAACGGTTTTGTCAGATAATCATCTGCGCCTATATTAAGTCCCAGTATCTTATCCTGATCTTCGGACTTTGCACTCAGAATAATGATAGGCACAGAACTTGTCTCTCTGATTTTCAGAGTGGTTCTGATTCCATCAAGAACCGGCATCATTACATCCATGATTATCAGATCCACCGATTCAGTCTCAAGGACCTTCAGGGCTTCTGTTCCGTCATAGCACGGAATAACCTGATAACCTTCTCCCGAAAGATAGATATTGATAGCCTCGACAATATTCTTATCATCATCGCAAACAAGAATCTTTTGCATCAAGTACCTCCGCCGAAAAGCGTTTTAATTAATTACTATTACAGATTCAGATCGCTGATCTTATCTGCCAGTTCTATGATACCCTCTTTATAATGCTCAACTGCAGCCTTGCCTTCCGGTGTCTCAAGAGCATGTCTTCTGATTGATCTTCTCATAAGTCTGACACTACCGACAAGTCTCATCTTCTCTTCTTTTTCCTTTAATGTTGAAGGATCATCCTTGTCAAAATACAGCGCAATGGTTTTTTCAAAGAATTCCTCGGCTACAGAATTTTCAATTCCCAGGAACTCTTTTGTCTGTTTAGGATCAACCTCGGCAAACCCCTTAAATGCATTATAAACCGAACCGAATTCATAAATGATGGATCCATAGGAAATCGTGTCCATATCTATAAGCAGCGCCTCGTCTTCCTGCACCATGACATTCTTGATATGATAATCACCATGAAGCATGGTATTGCACTGCGGAAGTGCTGTTACCAGTCCGTAAAGCTTATTCCAGGTCTCTTCCGGAAGATAATCTTTAAGGAACTCAACCCAATTGATTCCGATCTCATTCTGGTTGGGGATGAAATCCGCATAAACTTCCGTAGCATGGATCTGTTTAAGAAGATCCACGAATATTGCAACACACCTGTCAATACTCTCATGGCTGCTGTCGTCAGCAAGAATCTTGGCAAGAGATTTAGCATTCAAAAGCTCGTAAACTGTTCCATAAGAATCTCCGACCTTCACCACATCATAAGGAATTGCTGTGGGAACTCCATGGACAAAGGCCTCTCTGGCAAGCTTTCTTTCACGCTCGATTTCAGGAAGTGCATCCGAATTTTTGAAGCACTTGACTATAGTCTCGGGATCGCTTCTGTATACTATGCCGTTGGCACCCTCGCCTATCTTCTCCCAGCCATCCGAGCTGTAATGACGATAACCCTTTTCAATCTCCATCATCTCGGTAAACCCGGTTGTCTCAAATACCTCATACACCTCGGGAATAACCTCAACGATTTTCATATTCCCGTTTTCCTTCTTCAGCTTAAGCATTACTCTGAGCCCCGCACTTGAGAGATACTGAAGCTGATCCATATCCAGAACCAATTGTGTATATTCATTTGTGTCGGTTATCCCTTTGATTACCGTCTGAGCTTCATTGGCATTGTTTGTATCAATTCTGCCTTCAAGATAAATAGTAAGTACTCCGTTTTCCAGCTTACTGTTCATTTCAATCCTCCGATACGTTTATTTTGTCAGTTTCTTTTTAATAACAACTATGTTATGCCCGTTTTCCCGTATATATTCGCATTCATCCATAGTTTTTTTAACTATATAAATACCCAGTCCTCCGATATCCCGGTCCTCTGCAGCCATAGTTACATCCGGGTCGATCTTTGCAAAAGGATCAAAAGGAATACCTTCATCCTCCAGTCTGATACTCAGACAGTCCCCATCCTTTCCCATCGTTATGGTACAGGTTTTAGAAATGTCTGTCTGGCTTGCCGGAATAATACTGTCATCCGCTTTTTCAGCCTTTCCGTATGCATAATTTGCAATATTAACGAACAGTTCCTCAAGAGCAACCGAAATCTGCATCTGCATGCCCATCGAAACACCTAAATTCTCGCATTCACCTTCTAACATTGCCAGAACATTATCCAATTCGCTTGTAACAGCCGGAAAAATTTTCTGTCCCATTAGCCAGTGCCTCCTCTGTAAAACTTCATTTCTTCGGAATACTGAAATTTCCGAATCCCGGAATATTGACCTCAATATGGTCATTAAAAAGCTTCCCTGTGGCATTCATACCACTGCCGCTTGAAAACTCCATCGTATCGTCATTATTACGTATAAATGTTCCCGAGTCTTCATAATTCATCTGTCCGTAAAAAACGGTAAGCAGATAGGTTCCGTCAGCATTCAGCCTCAGTTCACATGTTTCATCCGCAAACGTACCTTTCGTCTGAACAGACTCTTCCTTATTGTCTATTGTATCATCTTTCTGCGAATCTGTCTTCTCTTCTTTTTTTTCATCTTTATTAAGCTGCGGAACCGCCGGCTGAAGTATTGACGGATCCACGCCTATCATCGACATTACTCCCTGAATCACAGCCGGATCGATTTCGTCCAGTCCCAGGCTGTCAATCAGGCTTTGTATAGCCGGAATATCCATACCGCTGAGATCAACATTGACCCCGAACATATTAAGTATACTTTGAACCATAGCCAGATCTTTTGTACTTATTTCAAATCCGCCTATATTTAGTTTTTCCTCGGGAATTTCCTCCAGTTCTTCCTCAGTCTGTTCTTTTTCCATAGGCTGCTCCGGTTCGGCCGCTTCCGGTTCCTCAGGCGCCTCCTCAGGCATTTCTATTCCGAAAATCTGGTTAAGAACGAAATCCGCCGTATTTCCGAGCAGCTGCCCGGCTATTTGAGTTATACTGTCGGTAATATCGGAAATCAATGAATTTTTGTCCTCTTCTGTTCTGACAGCCCTGTATTCCGGAGTTTCCGGCATTTTATCTTCTTCCCTTATGACAATATCCACATTTGGATTGGTTTCCCATGATTCAAATGCCAGCGTCCTTATAACTCCATCGGCTCTTCCGTTATTGTATTTTAAATCACCTTCAGATGAAAAACCGAAATTTGTTTCAAAGGTCCATCTCTCTGTTGTTTTATCCCAGCTGATATCACCGATCAGTTCATCCGTACTGACATTAGCTCTCAAAAATCCGCTTTGCTCTGTTATTTCTTTCGGAACCAGGAATGAGATATGCGACAAATACTCCTTTTCATCATCTCTCTCAATTTTGTATGACAGTGAGACCGTATTACCGTTTTCAGTTAATATCAGCGATAATTCTTTCGCATCTGCGGGATCGGGTCCTATTACGGCAATTGTATCAACCTTGTCTGCTCCGGCATCGATCCTTACAAGTCTCATATTACTGTTGATATAAAACTTATAATCCATCCGGTAGTCATCCGGAATTTTTTCGATTTTTTTGTTGAGTCCTTTCTCCTCTATAAGTTCTGCCAGTTCGGCAATGTTTTCTTCATCCCTGAGTTTTTCGTAGGTATTATTCAGGACAGTCCTAAGCTGTTCCCCTGAAAGCGACAGCCTTATAACTTCCGTTTTACTGCTTTCACCGGATATCATTATCTCTTCTTTGCCGGTATCTACCTCTCCGTTTTTGAATGCCTGATTATATAACTCAAGTCCTATTTCAGGAGCCAGTTCTTTTTTGTTTTTTGAATAAATATCTATGATTTCTTCATACTCATCATAAGGCTTCATATCAATATTCAGATATTCCTCAAGAAGTCCTTCCAGTTCCTTTCGTGAATTATCATCAGACATTTCAAATCCATATGCAGTTTTTCCGATGAGTGCGGGCGACTTAATGATAACTCTGTGCGGATCAGCCCAGATATCCAGTCCAAGTGCCTCGGAGCCGCCCAATCCCCCTGCCGCATTCAGTTCGCAGCTGTCATTTTCGGCATCCATATAATATTTCACACTTGCGGTTGCATCGATCTGACCGATAAGCGGAATGGAGAAGTCTTCCATCAGATCCTGCAGGTTGGCCTTTGCTTCTATACTTCCTCCGCTGAACACTCTGTTCAGAATCTTCACATTTTTCATTTCTGAAACATCTTCTACAGTATTCTTCGCAGCTCTAAGCAGCTTATTCTTAGGCAGATTAAAATACGCCAGAAATGCAACTCCTGCCGCAGCGGCAATGGCAGCGACAACAATCAGAATTATTCCTCCCGGTGTCTTGAAAAAACTTTTCTTCGGTTTACCTGGTGTTTTTTCCCGAGATGTCTCTTTATCCGCATCCTTATAATCTATAAGGCTCGCACCGCAATTGATACAGAATTCATCTCCGGGTTTAAGTTCAAAGCCGCATTCAGGACAATACTTCATAATACAATCTCCCACATCAAATAAGGTATAAGTGCTTTTCTGATATTACCCAGCATCGGCATCAGTTCTGCCAGATCGGTAAATATAGGACACAGTCCCAGTGACAGTATCATCACAAAAACAGTTATTATAAGCAGCCATGAATCCGGCAGTATCATTACCGCCGGAATTCCTGCCGCCGTAACAATCAATGTATAAACCAGCGTAACCGGTATCATCTGTGTCTGCTCTGCAATCAGACATGTCAGCACTGCTGCAAGTGCTATCATTACCGTTCTGATGATGACCTCCGGAAACATTACTTTTTTAACCGCTCCTCCGAAAGTCAGCCTCTTCTTCATATCACAGGCATGTCTGTAGGCAGGTCTGCAGCATCCGATCCACGATGCTATGAGAATAAGAATTGCCAGGCTGCCCTTGAAAAGGTTCCTGCTTCGAGTGTGATCGACTACGACTATTCCCTCGGAATCGGCAATCTCAAATCTAAACAGTGCACCGTCTGCAAGCATCTCATCATATGTATCTTTTATGGTCGAATACTCCGCGTTACCTTCCATCGCATCATAGGTCACATAAGGAGCATATATTGCCGTCACCACCGATACTGTCTGTAACCTGCACAACTCGGGCAGCAAAGTTTCCGGGCTTGTAACCAGGGTGACTGCACCGGCCAGATCTCTGTCAGCTATCCGGTACTCAAAATTTTCGTCTACTATGATTCCGCAGTCCAGATGAGCTTCCCCGATTTCTTTTCTTAATGCCTCGGAAGATTCACATCTGACAAATCCCGCATCATCAAACTCTTTGCACAGTCTTTCCGCATCATCACCTGTCGCTTCGCATGCATATCCGTATGGAGGGGTCTTGATTGATTCCCCTGCCCTGTAAGCAAGTATCGAAATGATAAGTATCGCTGCCAGCAGAATTATAAACTGGATATCCTTGAGGACACGTTTTAATGTAAACATCATAAACGCACCTCCTCATCCGACTTTGACATTCTGCCCATTATCCGGAATGCGGCCAGAACAAAAACAGCCACATAAACCGCACTCACAATAAGCGCACATATTACCGTTCCGCCTCCATCTGTGAATCCGCTGAGCCGTCCTCCGAAGGCACTTACTGCCAATGTCAGCGTACTGCCGAAAGGAGTATAAATGACAAGCTTCGGAAGAATCTCCGGAAGCATTGTCCTGGGCACCAGTCCTCCTGCCATAAAAAGACAGACCGCACTTGAAGCCAGAATCGCTACAGCCCATCCGCCCTTTTTTGAAAGTGCTATTGCCAGATTGCCGGTAATTAACGAGATTATGATACAGACAATGGCAAGCATGACAATCACTTCCAAAGTTCCGGAATCACCGAAGCATTCCGGCGCAATCTTTTTTGCCGCCAATACAGCAATAACAACCAGCATTATCCTGTACAGTATCGGATACAGTATCTTCCCGAAAGCAAATCTGAATCTGCTTATTCCGCAGGTCTGCAGCCTCGAATAAATTGAGCCCTTGCAATCCGAGATATAAAGATCCGGAAAGAACAATCCGACAATAAAAAGAATCAGTATAAACCAGCACAGCACGTAATACATTGCCATACTTATTCCGGTCTCCCCGTAAGGTAAAACCTCAAAACTGAATACAGTATCATAAGCATCCAGGGCAAATGTTATTAGGCTTGAATTCGAGTTATCCAGAAATCTTGCATATATTTCATCTGAAATACCCTGCTCCCTAATAACTCTTTCTCCTGCAAAAACACCCAGCTGTCCTGCTGTCAGTATCCTGCTTCCGAGGTCAGCAACAGCCCTTATAAGATCCCGTTCATTTCCCATTGCATCGGATACATATATCTTTCCCGCACACTTTTCACCGTGCATTATCTTTTCCATATATCCGTCCGGAAGCTCGACAACTGCACCGTATTTTCCGTCGGCCATATCCCTTAGTGCCTGATCGGTATCGTCAACCTGACTCAGATCCATAAGTGAAGCAACATAACTCTGCTCTGTCACCATATTTATCGAAATACGGCTGAGAACAGAATCTTCATGATCTATAAAAGCTACTTTAACAGGTTCCGTGTGTCTTTCCGCTCCCGACTTTGCCGCCATTCCGGCAAATATGCAGGCAATAACAAGCAGGCACGTCAAAACGGCTGCCGGTATCAGTCCCCGCAGAAACAGACGCATATCTCGTTTTAACATCAGAAACAGTTTAGACATCTTCGTTTTGGAAAAGCTCCAGATATGTTTTGCTCAGATCTCCCATTTCTTCTTTGGTATATTTTCTGTATGGCTTACGGCCCATAAACATAAGACTGTCATAGAACGGCTCAAATTCGGCGGATTCATGGCAGGCATAAATGATACCCTTTCCATGTTTTTTCAGCTGCAGTATTATCCTCTGTAATCTGTCGCGTGAAATGATATCCAGCCCGGTACATGGCTCATCAAA
>JAUNOA010000003.1 GCA_030531245.1 Lachnospiraceae bacterium
ATCCGCTGAAATACCGGATTATTTGGATTCAGGCTTCTTCCAGGACATATAATCACATTCCGGATTGTTTTCACATCCGTAATATATTCTGCCCTTTCTGGTCTTTCTGATGACAATATCTGCTCCGCACTGCGGACATTTTATACCGGTTCTCTCGAGATACGGCTTAGTATTTCTGCACTCCGGGAATCCCGGACAAGCCAGGAATTTTCCATGCGGACCGTATTTAATTACCATTTTTCGTCCGCAGTTTTCGCATACCACACCGGTTTCTTCGTCCGCAATTGTGACATTTTCGAGTTCTTTACGGGCTTTGGCTACTGTCCTGTCAAGGTCAGGATAAAACTTACGTACTATTTCCTTCCAATCCAGATTTCCTTCGGCTACATCGTCCAGCTGTTTTTCCATATTTGCGGTAAATTTCAGATCCACTATGTCCGGAAATCTCCGTGCCATAACATCATTGACTACCTGTCCCAGTTCGGTAACGTATAAGTATTTCTTCTCTTTCGTAATATAATGTCTGGCAAGTATCGTGGATATAGTCGGTGCATATGTTGAAGGTCTGCCTATTCCCTGATCTTCCAGTGCCTTTACAAGACTGGATTCAGTATAATGTGCCGGCGGCTGGGTAAAATGCTGAATAGGAATAATCGCTTCTGCTTTCAAAACCTGACCGGATTTCAGAACACCGAAATCGGACTCTTCTTCTATTCTGTCTTCATCACTGTTATATACACTCAAAAATCCCTTGTAACTGCATACGGATGAATTTATATTGAAAATGTAGTCATCGACGCTGATTCTTGCCTGTTTCTGACTGTATTCTGCAGGTTTCATCCTGCTTGCTACAAATCTCTTCCATATTAACTGATACAATCTGAACAGATCTCTCGGAAGCAAATCCTTTAATTCGGAAGGAATCATGTTCACATCTGTAGGACGTATAGCCTCATGAGCATCCTGAATGTTTGTACCGGTCTTGCCTGTGCTTCCGGCACTCCTGTTGACATAATTGTCACCGTAGGCTTCGGAAATAAAGCTTTTAACTGCTTTATCGGCCTCATCCGATATTCTGGTTGAATCAGTTCTCAGATATGTAATAAGAGCAACATTCCCTTTACCGGAAATATTTACACCTTCATACAGCTGCTGCGCAAGCATCATTGTCTTGCTGGTTCCGAGATTCAATGTTTTTCCTGCTTCCTGCTGAAGTGTTGAAGTAGTGAAAGGAAGCGGTGCCTTTCTGTAGCGTGTGGACGAAGAGATATCCTTTACGACAAAATCCTTGTCTTTAATAGTATTCAGTATTTCATCACATTCGGTCCTGGATTGAATATCTATCTTTTTCTCGCTGTTTCCGTAAAATACTGCTTTCAGATTTTTCTTTGAATTCGGCTTACTCAGCTCGGCGTCAATAGTCCAGTATTCCTGAGGTATGAATTCCGAGATTTCCTTCTCCCTGTCACATATCATTTTCAAAGCAACCGACTGTACTCTTCCTGCACTGAGTCCTCGTTTTATCTTATCCCAAAGCAAAGGACTTATGGAGTATCCCACCATCCGGTCCAGAACACGTCGTGCCTGCTGGGCATCTACAAGGTCCCGGTTGATTTCACGAGGGTGTTTTAATGACTCTTTAATGGCATTTTTTGTAATCTCGTTAAAACTGATCCTGTAGACCTTCTTTTCAGGATCAAGATTCAAAGCATTAAGTAAATGCCAGCTTATTGCCTCCCCTTCACGGTCAGGGTCCGTTGCCAGATATATCTTATCTGCCGCCTTTGCTTCTTTACGAAGCTTGGAAAGCAGTTCACCCTTTCCTCTTATGGTTATATACTCAGGATCATAATCATCTTCTATCTTTATACCCAGTCTGGATTTCGGCAAATCACGTACATGCCCCTGTGAAGCATCGACACTGTAATTTGATCCTAAATACTTCTTAATCGTCTTAACCTTAGCCGGAGACTCAACAATAATCAGATTATTTGCCATTTATACCTCTTTTTCAATAACTTGAATCGATATTATACAGCAAGTCCATAATAATTTGAAGAAATCTGAACTGCAAACCCTTTCATTTCCAATTCAAGAAGTATACTCATTACGTCCCGGAGCGGTAATCCGGTTTGATGTACTATTTCTTCCAAATGTTTAGGCGCTGAATCTAATGTAGAGTACACTATTTTTTCTTTCTTGGCAAGAGAATTGTAGTTTTTCTCGGGAAATGTTGTTATTTTTTTAACGGAAAGATTAAGCAATTCCAGTACATCCGAAGGAGAATTGGCAATTTTTGCTCCGTTTCCTATGAGCAAATTGCAGCCTCTGCTCATAGGATCAGAAACACGTCCGGGGACAGCCAGTACATCTCTTCCCTGTTCCAGTGCAAGATCGACAGTAATCATTGAACCGCTCTGTTCCCGCGCTTCTATAACCAGCACAATATCCGACAATCCACTGATTATACGATTCCTCATTGGAAAATTCTGAGAAATTGCAGATGTTCCCGGCAG
Source organism: Lachnospiraceae bacterium (assembly GCA_030531245.1). GTDB lineage: Bacteria > Bacillota > Clostridia > Lachnospirales > Lachnospiraceae > Darwinimomas. The sequence goes on from JAUNOA010000003.1 coordinate 2,517, forward strand.
CATCTCACTTATTATCCCCCCTCTTTCTTTATCTATAATCTGATCATAGATTTGAACGTTCTCTCTGGGATATACAACATTTACTCCGCCGCCCAGTACTGCATAGGTTTTTCCTTTAACTGATTTCAAAGCACCCTTATGTGCGCGTCCGTCTATTCCTCTGGCCATACCGCTTATAATTCCGACGCCTTCATCTGCAAGACATTCTCCGAAATATTCAGCTACAGTATTTCCGTAATTCGTCGATGCTCTTGATCCGATAATTGCTACTGTAGGCATATCATCCTGCGGAAGTTCCCCTTTCACAAACAAAACAACAGGCGGATTTATAATTTCCCTGAGTTTTCGTGGATAATCATCATCAAAAACAGTTATATATCTTATACCTGATTTTAATAAGTATTCATATTCTTTTATGACAGATTCAAGATTTTCATAATAATTCAGAAGATTCGATATCTGAATTTCATTCAGAAGATTCAATCCACGTAAATCATTAATTGAATATTGCAGAATATCACTGAGATTTTCAAACTTGTCTTTAAGTTTCAGGATTGAAACAGAACCGAATTCCTTGATATGTGATAAATAATAAAACATAAATCTGTCCTCAGGACTTAATTTTTGTAAATTTGTACCCGGCATCATCATAACCTCCTGTCCAGTATTTTTCTTCAATTGACCGATAATATATGGCTTCACATAATGAATTCCTGTTTATATCCTTCTGATCATCAAAATCCGATATAGTTCGTGCAACTTTAAGAATCTTATTCAGACCTCTTGCACTCATTCCTTTTTTTATATAGACCATTTTCAGAAAATCATCATCCTCCTGTTTCAGTCTGCAGAACTCCTTAATCAGTTTAGGGCTCATCTCGGAATTAAAATGCAGACCGAAATCCCTTAATCTGACAGTCTGTTTCTCTCTGACCCTTTCGATTTCTTCCCTGATCTGACTGCTGCTTTGTCCTGAACTGGCAGCTTTAAGATCTTTATAAGCGGGATTAGGCATTTCAACACATATGTCTATCCGGTCCAGAATCGGCTTACTGATTTTGCCAAGATAATTTTTCACCATGGAATCGCTGCAGCTGCATCTGGACCTGTCCGGATAGAATCCGCATTTACACGGATTTGTAGCTGCAACCAGTACAAAATCCGCAGGATACTCAATAGAACTGCGAACGCGTGAAACTACAACCTTCCTCTCCTCCATAGGCTGTCTCAGTCCTTCCAGCGTACTTCCTTTAAATTCAGCCAGCTCATCCAGAAACAGGACTCCTCCGGATGCAAGACTTATTTCTCCGGGTTTGGGAACAGTTCCGCCTCCGCATAAAGCCTGCATTGAAATCGTATGGTGAGGACTGCGGAACGGTCGTGAATAGATCAAAGGATTTTCGTCTGATAACAGGCCGTTAATACTATAGATTTTTGATATTTCCAGCTGTTCCTCTTTTGTCATATCCGGCATTATAGTAGGAATCCTCGATGCTATCATGGATTTCCCGGTACCGGCAGGACCTATATACAGAATATTATGTCTGCCGGCAACTCCAATCACAGTCGCTCTCTTCACTGTTTCCTGTCCGCATATATCGGAAAAATCTCTTTCACATATTTCACTTTCATTATGCGAAGAATAGAGGGCCTTTTCCGGCAGTTCCCTCATAGAATTAAGAATATCGACCAATTCCATCAGACTTTCTATTCCATAACAGTCTATCCCTTCAACAGCACCACCTTCCCGTGAATTTGATACCGGAACAAATACTCTCCTAAACCCTGCTCTCTTTGCCGCCATAGCCATAGACAGAACCCCGTTTGTCTTATTAACTTGTCCGTCCAGTGATAATTCTCCGATAAACACACTTTCCTGTATAACACGTTCAGAATATTCCCCGTATATCACACCACTTGAAACAAGAATCGAAACCGCAATTGCGAGATCATATCCGCATCCGCTTTTTTTAATATCGGCAGGCGATAAATTGATAGTGATTTTTGCAGGTGCAAGATGTATGCCGGTATTTCTTATTGCAGTTTTTACCCGGTCCTGTGCTTCCTTAACTTCCAGGCTCAGCTGACCTATCATATTGACCCCCGGCAGTCCGTCACTCAGATCTGTTTCGCAGGTTACAATGTATCCTTCTGTTCCGATTATTCCCGAACAATAGATTTTTGATAACAAAAAAAGCCTCCTTTCAGCATACAAAGAGACTTTTAATGAATAAAAGATATTTTTAATGAACCCCTGAAATTTATGATTTAGATTATTTGCTCATAAGTCTGACCATTTCCAGAACTTTCTTTTTTTCTCCTGAATCCATACTGCTGAGCAGCTTCAGTATTTCCTCTTCCTCTGATCCTTTGGCATCAACACCAAGCAGCGAATTACAATCACAGTCAAGAATCTGTGAAACTCTTTTTGCTTTGTAGGCAGTAAGACCGGTTTCACCGCGTTCCACCATACTTAAGAAATTAACGGAACATTTTAATTCATCGCAGATGTCCTTTATCAACAGACTTTTTTCCTTGCGCAGTTTTCTTAACCTTGCTCCTATCTCAGCATTATAATTTTCTTCTTCCTGTTTTAAATGTGCACCCATATCTTTCCCCTCCGGATATATTATATTACTGTTTTGCAAATATTACAACAAGACTTTAAACAACCGGGATGATATAATCCCGGTTGTTTATCAATGGATCAGGTTTTTAAAAAAAGTAATATATGGTGCCATAAAATTCATTCTGATGATGACTTTACCGAACACCTGATTTTTGTCTACAGGGTCATAATCAGCTATTTCATTACTGTCACCTTTTGTAATGATGCTGCCGTCATCATTGTCATCATAGTATCGGTGTACGACATAATCCTTTGTTCTTGTTTGAAACATAATTATGTCTCCCTTTTTAATATTTTCCGTTTTGTACGTGACTACCAGACTGTTCAGATCTATCTCGGGTTCCATTGATCCCGAGAGAATCACCATGGGTTTTATGCCCCAGATGTTAAGTGGTTCCCCTTTAAGACTGAAATTAATAAAACCTATTATGAATCCGATACATATAAAGCATAGAATAATATCAAATGCTATGTTTCCTATTTTCTGCTTATTCATCTTCCAGTAATTCTTTTTCAAAGAAAGCGACTGCTCCCGCATCTGCCTCTTCATCACTGATGCATTCCGACTGAACAAGATATCCCTTAACATCAATTGATTTCTTTTTATTATCACTGAACGAGATAAAGTTAGGTATTTCTATGTTGCTGAAAGTCGGTGTAGTGCTTTCGTTTTTCTCCAGCACAACCCCATAGGAATATACCTGCAATTCCGGCGTATTTTTATCTCCCGGAACAGTTTCAATCAGCTCCCAGTTTTCTCCGATATCTTTCAGATAAACAGCATCTGACAGACTTACGGAATCTTCACCCTCTACAATACCTTCCACCTGAGGAATTGCTACTCCGAGATATGCTTTTGAAGTATAATCCACATTGGAAGTCACAACAGGGTTCTTCGGTACTATCTGACCCGGCTGCAGGTCATATGCACCGTCGGTCCAGTTCGATTCCACTACAGTAGCCTTATCTTCCTCTTCAGCACCCTTACTGATTGAAAAATGATTGTATACTGTAGGTGATTTGGCCGAATAATATGCTACGGCCGGTGCTGCGGCAAGCGCAAATAATGCAATTACTCCTAAAATTGATACAAGTTTTCTTTTTTTCATTAATTTCTCCTTTGTGTTATTTTTCGTTGTAATTACAACGTTTATTTAATATAACACAATGGTATCGAAATTACAACATTTATGGAATATCAAATCAGGAATATTTTATTTATATAAAAGAGACCTTCATACAAAGGTCTCTTTCATTTATGACAAATTATGACAAACGTCTTAGAATATCACAGGTCAGTCGATATACCCGTCCTATGGATTCTACGGACACTTTCTCTCTGGGAGAATGAATATCCGTTATATCCGGTCCTATTGATATTATATCCGGTTCCGGAAGGGAATCAGAAAAGACAGCACACTCCACCCCTCCATGTGTTATTGTTACGGAAATATCTTTATTGAAAAGTTCCTTATAAGATTCCTTACAAATCCTTATCATGTCCGAATCTTCCCTGTACCTCCATTCAGGATACTGATTCTCAATTCTGATTCTTCCTCCGTCATGTTCAATCATGGCTTTGATCATTTCATAGATTTCTTCCTTCTGACCGGGCTCATTACTTCTGATCAGTGAAGTAAACCGGAAAGAAGTCTGACTCAATTCTGCCAAACCGATATTTGAAGATACCGACGGAACCCGGAATGTATCGTTAAATTTCCTGAGCCCGTCCGGAACCGAAGAAATGCAGCGCATAACGGCTTTTGTCTGCTCATGACTGACACATTGGGTTATACAACCGAAATCCCGTGAGAGAACAACCCTTACATCAGGATCAGATTCTTTATACTCAAACCTGAAGAGCTTCTGATGTTTCATCGCCAGAGACTCAAACTCTTTATACGAAGATTCCGGAACTGCAACTACTGCCTCGGCAGCTGACGGAATCGCATTATCAAACTGACCACCTCGAAATTCACACAGTCTGATGTTCCATTTTAATGAAAGACCATAGATAAGTCTTGCAAGAAGTCTGATGGCATTCCCTCGGTTATATGCTATATCCGCTCCGGAATGACCTCCGAGCAGATTATCTACATTAATCCTGTAAAAGATGTCGTCGTCGCAGACATATTCCCTTCTGATATCAAATGAGCATCCGGCTCTTATTGCACCCGCACATCCACAGGTAATAAAAGACTCTTCTTCAGAATCAATATTGATCATCCTGTTTCCGGTGATTTTTGATTTATCAAGACTTTTCGCACCCAGCATGCTTGTTTCCTCATCCACCGTAAATACGGCACAGATGGGAGGATGCACAAGAGTATCATCATCAAGTATTGCCATTGCGATTGCGACGGCAATTATATCATCGGCACCTAAAGATGTCTTGTCCGCCCAGATATATTTTCCGTCAGTTAATATATCGATCGGATCAATCAGCAGGTTCTTATCGCAATCCTGTGTTTTCACACAGACCATATCGAGATGGCCTTGTATAATCACCGGATTATCAGATACAACACCGGCAGAAGCATCTTTATAGATAATGACATTTCCTGCCTCATCTCTGTAATACCTGAGATTCCTCTCCTCAGCAAATTTCACACAAATATCTGATATTTCTTTTGTATTTCCGGAACCGTGCGGAACCGATGATAATTTTTCAAAAAACCCCAGAACATTCCGGGGTTCCAAACTGTTTAAAATTGACATGTTTCACCTTTATCTGTATCCGTCAGGATTGTTTTTCTGCCAGTTCCATGCATCCCTGCACATATCGACAATGTCATGCTCCGCTTTCCATCCCAGTTCATTAAATGCCTTTGAAGGATCTGCATAACACACCGGAATATCGCCCGGTCTTCGATTTTTGAATTCATAAGAGATTTTAATACCGTTGGCCTTTTCAAAAGCATTGATCACATCCATAACAGAATAACCATGACCGGTACCCAGATTATACACTCTGACATCCGGTTTTGAATCCAGAAGATTATTTAATGCTTTAATATGCCCGAAAGCAAGATCAGATACATGAATGTAGTCTCTGATGCATGTTCCATCAGGGGTATCGTAGTCGTTTCCGAAAACACCCAGTATCGGAAGTTTTCCGATTGCTACCTGTGTGACATACGGAAGAAGGTTGTTCGGTATCCCCTTGGGATCTTCTCCTATAAGCCCCGACTCATGTGCACCGATGGGATTAAAATATCGCAGGAGCATAATACTCCACTCATTGTCGGATGTATGCATATCCCTAAGTATCTGCTCCAGCATAGCTTTTGTACGCCCGTATGGATTCGTTGGCGGAGAAAGCGGACATTCTTCCGTAATAGGAACAAATGCCGGATCACCGTAAACCGTAGCGCTTGACGAGAAAACCATCCTTTTGCAGTTGTATTTTTTCATAACATCCAGAAGGATAAGTGTGCCGGAAATATTGTTGTAGTAATATTCCAGCGGTTTTGCAACCGACTCGCCCACGGCTTTAAGACCTGCAAAATGAATAACTGCATCTATCTTTTCGTGTGCAAAAATCGCATCAAGATTTTCCCGGTCAAGAAGTGATGTCATATAAAACTTCAGGGTTTTTCCTGTTATTTTCTGAACGCGGTTCAGGCTTTCCTCGCTGGAATTGACAAGATTATCGACAACGATGACATCATAGCCCTCTTCCAGGAGCTTAATACATGTGTGACTGCCTATATATCCGGCTCCGCCGGTAACCAATATTGACATAACATCTCCAATCTTTATTATAACTGAGCCGGACTGTAAGCCGGGTTATGTATCTGACGATCATCTATCTAGATATGCCGTCACCGGCATACTCAAGCGACCTACCCGTGCATAGGCGAGCAACCCTTAAACACTGTTCGGTCTTGCTTCGGATGGGGTTTACACAGCCGCTCATGTTACCATAAGCGCGGTAGTCTCTTGCACTGCCTTTTCACCCTTACCGTTATAAAACGGCGGTTATTTTCTGTTGCACTGTCCTGCGAGTCACCTCGACCTGACGTTATCAGGCATCCTGCTCTATGAAGCCCGGACTTTCCTCACCTTGAACCTTTCGTTATTCAAGCCGCGACCGTCTGTCCGACTCAGTTTTTATATTATACACCAAAAATATTACCACCTACAAATTCGCTTAGCAGGGAATTTGCAGGAATCAGATGTGACGGAATAGTTAAAAAGTAATCCAGCATTTTAAGTAGTCTGGATGCAATTCCATATGATGGTTCATCTTTGTTTATACCGAAAAGCAACGCTTCGGCATATGGCTTCAATGCCCCGATTTCATAAATCATTGAGGAATTGAATATTGCATCTGCACTTTCTCTGAAAGGAAGTATGTACTTTTCTTCTCCCCTTCTTACCGAAGACCACATTTCTATGGTGGCTGAAGCGGACAGACTCCTGTCTCTGGAATCTCTGATGATCCTTCGTATCAACCGGATATCATTGGAACTGATAAAATCTATATTGTCGATATTGAACTGAGACATCGGAGAGATGAAAATTTTGAAAACATTCTCTTTCGGCAATCCGCCTATCATCTTCGGGTCCAGACAGTGAATACCTTCTGCTATTATAAGACTGTTATCTGTCAGCTGAAGAGTGTCTCCGAGATACTCTCTGCTCCCGGATTTAAAATTATAAGTAGGCATACTGACAGAATTTCCTGAAAGTAAGCTTTTACAGTCAGAAACAAACTGTTCGATATCCATTGCCTCCAGACATTCATAATCCGGCATACCGTTTTCATCAATAGGTGTATATTCTCTTGGCTTGTAATAGTTATCCGTAGCAATAGGATAACTTTTCAGCCCGTTAACTTTCAACTGAACAGACAGCCTGTGGGAAAAAGTCGTTTTACCCGAACTTGACGGTCCTGCTATAAGAACGATCTTTATTTTTTTGTCTGAAGCAATCTTTCTTGCAATATCGCTTATCTGTTTCTCCATCAATGCTTCCTGCATAAGTATAGGAGCAAGAAAACCATCACGCGTGATGTGATCATTAAAATCGGATACTGTACTTATATCTGCGGCACTCATCAGGCCGTTATAGTCATATAATGCGTTAAACAGCTTCTTGCTGCAGCTGAACGGCTCGGTTTCTTTCGGATTTGTAGTTTTCGGAGTTACAAGAACCATTCCTTTTTTATATTGAATCAGATTGAAACTCCTGATATCCTTAGAATTTGTGGATACAAAATCAAAGAAGTAATTACTGAGATCCTCCATAGTATATATGGTTACAGTAGAAGATCTTCTGTATCTCAGAAGATTGATTTTATCCGTCATTCCCAAAGTGCCGAAAAGCTCTATAGCCTGATCAACACCCATTTTTTCTTTTTTAATAGGAATGGCTCTGTCAATGATTTCCTGCATTTTTTCTTTAATGCTCTTTACAAATGCTTTAGAAACCTCATATCCTGCCATTTCGATATAAAGTCCGTTTCCAATACTGAAAGCTACTTTAAGAGCTTTCAAGGGAATGGATGGATAGGCCTCCTTAACAGCCTTCAAAAGAACAAATACTGCTGTCTTCTGATATACTCTGTTTCCTTCAGGTGTTGAGATATCCAGCGGAAATATCGTACTGTCTGTATACATTTTATGAAAAAGCCCATAATACTCATAATTGGCTTTACACAAAGTAACTCCCTGATCCGGTGCATTTGCATTGATAATATCAATTAACGGAATTCCAGGATCACATTCAAAGGTATTATTATTCAGTTTTATTTTAATTCTCTTCATAGATTCTGTTTATAGCCATATCGACTATCTTAAGGTATTCTGACTTCTGGGGTATATTCAAAAATTTAGCTTTTTCTTTTAAAAGATATTCTTTCAGACAACTGTTTTTTCTTTCGATCAGTATCCTCCCGAAATAATCATCACAGTCTGTATCATCATGAGTTAACTCTTTTTCTTCTTTAACCGCTTTGATTATAAGATAATACTTTCCTGAATCAACAAGCATGTCTTCGTCTGTTATCGAATAATGATTATTCCTGAGGCATTTCCTGACAGACTCATAATGCGTATGTGGAGAAATGATCAGTTCCTCTGCTTTATCCGGGTCATCTGAGATTATCCTGCTAATAAGATCTCCTCCCATACCGGATATAACAGCACACCTTACTTCATGATTCTTCAGTTGTTGGAGCCCGTCCGAAAGTCTGCATATGATTTTATCTTCCAGACCGTGTTCCTCAATATGTTTTTGAGCGATCCGAAGCGGACCGTCTTTGATATCCATTGCTATTGCCGAAGGACATTTACCGGTTGATACAAGTTCAATCGGAAGATAAGCATGATCTGTACCGATATCGGCAACTGTATATCCGGGTGTAACCATATCCGCTATTTTTTGCAATCTATGAGATAAATTCATACTATAAAATCCCTTAGTGACTGTGATCTGCTCGGATTTCTAAGTCGCCTTAAAGCCTTGGCTTCGATTTGTCTGACTCTCTCACGTGTAATGTTAAAATGCTCACCGACTTCTTCCAGCGTATGAATCTTACCATCCTCCAGTCCGAATCGCATTTCAAGTACCGTACGTTCTCTATCCGTCAACTCATCGAGTACTTTATCAATTTCCTCTTTCAGCATCTTCTGAGTCATCTCGAACTCTGGATTGTTGCCGTTCTCATCGGCAATCATATCCTCAATCGTTGTTCCGTCTTCATTTATGGACGCATCCATAGATACAGAATCTTTATAAGCATTAAGTTTTTCTGCGATATCCTCCTGCGTAAATCCCGTAGCATCACTCAATTCCTGCAGGGTTGGCTCACGGCCGTACTGTTGAGCAAGTTCTTTCTGTTTATTAAGAATCTTGTTAATATTCTCGGTAACATGAACAGGTATCCTGATATTTCTGGACTGATCGGCTATCGCTCTGGAAATCGTCTGACGAATCCAGTTCGTTCCGTAAGTGGAAAAACGGCAGCCTTTGGTATAGTCAAACATATCCACAGCTTTCATAAGGCCGATATTTCCTTCCTGAATAAGATCCATCAGGGGAAGACCTCTTCCACAGTATTTTTTTGCTATGCTTACCACCAGCCTGAGATTTGCTTCGGTCAGTTTTCTTTTTGCCTCAGCTCTTTCAGAGGCATTTCCTTCCCTGATCAATCGTCCGAGTTCTTTCTCTTCTTCAGGGGAAAGCAGCTGGAATTCACCGATTTCATTCAGATACAGCTGTTCGGTAGATGATGCTTCTTCCGCCTCATACCCTTCCAGTTCAACAGGTTTAATATCTTCTTCCTGTTCCTGATACAGCATATCATTATCAGGCTGCTCCGCTTCTATGCTATGGATCATTTCAGGACTATTTTTTTGTTCTTCCATTCACCCTGCTCCTTCATATTGCTCTGTAATGACTGAATATCCGCCGCATCTTTTATCTTTCTGTCTATCGACGACTGTTTGATTCTGACAATTGCCGCAGCCAGAGCGTTTTTATAATCATCGGAAATTGCTCCCGAATTATAATTCAATATACCTGCGATAATGTCCGACCGTTCCTTATCATCAGTATATTCATTAAAAATTGACGCACTGTCCTGCCCGTTTGCGATGCGTTCAAACAAATCTTTATATAACTCTCCGTCAAAATCATCCGCATTAAGATATTTAACAATCTGATTCTTAATGGATTCGTCTCCCGAAACAGCAGAAATGATAAATGCCTGTGTCTTCATCAGCCCCTCATCGGCTTTTTTCAGTTTGGCAGGTTCGTAAACAGGCTTAATATCCTTTTTACCGTATCCTTTATTGCCGACGCTGTTTACAAGTTTTTTCAGGTCTGCATAAGGAATCATATATTTGGACGCCACCGCTCTTGTATAATTGTCTCTTTCCAATGCTTCGGAAAACTCACAAAGCAGCTCTGCGGTTTTATGTTCAAACTCTGTTTTCTGCTGAGGATCATTCATATCATACTTCGAACGGATGACCCCTATACTCCATATAAATGAATTTTCGGCAGCTGCTATCCTTTTATCCAGCTCATCGGTCCCGAAACGTGACAGGAATTCATCGGGATCCTTTGCCGGAGAAAGGTTCAGTATCTTAACACTAATTCCTGCATCATTTAGCATAGGAATAGCTCTCTGCGCCGCATTGATACCTGCTTCGTCCGAATCATAGGTCAGAATAACCTTATCGACATACCTTTTAATGATCAACGGCTGATTTGAAGTCAGAGATGTCCCGAGAGAAGCTACGGCATTGGTATATCCGGCCTGATGCATGGCAATAACATCCATGTTGCCTTCACAAAGGAAAAAATAATCTTTTCTCGATTTTCTGGCATAATTCAGTCCGAACAGAAATCTGTTTTTCTCAAAGATTTTTGTTTCCGGAGAATTCATGTATTTAGGCATTCCGTCTCCGAGAACTCTTCCTCCGAAACCGATCACTTTATTGTTCACATCCATCAGAGGAAACATAACTCTGTTCCAGAATTTATCATGTGCACCTTTTTCTTCTATGGTAACAAGACCGGATTCTTTAAGAACAGTATCATCATATCCTTTGCTCTTGAGCATTTTATAGAGTTTATCGGAACCGATACCGGTATAACCGAGTCCGAAGTTTCTTATGGTGGCATCGGAAAGACCTCTTTTCCGGAAATATTCGAGTCCGGCTTTGCCGTTTTCGGAAACAAGTATATGATAATAATAATTAGCTGCTGTTTTATGGATCTCGAGCAATTTCATTTTCAAATCAGCTTCTGCCTTGCTTTGATTTGAAATTTTTATTTCAGGAAGCTTAATACCAACTCTGTCAGCTAAATAACGTATAGCCTCTTCAAATGTAAAATTCTCATATTGCATTATAAAGGTTATTACATTGCCTCCGCTGTGACAGCCGAAACAATAGTACATCTGCTTGGCTCTGGAAACTGAAAAAGATGGCGTCTTTTCTGAATGGAAGGGACAAAGTCCGAACCAGCTGCTGCCTCGTTTTTCCAGTTTTACATACGAAGAAATAACGTCAACAATATCGTTGGCACTTCTGATTTCTTCAATTATCTCATCCGGATAGCGCAAACATTACCTCCATACACTTATATCATAAGAATTATAACACAAAAGAAATACACAGGCAAACCGCCTGTGTATTAATAGTCTGCGGGAAAAGGGACTTGAACCCTCACGGATATTCCTCCACTAGATCCTTAGTCTAGCCTGTCTGCCAATTCCAGCATCCCCGCGAACGAATGACATTGTAACATAAGGGTATATAAAATGCAAGCTTTTTATTGACATAAAACAAAAAAAATTATATACTACGAATGTTGCAGAAGTGGCGGAATTGGCAGACGCGCACGGTTCAGGTCCGTGTGATAGCAATATCATGAGGGTTCAAGTCCCTTCTTCTGCATAATATAAAACAGGCGACATCAGTCGCCTGTTTTCATATTATGCAGATATCAACCTTTAACCTTTTCAACAAGTGCCTTGAAACCTTCAGCATCATTAACTGCAAGCTCTGCAAGCATCTTTCTGTTGATATCAATATTATTCTGTTTAAGACCATACATAAACTTGGAATATGAAAGTCCGTTCATACGACAAGCTGCATTGATTCTTGCGATCCAAAGCTGTCTGAACTGACGCTTCTTTTCTTTACGTCCTCTGTAAGCACTTGTAAGTGCTCTCATTACAGACTGTTTTGCAATTCTATACTGTTTGCTGCGAGCTCCTCTGTAGCCCTTAGCCATCTTTAATACTCTATTATGCTTAGCTCTGCTATGCATACCACCTTTAATTCTTGCCATTTCTATGTCCTCCTAAGTCTTAATTAAGCAATCAACAATTACAGATATGGTAATAACTTCTTCATTACCTTTGCATTTGTCTCGTCTGTAATAATGTCTTTTCTGAGATTTCTCTTTCTCTTTGTTGACTTCTTAGCTAAGATATGTGACTTATAAGCTTTATTTCTTACTAACTTGCCTGTACCTGTTGTACTGAATCTCTTTGCTGCCGCTCTTTTAGTTTTTACCTTTGGCATAACTTATTCCTCCATTTAATTTTTCTTCGCAGTTAAAAACATAACGAGACTTCTGCCTTCAGCTTTGGATGGTTTATCAATGCTGGAAATATCGGATAGCTTCTCCGCAAAATCATCAAGGATATGCTTGGAAGCATTCATCCTGGCAATTTCTCTTCCTCTGAAACGAAGAGTAACCTTAACCTTATTTCCTTTTTCGAGGAACTTTCTTGCAGCACTGATTTTAGTGTTAAGATCATTGTCATCGATATTCGGTGACAGTCTGACCTCTTTAACTTCAATCACCTTTTGCTTCTTTTTGGCATCTTTTTCTTTTCTTGCAGCTTCATAACGGAATTTCCCGTAATCGATTATTTTACAAACCGGGGGATTTGCCGTTGGAGCTATAAGAACAAGATCGAGGTTTGCTTCATCTGCTTTCTGTAATGCTTCTGAAATCGGAACAACGCCAAGCTGTTCTCCCTCTGTACCAATGAGACGAACTTCTGTTGCTTTGATCTGTTCGTTTATTAATTGTTCGCTAATTGTTTTTACCTCCGTTTAAATCAAAAAAGCCGATAGAAAACACACTATCCGCCATAAGAATCCCGTATCGGGAATTATGAACCAGGGTCACTCTTGTGCCGAGGTGAGACGAATGTCTGCTTTCTTTTTACAACGCTGATATTCTAACAGAATACCAGCGTTGTGTCAAGTAATAAAAGTGTATTACTGAGGGATTATTGTCTCCCTTGTTATAATCTGATTATGAAGCAATGCTTTGAACTCTTCCGGTTTCATGGTAACCGTATCACCTGTATCTCTTGATCTGACGCTTACGGTTCCTTCCTCAACTTCTTTCTGTCCGAGGATAAGCATATAAGGAGCTCTGTCAACCATCTGAGCCTCTCTGATCTTGTAGCCTATCTTCTCATCTCTGTCATCCAGTATCGCACGGATTCCTTCGTCTTTAAGCTCCTGATATACCTTTGATGCATAATCATTGGATTTATCCGAAACCGGAAGAACCTTGACCTGAACCGGTGCAAGCCATACAGGGAATTTTCCTGCAAAATGCTCTGTGAGGATACCTATAAATCTCTCGATAGATCCGAAGCATACACGATGAATCATGACAGGACGCTGTCTTGTATCGTTTTCATCATTATACTCAAGATTGAAATTCAGAGGCATCTGGAAATCAAGCTGAATGGTTCCGCACTGCCATGTTCTGCCGATGGAATCCTGAAGATGGAAATCGATCTTCGGTCCGTAGAAAGCTCCGTCACCTTCGTTGACGATATAATCAAGTCCGAGTTTTTCGAGTGCTGTCTTAAGTCCGTTTGTAGCTGCTTCCCAGTCTTCGTCCGAACCCATTGAATTTTCAGGTCTGGTTGACAGTTCAATGAAATATTTGAATCCGAATTTGGTATATACTTCATTGATCAGATGAACTACATTCATGATTTCACCCTGGATCTGATCCTGACGCATGAAGATGTGTGCATCATCCTGCGTGAAGCAGCGAACTCTGAACAGTCCGTGCAGAGCACCTTTAAGCTCATGGCGATGAACTACTCCGAGCTCAGCAGCTCTGATAGGAAGCTCCTTATATGAGTGTGGCTCACTTGCATAAACCATAACACCACCCGGGCAGTTCATAGGCTTTATACAGTAATCTTCTTCGTCGATAACTGTTGAATACATATTATCCTTATAATGATCCCAGTGTCCGGATGTTTCCCAGAGATGGCGGTTCATAATAAGCGGAGTTGACAGTTCAACATATCCGTTTGCTTTATGAAGATCTCTCCAGTAACTGATCAGCTCGTTTTTAAGAATCATTCCGTTAGGAAGGAAGAAAGGAAATCCCGGTGCCTCATCACGAAGCATAAACAGCTTCATTTCCTTACCGATCTTTCTGTGATCACGGCGGGCAGCTTCTTCCATAAGTTTCACGTATGCATCAAGATCTTCCTGACTTGCGAATGCTATACCATTGATACGTGTAAGCATTTTGTTGTTCTTATCAGCTTTCCAGTATGCACCGCTGACCTGTGTAAGCTTAAATGCCTTAAGTGCTTTTGTATATGTAAGATGAGGTCCTACACACATATCGATATACTCGCCCTGCTGATAGAAGCTTATCTGTGCATCTGCGGGAAGATCGTTGATATGCTCAACTTTATATTTTTCACCTCTGTCCTGCATAAGCTTTATTGCTTCTGCTCTCGGAAGGATATATGCCTTGATCGGAAGATTCTCTTTTGTGATTTTCTTCATTTCAGCTTCGATTTTCGGTAAATCATCATCGCTGAGAGTCTCATCGCCCAGATCAACGTCATAATAGAAACCGTTATCAGTTGCCGGACCGTATCCGAAATCGGCCTGAGGATACAATCTCTTGATTGCCTGAGCCATAATATGAGCGGCCGTATGTCTTATTACATGAAGTTCCTCTTCCTTCGGACATTCATTTACTGTTCCATCATTATAAATAACTTTCATTTTTTCTCCTCCGACTTCTCCCCTACAACAGGAGCGAGTCTAATTAATTTATACTCAGCAAGGCAACAGCCAGGCCGAAATATATGGTTAAACTGATAGCATCAACCAAAGTTGTGATAAGCGGTGACGCCATAATTGCCGGATCAAGATGCAGCTTTTTGGCTCCCATAGGAAGCAGGCATCCCAATGACTTGGCAATAATCACTGTAATAAACAGGCTGAGCACAACTGTAAGCGAAACCAATTCCCTTCCGGGATACTGGATCATGAGTCTGATAAAATTCACTACGCTCAGAACAAATCCGCAGATTACGGCAACCCTGACTTCTTTCCACCATGCTTTCAGAACATCGGAAAGTTCTATTTCTCCGACAGCCATACCTCTTATGATTGTAGTAGATGCCTGAGAACCAGCATTTCCTCCTGTGTCCATAAGCATGGGAATGAAAGTAACCAGAATAGGCAATACCTGAAAAGCTTCTTCATATCTTGCAAGTATCGTACCTGTTATCATAGAACTGATCATAAGTATAAGAAGCCATGGAATCCTTTTCTTGGCTATCTCGAAAACAGAAGTCTTCAGATACGGTTTTTCGGAAGGCAGCATAGCCGCCATTTTTTCAAAGTCTTCCGTTGCCTCTTCTTCCATAACATCGACAACATCATCGACGGTTACGATTCCGACAAGTCTGTTTTCGTGATCCACAACCGGAAGAGCCATAAGATCATATTTATTGAATAACTCTACGACTTCTTCCTGATCCTGTGTTGTTACGGCCTTGATAACATGTGTATCCATTATGCTCTCTATAAGAGTTGTATAAGAGTGCATAAGAAGGTCTTTCACTGTAACTACACCTTCAAGGTTACGCTTGCTGTCCATAACATAACAGGTATAGATGATTTCCTTGTCTTCCCCGTAGGCTCTTATATAAGCAAATGCATCTTCAACCGTCATGGTCTTTTTAAGACCGATATATTCCGCCGTCATAATAGAGCCGGCAGAGTTCTCGGGATACTTCAGGAATTCATTGATCTGTGCACGGGTTCCCGGAGTAGCCTGCTGAAGAACACGTTTGACTATATTTGCAGGAAGTTCCTCAAGCATATCAACAGCGTCATCTATCATCAGATCCTCGATGATAGTATGAAGCTCCTTGTCATTGATATCCCGAATGATCCTCTCCTGCACATCAGGTTCGAGACACGCAAAAACATCGGTTGCCAGCTCCTTTGGAAGCATACGGAACACAACAACCATCTTTTCAGGGTCCAACTGGCCGATGAACTCGGCCACATCGAACTCATTCATTTCAGAAAGCTCATCCTTCAGGACTCTGAATTTCTTGTCTTCGACAAGCTGCATAAGTTCATCATTTTTCAACTCTTTATCTTCCATAACTTATGCTCCTTTCGAATGAAATCCTGATCAGGTATTATTCTGCATCCTCCCTTGCATTTGAGGAAATATCGGACGGACGCATGCTGAGATCCACTCTTCCTCTCATTGCATCAATCTTGATTACCTTGGCAGTTACCTGATCACCGATATTTACAACATCTTCAACCTTTCCGACTCTTCTGTCGGCAAGTTTTGAGATATGTATCATACCCTCTTTTCCGGGTGCAAACTCAACAAATGCACCGAACTCAAGAATACGTGTTACTTTTCCGTTAAGGACCATTCCTACTTCAAGATCAGTAACAATATTTTTAATGATTTCAATGGCCTTGGCGATCATTTCCTTATCTGTTCCGGAAACACTTACCATACCATCTTCGTCTATGTCAATCTTTACTCCGGTCTCTTCAATGATCTTATTTATCGTCTTGCCCTGTTTGCCGACAACATCACCTATCTTCTGCGGATCTATTGTGATCTGTTCGATCTTAGGTGCATACTTGCTGACTTCTTTTCTAGGTTCTGCAATTGCAGGCTTCATACATGTATTCATGATAAATGTACGTGCTTCCTTGCATCTTGCGATAGCTCCCTCGACGATCGGTCTGGTGAGACCGTGAATCTTTATATCCATCTGAATCGCAGTGATTCCGTCATCAGTTCCGGTAACCTTGAAGTCCATATCTCCGAAGAAATCTTCAAGTCCCTGGATATCTGTAAGCAGTATGAAATCATCGTCTGTTTCGCCGGTCACAAGACCGCAGCTTATACCTGCAACCATCTTTTTGATAGGAACACCTGCTGCCATAAGTGACATACAGGATGCACAGGTCGATCCCATGGAAGTAGAGCCGTTTGATTCAAATGTTTCCGATACGCAGCGGATAGCATACGGAAATTCTTCTTCTGACGGAAGTACCGGAATAAGAGCTCTTTCTGCCAAAGCACCGTGTCCGATTTCTCTTCGTCCCGGTCCTCTGGATACTTTTGTTTCTCCTACCGAATATGCAGGGAAATTATAATGATGCATATATCTCTTGTATGTTGTATACGCATCGAGTCCGTCTATCTTCTGTACCTCAGAAAGCGGTGCAAGTGTGCAGACATCACATATCTGCGTCTGACCGCGTGTGAACATTGCAGATCCGTGAACTCTTGGAATGATATCGACTTCAGCAGCCAGCGGACGAATCTGTGTAATCTCTCTTCCGTCCGGACGCTTATGATCTTTAAGGATCATTTTCCTTACGGTCTTTTTCTCGTACTGATACATAGCATCGGGAATAAGTGCGATCCAGCTTTCATCCCAGTCTGAAGCAGCTTCCTGAAGCTGCGCAGTAAGCTCGGCAATATTTGCCTCTCTCTTCTGCTTGTCATCCGTAAATACTGCTTCTTCCATCTTCTCCGGCAAAATGATCTGCTTCATAGCGGCAAACATTTCCTCCGGAACAGCGCAGCTTTCGTATGAGTGCTTTTCTTTTCCGCAGGCTGCAACTATTTCATCGATGAAAGCAATGATTTTCTTGTTTACGTCATCTGCCAGATAAATGGCTTCGATCATTTTAGCTTCCGGAACTTCATTGGCACCAGCCTCGATCATAATAACTTTATCTCTGGTAGAAGCAACTGTAAGCTTCAGGTCTGAAACAACCTGCTGCTTCTGGGTCGGGTTGATGATAAATTCACCGTCAATAAGACCGACCTGAGTTGTAGCGCATGGTCCGTCAAACGGAATATCCGAAATTGCCGTGGCAATAGCTGATCCCAGCATAGCTGTCAGTTCAGGTGAACAGTTCTCATCTACAGACATAACAAGGTTATTCAGTGTGACATCATTGCGATAGTCCTTCGGGAATAACGGTCTCATGGGGCGATCAATAACACGGCTTGTAAGGATGGCATTTTCACTGGCCTTTCCTTCCCTTTTGTTGAATCCACCCGGAATTTTTCCTACGGCATACATCTTCTCTTCGTACTCTACCGAAAGGGGGAAGAAATCCACTCCTTCTCTCGGTGCATCGGATGCCGTTGCTGTTGATAAAACAACTGTTTCGCCATAGTGTATAAATGCTGCACCATTGGCCTGTTTAGCCACACGACCAACATCTACTGTCAGTGTTCGTCCGGCAAGATCCATGCTGAAACTCTTAAAACTGCTCATTGTTTTCTCCTTCTTTTCTCCTTCTTTTCTCCCCATCTATTAGCATAAAAGGGTGGAGATGATTCTCCACCCTGCAAAATCAATTACTTTCTTAAGCCAAGTCTCTCGATAAGTGTTCTGTATGCTTCGATGTCTTTGTTCTTAAGATATTTAAGAAGTCCTCTTCTCTGTCCAACCATCTTCAAAAGACCTCTTCTTGAATGGAAATCCTTTGGATTCTGTGAAAGATGCTCGTTAAGCTCCTCTATTCTTGCTGTAAGGATAGCTACCTGAACCTCTGGTGAACCTGTATCACCCTCTTTACGTGCATACTGATTGATAACTGCTGTTTTCTTCTCTTTTGTAATCATTTTATTTCTCCTTAATAATAATTCTCACCTCAAACAATGTACAGGTTGGAGTATCCATATACATAGCAAGGGCGCAACTTGCTTTACACAAGCTAAAGTATAATACCACAAAACACCTTACAGTGTCAATCCATTGGTATCATATAAACATTTCCTTATTATATGATATTTACTTATATTAAGTACAGACATAATTATATCCGGCTTCAGGTTTCCGGCACTTCCCTGGGCAATATGCAGGAAAACACCGTCTCCGGTCAGTTCGGCTTTATATATCATGGGTTTTATGTCGACCTTTTTTTTATCTCCAGATTTGCTTTCTTTTGTTATTATTATTTCTGGCTGATTCAACGGATCAAGTGATTCACAGTCACATTCAACGAAATAATCTGCAGAAGCAACAAGACTCATCGCATTTCCGGTATTATCATCGATATATTTCCAGTCAAGGACTCTTATACCGTCACACATAACTTCATTTAATCTTCGGATTGCCGTATCGGGATCAACCTGTTCCGTTATTTCTATATCCAGAATCTCATAATCACTTTCGATACCCACACCAAGCGGTGCGGCAAAACTCATTATTTGGTGAGGTGAAAAACCCTCGCTGTATCTGATAGGAATGTCTGCTCTCCGCATCGCCTTCTGGAAATATCTCATTATATCAAGATGACCGATATATCTGGTATTGCCGTGCTTTGAGAATTTAATTCTTACTTTCAAAGCAAACACCTCCTTCATAGCATCTTGCGCCGCATCCGGAGCATTGCTGCCTGCAGTTCGGCGTGGTCACTCCGTTTAAAGCATTGCTCCATTCTCTTTTAAGAAACTCCTTAGTAACCCCGATGTCGATAAAGTCCCATGGAAGCAGCTCATCCTGATCTCTTTCCCTGTTATAAAACTCTTTTGACATTCCGCATTCATCAAATGCTTCATCCCATAATTCACTCTTAAAACTGTCGGACCATGCATCGTACATGCAGCCCTTCCGATATGCGGTCTCAATCAGACGGGACAGTTTCCTGTCTCCTCTGGCAAATACACCTTCCAGAACTGATACTTCAGGATCATGCCATGCATATTTTATACATTTCTGATTCAACTGCTGTCTTATGTGATCCATAACTGCCCCTGCCATCTCTCTGTACTCGTCTGCGGTATACATCGGAGCCCATTGAAACGGTGTGAACGGCTTTGGAACAAAAAACGATGAACTGGCTGATATCTGAACTTTCCCGACTCTTTCTTCTTTTGGAATCGTGTAATAATTTTCGGCAATTTTCTCGCAGAGGTCACCGATGCCGTCCCTGTCCTCAGGACCCTCTGTCGGAAGACCAAGCATAAAATACATCTTGACTTTATTCCAACCGCCCTTGAATGCTTCCATCGAACCTTTCAGAATATCTTCTTCAGTTATTCCTTTGTTGATAACATCACGTAGTCTCTGGGTACCGGCTTCGGATGCAAATGTCAGTGAGGATTTTTTAACATCCTGAACTTTATTCATCACATCAAGAGAAAATGTATCGATGCGCAGAGAAGGCAGAGAAATATTGACTTTCTTTACGGAAGTATAATCGATAAGAAAATCAAGCAATTCTTCTATTTTGGAAAAATCACTCGAGCTGAGTGAACTTAAGGATATCTCATCGGAACCCGTAAGCTCAAGCATCTTTACAGCATAGTCTTTTAAATATTCAATACTGTGCTCCCGAAGCGGTCTGTAGATGATTCCGGCCTGACAGAATCTGCAGCCTCTTATACATCCGCGCATGATTTCCAGAACAACACGGTCCTGAGTGACTTTGATAAACGGTACAATAGGTTTATCAATGAACCTGACACTGTCCATGTCGACAACGGCCTGACGCCTTACTTTTCCGGGAACATCCTCATATTCGGGTGTAAATGAATTCACTGTTCCGTCTTCGTTATATCGTACATCATAAAGTGAAGGAACATAGATTCCTTCAATATGGGAAACCTGTCTCAGGAATTCACTTCTGTTTCCCTTGTATTTCTTATACAGATCCATGACTTCATCATACTTAGTCTCTGCCTCACCTATATACAGGAAATCAAAGAAATCCGCTATCGGTTCCGGATTATAAGTGCAGGTTCCTCCTCCGAAAACTATCGGGTCGGCATCTGTACGGTCTTTTGAATAAAGCGGAATACCGGAGAGATCGAGAATCTGAAGAACGTTTGTATAGCACATCTCATATCCCATTGATATCCCGATCATATCCATCTCCTTAACGGGAGACTGGGATTCAAGCGTGAAAAGAGGGATCTTTCTTTCGCGCATAATCGCATCAAGATCGTGCCAGGGTGAAAACACCCTCTCACAATATATATCCTCACGTCTGTTGAACAGCTCGTAAATAATCTGAATACCTATATTGCTCATTCCGATTTCATAAACATCGGGGAAGCATAAAGCAATTCTTATATCGACATCATCCGCATTCTTAACACACATATTCGGCTCATTGCCGATATATCGTGCCGGTTTTTCAATATTCAGTAAAATATCTTCGCTTAAAAATGTTTTATTCATCTCTTAAATCTAAATCTGTCTGCAACGGAACAAGATAATGTACAAACATTTCTCCCTGTTGACTTATCAGCATCTCCTTGTTAATCTCATCAAATTTAAAGCTCTTTCTGCCGCCGTTAATCATACGGTTCCAGAATTTATTCAGATCTTTCAGCGGAATATAATACATCTCATTCCTATGTGTAAAATGAATTATCAGAAAACTGACTCCGCCCTGTTTTTCAAAGCAATTCATAAAGTCTATCTGATGTTCATGAACGTTTTGAAGAGGGAATGTATCAGTGGCACATTCTTTGGCATCGAAACATATCGGAATTCCCTGCACCGCACCGATATAATCAACGGTACTCTTCTGATCAAAATACGCCAGGGTTATATGTCTGGACTCTTTGTCTATATCAATAGGCGTAATGGGAGTAGGTATTTTCTGTATGAGAGCCAGCCCTTTTTCTTTATATATATAATTTGTATGATTGATCATATCCTCGAGGGTAGATCCTCGAAGGCCCCTGGATTTCCATGTACCCATTTCATATCCTCCGGTATTCTGGATGTGTACGAGCTTCCGTCCGGAAATGTTATCCTGTATGCGTGAAGCATCTGCCGTCCGGCACCTTTCCCCGACCCGTATTTTCTGTCACCGATAAGCGGATGACCTGCCGAAGCCAGATGCATTCTGATCTGATGGGTCTTTCCTGTTATCAGTCTTACCATGATTACAGTTCTGACCCCATCGGTCCATATCGGTTTATACTCGGTTTCGATATAATCCCCTTCATCGGACAAGCTTACGATGTTCTCTTTTTTATCTTTTTTGAGATGTCCTTTCAGGACTCCCTGTGTGCGGAGCTCACCCTCGACTATTGCGATATAATCTTTATGTACTGTTCTTTCACGAAGCAAAACCGCCATGGACTGCAGGCCTTTCAGGGATTTTCCGCAGATTATCAGCCCACTCGTATTCCTGTCGAGGCGGTTGCATATAGATGGTTTAAATGTCTGCAGATCCCTTTCGGATAACTGACCGGATTTCAGCAAATATGAAATCAGCATATCATTTACGGAAACATCTGACGGTCTGGCTTTCTGAGAAAGCATCCCGGCAGGTTTGTTGAATACGATGATATCCGTATCCTCATATACTATTTCAAGATCTTCAGACAATGTGACATATGACTCCGAATTGCTGAATTTCAGCAGGGTATCTTCTGATAACCATATCTGGACTCTGTCACCCTCACACAGAATTTCATTACCGGCACATCTTTTGTCGTTCAATGTAATATTCTTTTTTCTGATCATTTTGTAAATAAAACCTTTTCCTGCATCAGGCAAAGACTTGGTAACAAGTTTATCAAGTCTTTGATTTGCTTCATTTTTGCCTATGATCAGTTCTTTCAATTATATCTCCAACCCGGGTAATACTTGTTCTTGCATTTCGTGCCGCTTTGTTTTATCCATCCCAATGGATGATTGTCTACGCACAGCAGTCTGTATCCTTCATACAAATCATCCGCTTCGATGGTCTCGCCCTTCAGATATCTCATAACACGTTCATCTGACAAGGAAAAATTAATCGGATTGTCCCACTCATCCGCTTTTAAATTCATAGCAAGTGCCTGAGAAGGTTCAAACCGTCCGTTCCTTACACGTCCCATCAGAAGCCCCGTTCTGATATAATGAATCTTAGGATCCAACCGGCAGTTTCCTGGAAGATAGTATATATACTCATTATTCCGGTAAAACCTGTCTGCGTCGTACGGAATCTTTATCTTATTCAGGAATTCATTAAAGTTTTTTAAATCTGGCAACAAAATGTCCTTCTCCTTTTATCCTGTGAGGAAATAGTTTTGTCATTTTTTCCAGCTTCATACATGGATAATTTTCCAAAACCCAGTCTACATTATCCTCGTCTTCTGTTTTGGAAAAAGTACAGGTCGAATATACAAGTACACCGCCTGGTTTTAACATTGTAATTGCTGCTTCAAGAACCGATTTCTGAATGGGTGCGAAAAAACCCGGTCCGTGTTCTCTGTATGCATTCAGGACAGCTCTGTCTTTTCTGAACATCCCTTCACCGGAACAGGGAGCATCCACAAGTATCTTGTCAAAAAATTCCGGATATACTGCTTCAAGATCATGAGGATCCGCACAGGTTATGACAACATTACCTATTCCCGCCAGCTCAATGTTTTTTAACAACGCTTTGCATCTGGACGCACTGAGATCATTCGTTACAAGGTACCCTTTACCTGTCAGTCCGGCCGCGATCTGAGTCGATTTCCCCCCGGGAGCGGCACACAGATCAAGAACTATATCATCCGGTTCGGGAGCAAGCCATGTAACCGGAGTCATCGCACTGGGTTCCTGGATATAATACAGACCGGCATAGTAAAACGGATGCTTAGTAAATACTGAAGTATCCGTTACATAAAAGCCCTCTTCGACCCATGGAATCTGACTGTGTTCGGTATTGATTTTTCCAAAGACTTCTTCGGCGTTCGTTTTCAGAGGATTGATGCGTACGCCGGAAAAAGGAGGCTCCGAAAGCGTCCTGACATACTCAGGAAAAGTATCTCCCAGTTGTTTTTTCATGGAAGAAATATAGCTTTCGGGTAAATCATTAATAGAAATCATATCAATCCTGACTGCTGTCTGCTGATGACAACAATTCGTTTCTGTTGGCTGTGATCGTATTATAGTTCATTTCAAGATTATTGTAGAAAGTCTCAAATTTCTGTTTTGAATTCGTCATCATTGATTCCAGCTCATCCTGAAGAACAGCCATCATATCATCTGAATATTTAAGTATTGCGCGCTTCATTGCCTGGGAATCAGCTGTGGCTCTGTCAAGAATATTTGTTGCCTGAATATTGGCATTTTCTATTACCTGATTTGAATTTTCAAGTGCCTTCTGCATGATTTCATGTTCATCGATCATCTGGGTCTGAAGCTTATTGGCAGCCTCAACCATACCATCTGCTTTCAGCTTTGCATTTTTCATGATGGCATCCTGATTATTGATGATTTTTTTGTACTGGCTGACCTCTTCCGGAATCTGAAGTCTCAATTCATTAAGCATTTCCGCAAGTTCTTCTTTATTTACAACAACCTTGGTTGAAGAAAATGCAGACGGTTTACAATCTTCAATATAAGCTTCAATATCATCGATTAACTGTTCAATTCTACTCATTTCATCTTCCTTTCCTGGTGTTCAGCTTATCAAATATTTCTTTTTCCACATACGGGTCCACAAACTGTGAAATATCTCCGTTAAATGAGGCAATTTCCTTAACTATACTTGAACTCAAATATGAATACTTGAGATTTGTAGTAAGAAACACCGTTTCCACATCACTTGCGATTACTTTATTTGTCTGGGCCATCTGAAGTTCGTATTCAAAATCGGTAACGGCACGCAATCCTCTGACAAGCACTTTGGCATCTTCATTATGGGCAAAATCAACAAGCAGCCCGTCAAACGCTTTAACTTTAACGTTATGGTAATCTTTCAGGAGAACCCGGAGAAATCCGACTCTTTCATCAGTGTCAAACATCGGTGATTTGTTTTTGTTTATGAGGACGCCTATTATCAGTTCATCAAATATCCGTGAAGCCCGATCGATAATATCCAGATGCCCATTAGTCACCGGGTCGAAGCTTCCGGCATAAATTGCACGGGTCATATAGATTTCCTCCTTAGAAAAACATGCTTATTCGTTTTATATGATTTGATCTTTTCAATCATATAACCTGACTTTTCAAAATGTTCCGTATCTGACTTTATGCTCATCTCCACGATTATCAAAGTGTCATCATCAATAAGTGATGAATTTTTCAGGTAAAACAGAACCGGATCCTCCAGTTTCATATCATAGGGCGGATCCATGAAGACGATACTGAAAACATCATGTTTATTCTCAAGACGTCTTAATGCGGAAACAGAATCCGAAGTAATAATATCCGATACATCTTCAAATCTCGTATGCTGTACATTATCTCTGATAACTGCCGTGGCTTTTGCATTGTTATCGACAAAAACACATTTTGACGCACCTCTGCTTAAAGCTTCTATACCTATTGCTCCGCTCCCGGCAAACAGATCAAGAAATACAGACCCGGGCAGGTCGAAATTTATCATATTAAACAACGTTTCCTTTATCATATCCGTAGTCGGACGCGTATCATTTCCGGGTAATGTTTTCAGGATAAGGCGTCTGGCCGTTCCGGCTATAACTCTCATTCCACTACCTCCGCCAGGTTCTCTGCATTTACTGTTATCTCAGGTTCTGCGACATCGATTCCGTGTCCCGATAGTTGACTGTCGGGAACCTCTATTCCGGAATCATATCCGGGTCCGGATGGCTGACTATCGGGAACCTCTATTCCGCGATCATATCCGGGTCCCCAATCGACAGGTACGGTTTCCGTCTCCTGCTGCTGTGATTCTGTCTGTGGTTCCTGAACCGGTACTTCCTGCTCCTGTCCCGGATCCTGTTCTGTGCTTTCCGTCGTATCGGTTATTACCGGTGATTTTGTTTCTGCCGTGGTAACACTTCCGCTATCCGGTACTTTTTTTGCCTTTTTGGCTTCCGCTTCTATCTTCTTCTGCAGCTCTTTTTCTTCAGCCGCCTTTTTCTTTGCCTCATCCTCCGGGTCGAGCGGCATATTCATGATTTCAAAATCATCATCATATACGATTACAGGGGTACCGGTATTAATAACCTCATATATAGCAGCTGCTTTCTTCAACGGTAGATTCACACATCCGTGTGATCCGTTGACCTTATATATGGTACCTCCGAAACTCCCTCTCCATGTTGCATCGTGTAAACCGATACCGTTATTAAAAGGCATCCAATAGGAAACCGGACTTTCCCACTGATAACTTCCGTCACTCCTTCTCGGTCCTCTTAAGACGGCATTTCTGGCTTTATAGGTAATATCATATACACCTGTCGGTGTAGGAGCCTTTCGCTGCAAACCTCCGGAAACGCAATCCGATAAGACGATCAGCTTCCCTTCTTTGACAAAAAACACCTGCTGTTTGGCAAGATTGATTTCCACATAGGTATCTCCCCAGTCGCTTTCTTCAAAAGAAACGGCGCGTGAAGAAAATTCAGGTTCTCTCTCAACAACCTCGCCTTTTTCAAGTATCGTTCGGATTTCTTCCGTTTCGGCATCCTGGTCCACAAGCCATCCGAAATCTCCTCCGCTGACAACAGTTTCGTTTCCGTACTGAGTGACAAGCTTTCTTTCCTTACCCAGCGTATCATATGCAGAAGCAAGCATTGAAACAAAGTTTCTGATTTTTTCTTCATCATATGACAACTTTCCCGAAGCATCATTAATTATCCAGCTGCTCAGAGTCTTGCCGTCCAGTACGATTCCATGTCCGGGATAAGTGATTTCGGCCTTAACAAATGAATCCAGTTCTTTTTTACGTTCAAGAAGAACAGGATCGTCCTGTTTTACGGTTGCCTGA
Source organism: Lachnospiraceae bacterium (assembly GCA_030531245.1). Classification (GTDB taxonomy): domain Bacteria; phylum Bacillota; class Clostridia; order Lachnospirales; family Lachnospiraceae; genus Darwinimomas. Next base: position 29,640 of record JAUNOA010000003.1, read on the forward strand.
GAATATATATCTTCACGTTCAAGATCAATCTCAGGCTCGAGCTTTGTCACAGAATCCTTTATTAAAGCTATGGCTTTTTCTTTATCTGTTATGATATTTCCGTTATATTCCGGCACGACCGGATAAGAATTTGTTGCTTCGTCATATCCGCCCACTTTAGCGTCAACAGGCCTGTTTGCATTGGCATCGTCAAAAGAATCAAGCTTTGCACAAAACTGTTCAAGCATAGCATCATCAAGCTCAGTAACAGCGGGAACATCTAATTCCCTGGCTTTAAAAACACATTCAGGCCAAAGCCAGATATTCTGTGATGCCATACATTTTTCTATCCCGTCACCCGTATTCATGCTGAGATTTACATCTGAGGATGATATTATTTCCGGCTCGCGTTCAAGAATCCTGATCTCTGCCGAATACTCTCTGACCTGATTATTTATAAGAGTACTGACATTTTCCGCTGTCATGCCTGACACATCAATATTGTTGATATAAGTGTTTGGAAAAAAAACATTTTTATAGGATAACGCTTTCAGATAATAAAAGATACCTGCTCCGATAATGACAATACCGATAATGATCGTCAAAACCCACTTCTTTTTCTTTTCGGGCTTTTTGTTTTCCTGATCATTACTTTTCAATGATTCAATTTCATTTACAAGTTCATCATCAAGTTTTAAATTCCTTTTATCAGTTTCCATGTCATCCCAAAAGTATATTTATATACTTAAATTAATAAGCCTTTTATCCCTGTAATCTTCCATATGTTTCCGGAATCTGATGAATTCATCATCATCAGGTCTGAAATCGGAAGTGTCAATATATTCACAGCATTCCCGGGCAAGATCCAGAATATCTGCATCAGTGTAAATATTTCCCAGTTCAAATCTCATGTCACCGCTTTGGGCCTGTCCGAGGATTTCTCCGGGTCCGCGAAGTCTTAAATCTTCAGACGCGATAAAAAAGCCGTCATTGGAATCTCCGACAACTTTCAGTCTTTGTTTGGATACCTCTGAATCAGAAGTTCTGACAAAAATACAATATGACTGATCGTCTCCTCTGCCGACTCTTCCGCGCAACTGATGAAGAGTTGCCAAACCGAAACGTTCTGCATTCTCGATCATCATAACTGTTGCATTCGGTACGTCAACTCCGACTTCGACCACAGTAGTTGAAATCAATATATTGATGTCTCCGTTCGCAAAGGAACACATTATATTGTTCTTTTCCTCCGGGGACATCCTTCCATGTAAGAATTGTACCACAATATTTTCAGGAAATATACACTTAATTTTCGATGTATAATCAATGACATTTTCTGCCTCTACAGCTTCGTTTTCTTCTATCATCGGACAGATTATGTATGCCTGATGACCGGCATTGATCTGATCAAGAATGGTTCTGTAGGCTTTCCCTCTGTCCTTTGGGATGATGACGGCATTTTTCACAGGCAGTCTTCCGTCCGGCTTGGTCATAATAGTTGAGATATCAAGATCTCCGTACAGAATCACAGCCAGAGTACGCGGTATGGGTGTTGCACTCATAACAAGAACATGCGGGGATTTTCCGTTATCTGCGAGCCTTTCCCTCTGTTTGACTCCGAATCTGTGCTGCTCATCGGTTACGACCAGCCCTGCATCATGAAAAACGACCGAATCCTGAATAACGGCATGAGTACCTATTATGATATCTACCCTTCCTGATTCGATTTCTTCATGCATGGCTTTCTTTTCTTTATTTGACATAGATCCTGTCAGCAACCCAATCCTTGGTTTATCCTCAAAATCTGCAAATATTTTCATACAAGTCTGATAATGCTGACTCGCAAGCACCTCTGTTGGAACCATAATTACACTCTGATATCCTGATCTGCAAACAGCATACATGGCTATTAAGGAGACTATTGTTTTACCTGAACCGACATCTCCCTGCAGAAGTCTGTTCATTACTTTTCCGTTTTTAAAATCACCGAATATATCCCTTACAGCTTGGATTTGATCCCCCGTCAGGGAAAAGTCCAGTTTAGCGGCAAATTCATCCAGAATATTTTCAGTATTTATTATAAATTCCGATTTTGCGACGGGATTGTTTTTCAGTCTTTTTATACTGTATAAAAAATTGAAAAACTCATCAAAAACAACTCTTTTTCTGGCCTGCTCCAGTGCTGACGAAGAGTTTGCCTGATGAATTGTTCTGCCGGCTGTATCATTATCGACAAGCCCGTATTTTTCTCTGATATCTACCGGAAGAAAATCTTCACCAAAAGAAAATTCCGAGAGTGCGCAGGATACTGCTTTCCTTACTATCTTCTGACTCAGACCTCTGACAGTTCTGTATACAGGCTGGAGTCCTCCTGCCATTTTCCTGTACTCGTTCAAGTCATATATTACCGGATGTTCTATAACTCTCTTCCCTTTCCTCTCGGTCACTTTGCCTGAAAAAACATATTCTTTTTCCTTTGTAATGTTTGTAACAATATATGGACAGTTATACCATACACATCTTATTTTCCCGGAATAATCCTCAATATAAGCTTCAGTTATCTTAAGCTTTCCGGCACGGATTGTTTTAGGCGAAGAAATGATACGCGCGGAAACTGCCGCATTATTGTCAGCAGTCAATTCTTCAATACTGACCAGTTCTTCGTACGGCAGATATCTGATCGGATAAAAATGCACCAGATCTTCTATATCAAAAACACCCAGTTCATTAAATAATCTGGATGTCTTTTCCCCTATTCCTTTTATTCTCTGCAATGAATCGTTCTTAACCATAGCTTCGCAGTTTATGTGTAAATGTACAGGTTCGTCCGATCGTAAAATGGCAATTCCGGAAAGGAATTGCCAAATACATTACTCTATTGAAATGAAATAAGAATATACCGGCTGATCTCCTTCTTCAACATCAAAATCCACATCCGGATACAGTTCTATCAGTCTGTCTGTCATTTTTACGGCTTCGGATTCCGTAACATCCGAACCGTAATATACCGTTACAATCTCTGTCTCGCCGTCAATAAGAGCCTTGCAGGCTTTAAATGCGGCTTCGTCTCTCGATTGTTCAACGGCCAGCATACCGTCATCACCGATAGCCATATAATCTCCGTTGTGAATATCAAATCCGTCAATCACGGTATCTCTGATAGCGTATGTTACTTCACAGTATTTTACAGTTGAAAGAGAATCCGTCATAGCCGTTTCATTATCATCAGGAACGGCTTCCGGATTAAATGACATCATAGCTGTTATACCAAGCGGAATACTCTTTGAAGGAATAACATGAACATCGACATTATCGGTTATTCCCGCAGCCTGTTTTGCAGCCAGGATAATGTTCTTGTTATTCGGCAGTATGTAAACCACATCCGCGTTGACCTTCTCAATGGCTACAACAAAATCATCGGTACTCGGATTCATCGTCTGTCCGCCTTCTATGACGTAATCCACCCCGAGTTCACGGAAGATATCACTCAGTCCCTGTCCCGCTGAAACGGTAATAATACCGTATTTCTTACGCTCGGCTTTATTTGGGGGAACCGGCTCAGACTGTCTGCTGTCCAATTCCTTTTTGATCAGTTCGGCATTCTCCTCACGAAGATTATCTATCTTGATTCCGGATAACTGACCGTAGGTAAGAGCTTTGGTGATGACTTTTCCCGGATCATCTGTATGAACATGCACCTTGAAAAGATCATCATCCACAACGCAGACAACGGAATCTCCCATTGTTCCGAGGAATGCCTTGAAATTCTTCTCCTCCGGAGAATCCAATGAAGCATGCACAATAAACTCTGTACAATATCCGAACCTGATATCACTGGTCTCAAGTGCTCCTACGTTTGATGCACGCATCTGAGAAGGTCCTGAAGCAGACATACCATTGAATTCAAGATTGTTACCCTTTATCGATGCAACTGCCGCTTCCACTATGACCATAAGTCCCTGCCCGCCGGAATCAACAACGCCTGCCTGTTTCAGAACAGGAAGCATATCCGGTGTCTTTGCCAGCATATCATTTCCGGCCTTTATGATTTCATCGGCAATGACCTCTATATCATCGGTTTCCCTGGAAATCTCTACAGCTTTATCACTCATTGCGCGGGCAACGGTCAGTATAGTTCCCTCTTTCGGTTTCATAACGGCTTTATAAGCGGTTTCTACTGCCTTTGAAACCGCAGCTGCAAGGATATTGCTGTCAACTGTTTTTTCTTCACGGATAACCTTTGTGAAACCTCTCAGCAGCTGTGAAGTGATTACCCCTGAATTACCTCTGGCACCTCTGAGCGTGCCGGATGATATGACTTTACATATAGCAGTCATATCCGGATTCTCCAACCCGGCCACCTCTTCTGCAGCAGCCATCATGGTCAGTGTCATATTTGTTCCCGTATCACCGTCAGGAACAGGGAAAACATTCAGCTCATTTATCCATTCTTTTTTAGAATCCAGAGCAACCGCTGAAGATAGAAATGCCTTCTGAATCATTGAGGCATCAATATTTTTCAAGCTCAATACGTCCAGCCTCCTTAATCTATTACTCTAACGCCTTCAACCAGAACATTAATGCATGATACCTTCATTCCGGTAAACTCTTCAAGTTTGTACTTAACATTTTCCATAAGATTTTCAGTAACAGATACGATATTAAGCCCGTATGCTACTATTACATGAAAAGAAATGCTGATGTTATTATCGGTTATGGTTACCTCTATGCCTTTTTTCAGCGATTCTTTCTTTAAAAGATGCATAACGCTGTCTTTAGTGCTTTTGGCCGCCATCCCGACAATCCCGAAGCATTCAAGTGCCTGGGCGCCTGCAAACTGAGCAATTACATCCGGGGTGATAATGACATTACCCATTGAATTATTCAAGTGTCCTCTTTCCACGATAATCTCCTATAATACTAAATATGGTATATAAAACTGCCACTATACATAATTACATCAAGAATTATACATTATTTTTAAATAAAAGACAATTTTCTCTTGCAAAAAGCCATTCTTTTTGGTATCATATTTCGTGCTGTGATTTCGAAAATAGGAATTGCAGGAATTAAGGAGGTGAAAACATGGCTAAATGTGCAGTTTGTGGTAAGGGAGTTCATTTTGGTAACGCTGTGAGCCATTCACATAGAAGATCAAATAAGATATGGCATGCAAATGTTAAGTCAGTACGTGTTAAGACAGAAAACGGACATCAGAGAATGTACGTTTGTACTTCCTGCCTTCGTTCAGGCAAAGTTGAAAGAGGCTGATTTAATTTCTAACCCGTATATATTAAAACGCAGGCGGATATGCCTGCGTTTTAATTTACTCTTCTTTCTCATGCATCATTTTCTTTGCTTTTGAAATAATGCCCGGTGAGACTTTTTTCCCGCTTACTTTATTCACAAAATCCGGAATCAGATCCACTACTTTGGAAACAGCATCGGTATTCTTAAGGTTGACAACTCTTCCGATTCCGTTCTGCATTACATAAAGTGCCACCGGAGTCATCCTTGCGCTCATTGCCCCTGCATTGCTTGATTCATGGGCAAAGGATCCGCTTGCCATACCGAAAGATACTTCCATAATCGGAATAATTACAGAATCGTCTATAGTAATAGGATCGCCAATAATGGTCTTTGTTTTTAATAAAGTATCCACCCCTTTAAATAATGAATCAAACTCACTTGCCATTATACTTCCTCCATAATTTCTTGAAATTCTTATTCAGTATAAGCCTGCATACAATAAACAGAGAATACATTACCAATACTCTTCCGCTTAACTTCAAACCGCATTCCAGTTTTTTCTCGTCCCAGTACGGATATACTTTTAACCTGTCACCGTTCATAGCATACAGTAGCGCAAAAAATTCCAGAACCTTACCTGTCAGATACGGATCATCCAGACCAAAATGTATCTCTCCTTCTATTTCTCTCGGAAAAACATGTCTCAAAAGCTTAAAGACAATATTTTTAACGTCATCTATAGCGTCTCTGTTTTCATCATCTGAAATAAAACTGAACAGTTTGCTGAGTTTATCGCTTGTATTTTCTGCACTCCCGGTATCTGTGTCGGAGTCTTCTTTGTCCTTGAAGGAATCCACGCAATCTTCTTGAGTTTTTATTTTTCTTCCGAACAGAAAAAGTCCCGACTGTTCTTCAGATCCGTATATATATCTGTATTTGAGCAGACCAAAGATTGCGGATGCCTCCGCTTCAGCATCAAGATTATCCTTATAATTTATATTTCCATTATACCAAATCATTAATCTTTAAGTACATCGATATTTTTTGCAATATATTCAATAAGAGAAACTACCGTAAGTACTGTCATAACAACGATCATAATGCCAGTTACTGTTTTCAGCTGAGGAATATCGATAATCAGCAGTATTATGGTTATCATCTGCGAGACGGTTTTTGCCTTCCCCCATTTATTGGCTGCGATGACAACTCCCTTATCCGAAGCGATAAGGCGGAATCCGCTGATAATAAATTCTCTTGCGATTATTATTATCACGACCCAAGCCGGAATCGAACCGATCTGCACAAAACAGATCAGTGCAGAACATACCAGCAGCTTATCGGCAAGAGGGTCCATAAATTTACCGAAATTGGTAATCAGATTTCTGGACCGTGCTATATAACCATCCAGCGCATCCGTAGCCGATGCAATACAGAACACGAGCAGTGCCAGTATTTTAAACAGAAAGTTGTTCTGCCCTATAAAAAGAAATACTATAAAAACCGGTACCAACAGTATCCTGAGTATCGTAAGCTTATTGGGTGTATTTAGATTTTTAAAAAAAGACATTATATTTCCTCTCCGATCAAATCATATTCCGAAGACCCGGTAACCTTTGCTTTTATAAAGGTTCCGGAATCATATCTTTTTCGGGTTTTTACAAAAATCATACCGTCAACAGAGGGAGCGTCCATATATGTTCTTCCGACTGCAACTCCGTCATCGGGCAGCCAGCCTTCAATCAGAACATCCAGTTCCGACCCGATTAAACTGTCAAGAAATGCTGTCGAAATCTCCTGCTGCAGGGACATCAGATCATCCCGTCTGCTTTCCTTGATATCCTCGGATACCTGGTCTTTATATTTTTCTGCAGGAGTACCGTCTTCCGGTGAATAGGTAAATACTCCGACCCTTTCCAGTTCGAAACCATCTACAAACTCTTTGAGGGTATTATGATCCTCCTGCGTCTCTCCGGGAAACCCGGTAATCAGCGAAGTTCTTATTACTATGTCCGGTATGGCATCACGAAGCCTGAATATTACATTCTCAATATCTGCACGTGATGTCAGCCTTCCCATTCTCCTAAGGATCGCATCTGATGCATGCTGAATCGGCATATCTATGTAATGACATATTTTAGGTTCGGAAGCAATGGTGCTGATAAGTTCATCCGTGATTTCTTCAGGATAGGTATACATGATTCTAATCCATCTAAAGCCTTCTATTTTACAGAGTTCGTGAAGCAGTTCCGGCAGCATTTTACGTCCATAAAGATCTATGCCGTAAACGGTTGTCTCCTGCGCAACTATTATCAGTTCCTTAACTCCTGCATCAGCCAGATCTCTGGCCTGAGACAACAGATTATCCATAGGATAACTTCTGTAGTTTCCTCTAAGGTAAGGAATGATACAATACGTACAGCGCTTATTGCATCCTTCGGCAATCTTCAGGTAAGCATACCAGCCTCCTGTAGATATCATTCTGTGTTCAGGCGGGTTTAAAGAAATCTTTTTTTCAAACTCGGGTATGGTGATTATTCTGTCAACTTCAGGAATCTCGGATATAATCTCATCTTTATATCTTTCGGCCAGACATCCCATTACAATCAGTTCCTTTAATATACCGCTATGCTTGTACTCTGCTGCTCTGAGAATCGTATCGATGCTTTCCTGTTTTGCATCCAGAATAAAACAGCAGGTGTTGATAATAATAACATCTGCTGCGGATTCATCATCTGTAAATTCATAATCATATGCTGTATTCTCATAAATGTGTCCCAGTAGCATTTCCGAATCAACAAGATTCTTGTCACATCCGAGAGATATCAGACAAAGCTTTTTCTTCATATGTCAGTCTGCCGATGACTCGTCATCATTTACAATTTTGATTTTCTTTTTATATACTTCATCAATGGCAATTGAGAGAGGTTTCTTACCGTATGAAGGTACTGCAGCCTCGGCACCGTCTACAAGCTGACGCGCTCTTTTAGCTGTAGCTATCACAATTGAGTAACGGCTCTGAACAACAGGCTGCTCTCCCGGCTCAACATCGGCATTGACTGCATTAATTAAATCCGTATAGGATGGATGTAACATCATGGTGAATACTTCCTTTCTTTTATATCATTGTGGTTATCTTCCGAAATTATCCTTCAAATCTTTTCTGATGCATTCGATAAAATCCGAATTATGTTTGCTTCTGCAATGTTCGGAATGAACTATGCTGTTCAGGCAATCAATGGATTTTTCAAGATCATCATTCACCAGAATATAATCATAGTCCTTCATATACTCGGTCTCTTCCACTGCCCTCATCAGCCTTTTGCTGACCTGCTCGGGATTTTCGGTACCTCTTCCTGCAAGACGTCTCTGCAGAGTCCCGGCATCCGGTGCTGAAACAAAAACAAGTATCGCTTCCGGCATCCTTGCCTTAACTTTCATGGCACCCTGCATCTCAATTTCCAGTATCACGTCTTTTCCGCTGTCCAGCATAGAATCGACATAATCCTTCGGTGTCCCGTAATAATTACCTACATAAGAGGCATATTCTATAAGTTCGTCATTTGATATCTTACTTTCGAACTCATCCCTGGAGATAAAAAAATAGTCTTTCCCATCGATTTCACCGTTTCTGGGTCTGCGCGTAGTCGCAGAAACCGAAAGAGCATAATTATCATACCTGCTGATAACTCCTCTGACGATTGTCCCCTTTCCCGCTCCGGAAAAGCCGCTGACTATAATTAATAATCCCCTCTTCATATACTGCCCCTCTGGTCCAAACAACAAGTCAAACGTATTATAATTTAAACAAATGATATAGTCAAACTCAAATTTCGGATTTAGGTTCTGCCGTAATGGAATAATTGGTATTATAAACTACATATCCCGGCGGCCCGCCCGGTGTTTTTCTGAGGTTTTTCCTTTGAGTATAATCCACTTCAACTTTACTGTTTGTCCTGCTCTGCGAATAATATGCCGCCAGAGATGCTGCTTCTCTGAAAACACGGTCAGGCATATCGGAAACAGAAGCATTGCATTTTACTATAACATGTGAACCCGGCACTTTTTTTGCATGGAACCACAAATCGTTTGAAGAAGCGATTCTGAAAGTAACTTCTTCATTCTGATAATTGTTCTTTCCCACATATATATCAAAACCGTCGCTGGAAACAAAGTGCATTGGCTCTGATTTTATTGCCTTTTTCTTATCTTTACTCTTTCCGTTCAGATATCCGAATTCAATCAATTCATCCCTGATCTGATTTATATCGTTCTCTGAAGCAGATGTTTCAATAGACTGAAGGATCCCAGCCAGATGATCTATGGTATTTACCGTGTTTAGTATTTCAACGGATAAGGCTGCCTCAGTCCTTCTGAGCTTTGCATATTTTTCATAATATCTCTTTGCATTTTCCGAGGAGTTTTTATTAGGATCGAGCGGAATAGTTATCTCATTATTGTCATCATAGTAATTCCGGCATATAAATGATTTTTCTCCGCCTTTAAGAGCATACCCGTATGTGTTCAGCAGATCACCGTATACTTTATAGTTATCTTTGTGCTCACAGTCTTTCAGCTGTTTTTTCTGGAGATCATACTTTTTTGAAGCCCTTTCAAGCAGAGAAACAACCGTTTTTCTGATATCGGATGATTTCTGACGTATCCTGGAGTACAGTTCTTTTGATGCATAATACTCCTCCAGCAGTCGGCTTATCGAATCAAAATGTTTCTGAGTATATCCCGCAGAACGGTACTGGACGGATTCAAAAGCGGAAAACTCAACGGGAATATCATTATGGTATATGATTGTCGGTTTGAATTCCTTATTTACAGCTGAAGTAACCAACAAATGAAGCTGGAGATATAAAGAATCCAGATCAGAGACAGACAATCCGTTTGCAGGTATGTCATATGAAATACCTGCTCTCGTGCAAAGCTCCTGCGCCATCAACGGACTCATTCCTGCTATTCTGCCATATAAAGCCTTATAGATTTCGGCTGAAGGCACCTCGGAAACTATATTGTCCAGTTGTTTTCTGTCAACCAGAACCGGCTGAATCTTGTATAGTTCATTCGAAAAAGCATACTTTCTGCCCGGAAGTACTTCTCTGACGCTGCTGACGGATGAAGGAACTCTTTTAATAGAGTCGATTATTATTCCGTTCTCATTGACAAAAATAATGTTCGAATACTTTCCCATCAATTCAAATACAATCTTTTTTTCAGACAAGTCACCCAGTTCGTTGATATGTTCGAAGGATATCGTCACTATCCTTTCAAGACCTTCCTGACATATATCCGTAATCTTTGATCCGGAAAGATATTTTCTGAGAAGCATACAAAAAGAAGGCGCTGTAAGCGGAGAAGGCTTGTTCGCCTCCGTCAAATATATTAAAGGAAGCGAAGCTCCTGCACTTATCAGCAGCCTGTAATTTGTTGAATTATTTCTTATTGATATGAGAAGCTCATCCTTCTCAGGCATGGCGATTTTGGATACAGTGCCTCCGATGAGTGCAGAAGACAACTGATCCGTGACCGCCGCCAGTGTAAATCCGTCAAATGCCATTATTAAGGTCTTATTACGGTCTGACCGCCCATATACGGCTGAAGTGCTTTTGGAATAAGTACACTTCCGTCCGCCTGAAGATTGTTCTCAAGGAAAGCGATAAGCATACGCGGCGGAGCAACACAAGTGTTGTTCAGGGTATGCGCAAAATACTTGTTTCCGTTTGCATCCTTAACTCTGATACGAAGTCTTCTTGCCTGTGCATCTCCGAGATTAGAGCAACTTCCGACTTCAAAATACTTTTTCTGTCTCGGTGACCATGCCTCAACGTCACAGGACTTCACCTTAAGATCTGCAAGATCTCCCGAACAGCATTCTAGCGTACGAACCGGCACATCCAGAGATCTAAAGAAATCTACTGTGTTCTGCCAGAGCTTTTCATACCATTCCATGGACTCTTCAGGTTTGCAGATGACTATCATTTCCTGCTTTTCGAACTGATGGATTCTGTATACTCCTCTTTCCTCGATTCCGTGAGCACCCTTCTCTTTTCTGAAACAAGGTGAATATGACGTCAGTGTAATCGGTAACGTTGACTCATCATTGATAGTATCAATGAATTTTCCGATCATCGAATGTTCTGATGTACCGATAAGATACAGATCCTCACCTTCTATCTTATACATCATCGCATCCATCTCATCAAAGCTCATAACTCCGGTCACAACTTCCGAGCGGATCATGAAAGGCGGAATACAGTAGGTAAAACCGCGATTTATCATAAAGTCACGTCCGTATGCTGTCATAGCACTGTGAAGTCTGGCTATGTCTCCCATCAGATAATAAAAACCGTTGCCTGCAACTTTTCTTGCTGCATCAAGATCTATACCATGAAGCTTCTCCATGATTTCCGTATGATACGGAATCTCAAAATCAGGAACCAGAGGCTCACCGAATTTCTCGATTTCAACATTTTCCGAATCATCCTTTCCTATCGGAACCGACGGATCGATGATATTCGGAATCGTCATCATGTCCTTTTTGATTTTCTCGGCAAGCTCAGCCTCAAGCGGTTCAAGCTCTGCAATTCGTGCAGAAATACTTGCTACCTCAGCTTTAACTTTTTCAGCTTCCTCTTTGGCTCCTTTCGCCATAAGAGCACCTATCTGTTTACTGGTGGAATTCTTCTTTGCACGAAGCTCATCCGCTTCTGTCTGAAGAGCACGGGCTTTTGCATCCAGCTCGATCACCTCATCAACCAGCCCGAGTTTCCTGTCCTGAAATTTATTTCTTATGTTCTGTTTAACCACTTCCGGGTTTTCACGCAAAAACTTAATATCGATCATGATAAGCCTCTCCCTTTAAATCAAAATTTCATTATTTCTCTGAATGCACAGCAGTTTGCCGCAATATCATTTTTAAATACTGCCGAGCCGGCAACAACATTGTCTACTCCGGCATCCAGTACCTGTCTGACATTTTGGGGACTGATTCCTCCGTCGACCTGAATTGAAAAATCCAGTCCCAAATCTTTTTTCCACTGATTTAATCTGGCAATCTTGTCTGTACAGTAATCTATGTATTTCTGGCCTCCGAATCCCGGATTGACACTCATGATCAGAACAAGATCGACTTTATGTATTATTTCCGAAATGCTGTCCAGCGGAGTTCCCGGATTAAGCGCGATACCTACCTGAGCCCCCGTATCTTTTACAGCTTCTATACTTCTGTCAATATGCTTGCAGGCTTCGATATGAATGGTAATATTGTCGGCTCCGGCCTTTCTGAATGCTTCTGCAAATCTTGCCGGCTCGGTTACCATAAGATGAGCATCCAGAAACAGTTCATCTCCGAATCTGTTCTTTATATTTTTAAGGATTGTGTCTCCAAACGATAATGCAGGAACAAAATCTCCGTCCATAACATCATAATGAACAGCGTCTACCCCGGCATTTTTAACTATTTCAAGCTGCTCACCCAATCTTGTAAAATCTGCAGCCAATACTGATGGTGAAAGTCTCATCAATATCTCCTTTCCTGAGTAAAAATCTCGTTATATATTTTCAAATATGAATCATACCTTGATTCATTTATAAATCCTTCCGTCAATGCATCTTTTACCGCACAATCAGGTTCTGCCAGATGCAGGCATCCGTTGAACCGGCATTTCCCTTCATATTCTGCTATTTCGGGAAAATAATATTTCAGTTCTTCCGATTTTATTCCTTCAAAATAAACCGATGTAAATCCCGGAGTGTCGCATAGATATGTATCGTCTCCGGCGGAAAACAACTCCGAATGTCTGGTAGTCTGTTTCCCTCGCTCTATTTTTCTGCTGAGTGTATCCGTCTTCATATCGGCTGAGGGACACAGGCGATTGGTCAATGAAGATTTTCCTACGCCGGAAGGACCTGCAAGTGCAATCGTCTTTCCTCTGATATAGTCTTTCAGTTTATCTATCCCGTCTCCGTTTTTAACTGATACAGAAAAAGTATGATATCCGGCCTGATCATATATCCTATCCACCGGTTCGTGTGTCAGATCGGATTTGTTAAAGACGATGGCCGTCGGAATACCGGATTTACATATACTTATCAGATACCTGTCAAGCAGATATTTCTGCGGAGCCGGTTTTGCAAATGACTGAACGATCAGAATCAGATCAATATTGGCAACCGCAGGCCTGATCAGGCAGTTTCTTCTGGGAAGGATCAAATCCACACTGCCTTCGCGTTTCTCCGGATCGATCAGCGATATCTCAACATCGTCTCCGATAAGGGGCTTAATGTCTTCGTTTCTGAAAATGCCCTTGGCTTTACAGCAATATACCTCGTCGCTGGATTTTACGTAATAAAAACCACCGATTCCCTTTACGATTTTACCCTTCATACCGGTTACTGATTAAAAAATTCAACATCGAAGGTCTTGAGAATCTCTCCGGTATCAGAACGGACAACCTCAACCTGCCCCGTGTCAACACCGTAAGCACCTTCAATAAAGTCAAACTTTACAGGCACTATTGTATTACCCGTAATTCTCCTCGGTTCCATCAGTGTGGTATATACATCTTCGCCATTAACAACCTGATGCAGCCTGACCATTATATCTATCTGAGCGCCGTCGGTTCCGGGTCCGAAATAATCGGAAATCGCATACTGTCCTTTGACTGAACCGACATAACTTTGAGTCTTCACTTCCTGACCCGAGCTCACCGTATATCCGATTTTACTTCCTACACTGATTTCCGTATCAGGAGCGATGGACTGACTGATGATATTACCGGCAGGAACCGTATCGCTCGGCATAATCATGATTGATTCGGGATCTCCCGGAAGCAGCCCGCTGTCAGCAAGCAGACCTATGGCTTCCTCCTCTGTCCTGCCAAGCAGAACAGGAACCTTTACGATTTTATCCTCCGGGCCTTTGCTGACCTTTAATGTTACCGGACCTTCAAGTTCCGGTTTCAACGGATTGATATCAAATACAATGCCTTCACCGAATTGATTGTTATACTCATCTATTCTGGTTACTGTATATTTTTTCTTTCTCAGTTCAGTAGTAACTGTCTCAACATCCTGATAAAGGAAATTGGATATATCTTCTTTATTGCTTCCCTTGCTTACAACAACATAAACTTTTGAATACTTATCAATAAGAGTATCCGGAAGCGGATCCTGTGAAATAATTGCATTGGCGGGAATATTGTCGTTGTATTCCTCTGATCTGACTTCAATGCTCAGACTGTAATCCTTAAGCTTATTCGTCGCCAGATCATAGTCCAGTTCAATTACATCAGGCACATACGTTTCTTTGTCTGAAAGAGGTGTAATATCTCCGGATACAACATCCAGAGCATTGTTTATCTGATCTGCACTGCTTCCTATCGTTCCGCTGAACTTAAGTATTCCCCAGACAACCGCCGCAACTACGATAACGGCAAGGATGATTCCACCGATCGTAAGCACTTTATCCAGTGAGCTGTCATTCTCATCCTCATAATCATAGAGATCTCTTCTGGCTTTCCTGCCGCCGGATTTTCGGGCTGACTGTGTTTTTCCTGATGTGACTTTGGCTCTTGCATTTATCTCGCCCACTTCCTGAGGCGTCAGAACTCTGGTATGTCCATCTGTGTCATCTTCATCCTCAATCGGTACGGGTTTCTGCTGCATAGTCAAAGCTTTACGTAAATCGGCAAGTACCTGTTCAACTCTCTGGTACCTGCGTTCAGGCTTTTTCTGACAGCATTTAAGGATAATGTTATCAAGTTCCGGCGTGGACTCAGGATTGAAATCACTTGCAAGAGGCATATCGCTGCCGATATGTGCCAGGGCTATCGAGACGGACGTATCACCTTCATACGGAAGCTTACCGGTTATCATCTCGAAAATGGTTATACCAAGTGAATATATATCACTTCTTTCATCAGAGTACTCACCTTTTGCCATTTCAGGAGACATATAATGAACAGAACCTATTGCAGAAGCATTAACTGTTTCTGATGATTCGACTCTTGCGATACCGAAATCGGCAACTTTCGCGGTTCCGTCTCCGGAAATAATTATATTCTGGGGTTTGATATCCCTGTGTATGATATGCTGATCATGTGCCGCTCCGATTCCCTGAGCGACCTGGATGGAAATACCGAGAGTCTCCTTTAAGCCCAGTCTTCCTTTTGATTTTATAAAATCCTTAAGAGTAATTCCCTCAACAAGCTCCATCACTATATAGTGAAGGCTTCCCTCATCCACAACATCATATACATTGACAACATTCGGATGAGACAGTCCTGCCGCAGCCTGTGCTTCCATCTTGAATTTGCGGACAAAGTCATTATCATGTCCGAATTCATCCTTCAGCACTTTAACCGCAACAAGCCTGTTCAGCTTGCGGTCACGTGATTTATAAACATCACTCATTCCTCCGGAACCGATACGACTTATAATCTCATATCTGTCCTGCAAGAAAGTTCCTTCTCTCAGCATATGTTTACTCCTTCAATCCGGATACAAGTACAACAGAAACATTATCAACTCCCCCATGCTCATTCGCTGTACTTATCAGGGTCTTAGCTGCGTCTTCTATAGAATCTGAATTCTGGATTATATTAAATATGTCCTCGTCATTCATCATATTGGACAGTCCGTCCGTGCATAATAATATCTTTTCATCACCGTTAAGTTCTATTGAAAAAGAATCAATCTCCACACTCTTCTGGGTTCCTATAGCCCTTGTGATAAGATTCTTTTTGGAAAGATAATCCTGACTGCCTCTGACCATCCTGCCTTTTTTGACCATTTCCTCGACATAAGAATGATCCTGGGTAATCTGCTTAATATGATCACTTATGATATAAAGTCTGCTGTCCCCTACATTAAACACAGTCAGACATCCGTCAGCTATCATCGCACAGACAAGAGTCGTTCCGCAGCCTGCAAGTTCCGGATCACTTCTGGAGTTTTTATATAACATGGCATTTGCAGCTTCAATTCCCCTGCGTACGATAGACGGCAGATCTTTTCTGTGTCGGTCATTCTTTATCTGACTGACAAGTTCACGGATAGTATACTCGGACGCATATTCACCCGCCTTGGCTCCACCCATACCGTCCGCAACCACAAACAGGCTGGGAATATTCCCAACCTTATCCACAGAGCAATATACCGTGTCTTCGTTATTTGCCCTGACCAGTCCTTTATCAGTTAGTGCAATGGCTTTCATGTATTTCCTTTATAATGTCTCCGTAATTGACCACAGGCACCGGAAATGTCTCTGCCCATTTCCCTTCTAATTGTAACATTTATTCCGCATCTTTCAAGTTTAGACTTGAAAGCATTGATGGTTTTTATATACGGCTGTCTGAATTCACGTTCTTCCACGGGGTTTACCGGTATAAGATTAATATGTGCACCAAGCTGTTTTGCTATTTCCGACAGTTCCGCGGCGCATTTTTCATTATCATTTACACCGGCTATCAGACTGTATTCAAAAGTGATCCGGCGTCCCGTTACGGAAATATAGTATTTACAGGCATCTGTCAGCTGGCTTATGGAATAGGCATTGGCCACCGGCATGATGGTTTTTCTGAGTTCATCGTTCGGAGCATGTAATGACACCGCCAGAGTGACCTGATTTTTCAGATCCGCCAGTTCATATATCCTCGGAACAATTCCGCATGTGGAAACGGTAATGTTCCTGTGGCCTATATCCGTCAGTTCCACGAACTTTATGAAATTATCATAATTATCGAGCGGTTCTCCGGAACCCATGATTACAACGTGAGATATCCTCTCACCGATATGTTCCTGGATACAGTAAATCTCATCAAGCATCTCTCCGGCCGTCAGATTCCGGACCAGACCGTCTATAGTAGACGCGCAGAATTTACATCCCATCCGGCACCCGACCTGTGAAGATATACATACTGACAGTCCATATTCATATCTCATCAGGACGCTTTCAATAATATTTCCGTCATCCAGTTCAAGGAGATATTTTCTTGTACCGTCTTCCTTCGATATCAGTTCCTGTGCTATTTTTATCCCTGAAATATACGCAGATTGCTTCAGCTTTTCACGCAAGGGAATACTGATATTGGTCATACAGTCAAAATCACCTGCATGTTTTTCGTGTATCCACTCAAAAATCTGTTTTGCACGAAACGGCTTTTCTCCCTGGCTTCCAATGAACTCCGTCAGTTCGATTAAATTTTGCGATTTGATATCAATCATTTTTCTCCATTACGGCTATATAAAACCCGTCAAAAGGTATAGGACTGTCTTCGGATGGTATCATAATTTTTTCCTTGACCAGACAAAACTCAGGATGTTCATCAAGAAATCTGTGCAGATTATCCTGATTTTCAAAATGATCGAGCGTACAGGTACTGTATACCAGTTTTCCTCCGTTTTTAACATATTCACATACATTTGACAATATGGAATACTGAATATCTGCCAGACTGATGCAGTCATCGGACGTAAGCCTGTTTTTTATTTCAGGCTTTTTTGAAATGGTCCCGATCCCTGAACATGGACAGTCAGCGAGGACCACATCTGCTGAATTTCTGAAGGATTCATTGAAGACAGCTGCATCCTGCAGAACAGTTCTGATATTGCTGATTTTTAACCTGTTAGTATTCTCCCTGATTTTTGCAAGCTTCTTTTCTGAAATATCACAGGAAATCACCGTTCCGCAAGGTCCTACCTTTTCCGAAGCCTGTATGCTTTTCCCTCCCGGGGCAGCACAGACATCCAGAACTGTCTGGCCCTGCTTTATATCCGCAAGAATGACAGGTAATGATGAACTGTAGTCCTGTACTATTATTTCTCCTTTGATCCATGCATCACTCGATGTGATATCTTTGGAATCATCCAGCACATAAACCTCATCTGTCCCGGCTTTCCTTACGCTCACTCCGTGTTCTTTGAGTGAATACTTAAGAAACTCTGTTGTTTTTTCTACACCGATCATTTCGGCAAGAAGATCGAACATCCATGGGCGGACAGATAAATCCGTCGGCAAATCCGAAACTGTGATCGTGGATTTCTGTCTGGCAATGTTCCTGAGAACTCCGTTTACAAATCCTGACAATTGTCTGTACGCAGTCTTTTTCACAAGCTTTACAGCCTCGTCACAGACGGAATTATCGGGTATCTTATCCATATACAGCAGCTGGTATACACTCATTCGCAATAAATTTCTGATGAATGGTTTCATCTTTTGAACTTTTATATTGCTGAACCGGTTGATAATATAATCTATTCTTATCTGATACTCCAGCGTACCGTGAATCAGTCTTACGAACAAGGCTTTGTCTCTTAGATCAATGCGGCTGTATTTAGCAAGCGCATCATTAATGACATCATTAGAATGAAGCCCTCTCTCGTTGATCAGAACGAGGGCTTCATTTGCCAGTTCACGTATATTAAGTTTTGGGGCATTATTTACGACGGCTGTTTCCTCCTGTAAGCAGGAAAAGTCTGAGAAGCTGAAGCGCTCCCGATAATGCTGATGCAACATATGTAAGGGCTGCGGCAGATAAGACTTCCTTAACCGGCTTCTTCTCTTCTTCCGTAATCAGTCCCAGAGAGTACAACTGTTCCCTTGCCCGGTTTGATGCATTATATTCAACCGGCAGCGTTACTACCTGGAAAAGCACAGCAAGTCCGAATGCCAGTAAACCGATATTGATAAGTGTGTCTGACAGTTCCGCATTGCCTATAACTCCACCGAACAATATACCTATCAGAATAAGCGGCACTCCGAGATTACTTCCGATATTTGCAACAGGTACCAGCGCATGTCTCAGTCTTAACGGAAAATACTCCGTATTATCCTGAATGACATGACCGCATTCATGCGCTGCAACTCCGAGTGCAGCAATCGATGTGCCCTGATATATCGACTTGCTGAGATTAACCGTTTTCTTTGCCGGATCATAATGATCTGTCAGTTCCCCTGAGATTTCCTGAACTGTCACTCCGTAAATATCATTGGCGGCCATTATCCTTTTGGCAACCTCAGCACCGGTAAGATTTCCCGAAGAAGGTACCTTTGCATATTTTGCATAGGTACTCTTCAGTTTCGTTGATGCTATCATAGAAACGATAAATCCTATAATAACAAGAATATATGTAGGGTCTAAATAAAACAAGTCGTTACCTCCTTAGTGTTTGTATCCCAGAAGGAAAGTTGCTGCATCCATTCTTTTCTTTCCTTCCAGCTGTACTTCCGTAGCATATAAGTACCCGTCTCCGGTTTTAAAACATAACGGATTATCATCATCACCGGTTTCCGATACTCTGGCTTTCCATATTTTCAGAGTTTTTCCGTTTAATGTAGTATAGGCGGAAGGCCACGGATTAAGTCCTCGGACAAGTCTTTCAATTTTTACAGCTGAATCGTTAAAATCGATTTTTCCGTCTGCTTTGGTCAGCATTCTGGCATATTCCGTATCTGTTTCTCCCTGTTTCACAGGTGAGATGGTTCCGTCTTCCAGCCCCTGAAGTGTATCTATTAAAGCCAATCCTCCCAGATCCGCCAGTTTGTCAAACAAAGAGCCTCCGGTTTCATCCGGGTTTATCGGTATCCTGTATTGCCTAAGAATATCTCCGGTGTCAAGACCCTCATCCATCAGCATCGTGGTTACTCCGCTTTCCTTTAATCCGTCTATGACCGCCCACTGAATCGGAGCTGCACCTCTGTAGGAAGGAAGCAATGAACCATGTACATTTATGCATCCATATCGGGGTATATCAAGGAGAACCTTCGGAAGTATCCGTCCGTATGCGACAACGACAAAGCAGTCGGCCCCGAATTGTTTCAGTTGATTCAGAAACTGTTCATCCTTCAGTTTTACAGGATGAATTACCGGAATACTGTATTTTAATGCTTCTTCTTTGACCGGGGTGGGAAACAATTCATATCCCCTGCCTCTTGGTTTATCTTCTCTTGTTACGACGGCACAGACTTCATGACCTTTTTCAATCAGTGCCTGAAGCGGTTTAACCGCAAAATCCGGCGTACCGAAATATACTATTTTCATGTATAAAGTCCCCTTGATCAGTCTTCTTCCGGCACGGCATCGGCATCATACAGTCCGCCTTCCACCAGATCGACATATACTCTTCCTTCCAGATGATCAAATTCATGACACATTGCACGGGCAAGCAATTCATTGCCCTCAACCGTTATCGGATTCATATGCTCATCAAATGCCTCTATGATAACATGATCAGGTCTGGTAACCTTACCGACCTTTCCCGGAACGCTTAAGCAGCCTTCGTAATCCGTCTGTTCACCCTCTGATAATACTATTCTGGGATTGACAAATGTATACTTTTCATCTTCGCTGATTTCGACGATGAAAAGCCTTTTCAGTATTCCTACCTGTACAGCTGCCAGTCCTACACCCTGCGCATCATGAAGCGTATCCCACATATCATCCAGTAATTCCTTCAGTCTCGGAGTAATCTCCTTTACTTCTTTGCTTTTCTTCTCAAGTATGGGATCTCCCATTTCTCTTATCTGTCTTAATGCCATATCCACTCCTTTTTGCTTATGTAAAATCATGCAGAATTGATATTTTTTCCGTTTGATGTGTCTGTCTGAAAATGCTTTCGGTGTTTTCCTTTACCTTCAGTAGCAGATCGTAATCCCTGTCTTTCAGATAAATGAGTTTTCTGAAATAATCCTTTATCTTATATACGGCAGGCTCAACCGGACCCATAAAATCGGCCTTTTTATCTGCTGAACATTCTTTGATCAAATCTGCATAATCATCTGCATACTGAGTCAGTATATTCTCATCTTTCGAACTGATCTGAACAGTCCATATATGTACAGCCGGCGGATAATTAAGTATCTTTCTGTAGGCGATCTCATTTGAAAAATAGTTTTCGTAATTGTCCTGTGCTGCGCTCATGATTGCATAGTGCTCGGGCTTATATGTCTGGATAACCACACGTCCTTCTTTGTTTCCTCTTCCGCAGCGCCCGGAAGCCTGAGCGATAAGTTCATATGTTCTCTGTCCTGAAGTATAATCACTTACATATAACGATGTGTCGGCAGCCATAATACCTACAAGCGTAACATTATGATAATCATGTCCCTTTACGACCATCTGTGTCCCTATAAGTATATCCGTTTCACCGTTTGCGAAATCATTCAGTATCTTTTCAGATGCTTTTTTCCCTGATGCCGAATCGGTATCCAGTCTTGCAATGCGTGCCTGAGGATACATCTTCCTTGTCATGTTTTCAAGCTTCTGTGTTCCGACACCGAATTCAGCAATATACGGGGACCCGCAGTGCGGACATACATCCGGCACCGGCACCTGATATCCGCAGTAATGACACTTTAATACATGACCTGCGTGAAGCGTAAGTGAAACATCGCAGTGAGGACATCTTATCGCATTTCCGCAAGACCTGCAGGAAACGAAATTTGAATAACCTCTCCTGTTGATAAAAAGTATCACCTGTTCTTTTCTGGAAAGTCGGTCTTTGATCAGTTCATCAAGATGTTCCGAAAATACCGTTCTGTTGCCTTTCTGCATTTCAAGGCGCATATCGACCACATCTATAACCGGCTTATTTGCCTTTCCTGCTCTGGATGACAGCTTCATCATCGTATATTCTCCCGATAATGCTTTCTTATAGCTGTCCGGAGATGGCGTTGCACTGGAGAGTACCAGCGAAGCATTGTTCACCTCTGCCCTTTTTTTCGCAACATCTATAGTGTTGTATCTCGGAACCGTCTCGTTTTTATACGCCGTATCATGTTCTTCATCAATTACAATGATGCCGATATTGTTGAAAGGTACAAAAACCGCAGATCTTGGTCCTATAATGATATCGGCCTCTCCGTTTAAGCATCTCTTGATCTGGTCATAACGCTCTCCCTGAGATAATTTACTGTGAATGACAGCAACACGAGACCCGAATACCGAATAAAACCTTTCTACCGCCTGATAAGTAAGCGATATTTCCGGGATAAGAATCACAGCCTGTTTCCCGCAGCGTATTACGTGCTGAACCATATGCATATAAGCATCGGTCTTGCCGCTTCCTGTAATCCCGTACAGCAGATAAGTCTTTCTGAATCCGTTGTCATAATCCGAAACAAAAGTATCGATGACTTTTTTCTGTTCTTCATTCGGAATATGAAGATCATATTTTTCACGGGATAACGATTTGGATAAATCCACCTTACTGCGTGCTTTTACAGCCTTTTTAACCGGCATTACCGTGGCAAGAGCCGAGTTAAGCGTACATCCGTAGCGATCCTTAAGCCATACCGATAATTCTATCAGCTCATCCTCAACGGAAAGAGTCTTTTCCGCAACGGATTCTATGTCCTTTATCCTGCAACCGGACAATTCCGGATCCGGCTCATCTTTTACTCTGACGACATAGCCCTTTCTACGGGAATTTGACTGTCCGAAAGGAATGATGACGGGAGATCCGGCAGAAACACGTTCTGTCAATTCTTCCGGTATGCGATATGTAAACGGTCTGTCGACACTTTCACTTGAAATATCGACGATAACATCCGCATATTTACATGAACTCATGATTCATCACCTTATCAACAAAATCAAACATTCTCATACTGTTGGAACCTTTGAAGAGAATCAGATCACCGGACTGTATCTCTGAAAAAAGATAATCATCCAGATCTTTTTCTTCCGAAAAATGTATCTTATCAACCGCTGAAATCCTGTCCGACATATGCTTTGAGATATCTCCGTACGTTACAAGCAAATCTATATTGCCTTTACTCTGAATGTAATCTCCTATTGATATATGTTCGTTCACGGAGTTTTCTCCAAGTTCCTTCATGTCACCGAGTACGGCTATTCTTCTTCCGTTATTATCGATGGCACTTAATATATCTATAGCGGCTCTTACGGAATCCGGAGCTGCATTATAGGTATCATCTATTACCGTAATATCTTTATTATGCAGTATCTGTCCTCTGTGCAGATATCCTTTGTACACGCTGAGTTTCGCGGATGCATCCGACAGATTTATCCCGTAATATGAACAGACAAGCAATGCTACAAGCGCATTGTATATATTATGCTTTCCGTAAACATTTAAACGTACCGTCACTTTTGTCCCGCAGATATATGCAGTAAATGACGGGCATCCCGAAATCTCCTGGATATCTGCCGCATATGCATCGAAAGAATCATCAAGTCCGTATGTATATTTTTTCAGATTTGAAGGAAATGCATACGAACGCAGCATATCGTTATCACCGTTTATGAATAAAGGCGAACCGTCCTGCATATAATCTGTTATATGTGCCTTTTCTTCAACTATGGCTTCTCTGCTGCCGAGGTTTTCAATATGAGTAATACCGATATTGGTAAAAACCGCAGCATCGGGTCTGACCATTTCGGCCAGACTGTGCATCTCTCCGGGCATACTCATACCCATCTCAAGTACTGCAATTTCGGCATCATCATCGAATAATGACAAAGTCTGCGGAGTTCCCAGCTGTGAGTTTCTGTTTCCCGGTGTGGCATAAACTTTCCTGCCCGCGCTTAAGGCATAACTGATCATTTCTCTGGTAGTAGTCTTTCCGACACTTCCGGTAACACCGATTACGGGTACCTTTATTCCGTTCCTGCAGAATACGGCAATTTTTCTTACTGCGTCAGCAGAGTCTTCTACTTTGATAATAATCTTATCCCCGTTATAATCCGTCCCGTCATACTCGGAAAGACAGACTGTACCGTCTCCGCCAAGCACCTGGCCTATGAATTTATGAGAATCGACTTTTTCTCCCTTAAGAGGTACAAACAAGGTGAACGGATCGATCTGCCGCGAATCATAGGATATCCTCTTCACTATGCTGTGCCCGTACCTGGAAATATCTCCGGAGATTACCTCCCCGCCGAGAAGCGATATTAAATTGTTGACTGTTATATTAAGCATTATCTGTTATCCGATTCTTTCAGGACATCCCTGACTGCTTCCTGATCAGTATATGGAGTCACTGTTCCGTTTTTGTCTATTCCGCTTTCATGTCCTTTGCCGATGATTGCAACCATGTCACCGGGCTTATGATTACATATGGCATATCTGACTGCATCCGGTCTAAGCGGAATATCTATATATTTGCAGCCTGTTTTGTCAAACGTTGAATGAATATCACTGCAGATATCTTCAAACGGTTCCATCCTGTTGTTGTCCTCGGTAATGATGGCAAAATCGGCATTTTCTCCGACCACTCTGCCCATACCGTATCTGCGCTCTTTTGATCTGTTGCCGCCGCATCCGAATACTATGACCAGCCTTTTCGGATTATAGCTTTTCAGCGTCCTTACCAGATTCACCGTTGCCATTTCATTATGAGCAAAATCCACTATAACCTTCAGATCCTCCGTTGAATGAACGAGTTCCATCCTTCCGCAGATATTTATATCATTAAGTCCGGATGAAATAAAATCATTATCAAAACCCATCTCTTTTATGATGGAAAAAGCAGCCAGAGCATTGTCTGCATTAAACTCTCCCGGGATGGAAACAGAACATTTTATGCTGTCATTTCCGTGATGAAGTTCAAATACCGATCCGATATATTTATCATTCTGAACCAGTTCGAGTCCGTCATACCAGTAATCAGCCCCAGGCTTTTTTCCGAATGTAGTCATCGTTGAACATAAGGAATTACTTATAACATATTCGGAATGCTCGTCTTCGATATTGACCAGTCCGGCACGGCTCTGCCTGAAAAGCTGAACCTTGCAGTTCAGGTATTCTTCAAAATCCTTATGCTCACCGTCTCCTATATGATCATTTGCAATGTTCGTAAAGAGCGCATAATCAAAATATATACCATCAAGCCTGTGCATAAGAAACGCCTGACTGGACGCCTCTATGACGGCATATTTACAGCCGGCATCCACCATCTGAGAGAAGTACTGATTGACTTCATAACTTTCCGGAGTGGTATTCAGTGTCGGAATATGCTGTTCACCGATATATATTCCGTTGGTTCCGATATACCCGCACATCGCACCGGTTTTCTCAATCAGGTGACGCACCATAAGTGCTGTCGTTGTCTTCCCCTTTGTACCGGTAATGGCAATTACAGTCATCTTCCCTGCCGGATATTCAAAGTGTGCGGCTGAACAGAGTGCAAGTGCCTTCCTTGTATTTTCGACTCTGTAAACATTTACACCGTCCGGATAATTACAGTCATGATCAATGATGATTCCTGCCGCCCCGTCGGTCACAACTGCATTTATCACATCATGGGAATCAAATTTCAATCCTTTTAAGCATACAAACAGACAGCCTTTGATCACTTTTCTGGAATCATAGACAAGCGAATCATATTCCGTACTGTCCGTTCCCTGAATCAATTCATATTCCAGGCCATCCACATTATTTATTCTCATCACTGCCTCCTATTTTTAACAAAGCATATCGCTTGCGATATGCCCGCGCCGAGTGCGGCCGCTTCAGCGGCATAGTACATTTCGCGCGGGTGCTCATCCCGCGGAGCTTTTATATAACAGGAAATGCGGAGCAATTTCCTGTTATTTACAAAGCTCCTCAAACTGCGTCTCATCCATAAGAATTTCCCTCGGTTTCGTACCCTGTTCGGGTCCGACAACTCCGGCATCACAGAGCTGATCCATTATTCTGGCGGCTCTGTTGAATCCTATTCTGAAAGCTCTCTGAAGATTTCCTATCGAAGCTTTCTTTTTGTCAATGATATATCTTCCCGCCTGAACAAACAGATCATCTCTTTCATCGCCCGATGATCCTGCCGCCTCTGCAATAGGAAGTACCATCTGACTGAATGTATTCTCGTCATATGAAGGAATTATTTTTTCGTTCAGAATGTAGGAAACAACATTGTGAATATCATGTTCTGAAACAAACGCACCCTGTGCACGCATAGGCTTCGGAGCATCCTGCGGATTATAGAGCATATCTCCGTGTCCGAGAAGCTTTTCGGCACCTACCGTATCGATTATGGTTCTTGAATCAACGCCCGAAGTAACTGACAAAGCTATTCGTGAAGGAATATTTGCCTTGATAAGACCGGTTATAACATTTACCGATGGTCTCTGTGTGGCTATGACCAGATGCATTCCTGCCGCTCTGGCCAGCTGTGATATACGTACTATAGCCGGTTCAACCTCACCCTTGCACTGCATCATCATATCAGCCAGCTCGTCAACTATAATTACAATCGTAGGCAGCTTTTCCGGAAGTTCGGAATCGTCCATGCCTTCATCGATCAGAGATGCCCTCGCAGCTTCTATGTTCTCATTGTAACTGGTTATATCCTTTGCTCCGACTGATTCAAATTTCTTATACCGGTCTTCCATCTCGGCTACTGCCCAGTTCAATGCTCCGGTAGCCTTTTTGACATCAGTAACTACAGGAATCAGCAGATGAGGGATTCCGTTATAACATGACAGTTCAACCATCTTCGGATCGATCATTATCATTTTTACATCTTCCGGTGAATACTTATATAAGATGCTGAGAATTAGCGTATTGATGCATACGGACTTTCCTGAACCAGTGGCACCGGCAATAAGTACATGCGGCATCTTTGCCAGATCGGCAACTATAGTAGATCCTCCGATATCTTTTCCGATTGCAAAAGCAATTTTGGCTTTTGATTCTTTAAATGTTTTTGTCTCCAGTATGTCTCGCAGCTGTACAATATGGCTCTCCTTATTAGGCACCTCTATTCCGATAGCTGCTTTACCGGGGATAGGAGCTTCTATACGTATGTCAGCCGCTGCAAGTGCCAGTTTCAGATCATCCTGAAGCGCCATGATCCTGGCTACCTTTACACCCTGTTCCGGATGCATTTCGTATCTTGTCACTGTAGGTCCGCAGCTGATATCCGTTACGGTAACGGAAATTCCGAAAGTATTTAATGTCTGCTGAAGCTTTATTGCTGTCTGCTTATACTCCGAATCCGAGCCGGCACCGTTGCCGGAAGTTCCTCTGGTCAGAAGATTCAGAGGCGGTATTTTATACGGTTTTGACCTGACTATACTGCTTTTTTTCTTTACATCTTCCCGAAGCTGTCCCAGTTCCGTAGACTTCTTTGCTTCTTCCATCCTTGCAATGGTGTTCTCACGGTCTGACTTGATCACCTTTCCCGTTGCAGTAACTATATTACGTTCTTCCGGAATTGCATTGATTATCTGTTCGGATTGAGTTAACTCCTCCTCATCATCCTGCCTGTAATCGTCAGCGGCAAGAATCTCTCTTGCTTTGGCAAAAGCAGCCTTGGTTCCTTCGTCTTCATTTTCAAAAGGAACCGAATCGTTATCATACACCTGCGGAAAATTGATTTTACCGACAAAAGCATCAGGGTCGGCAGTCTTTATGCTATCCTCAGGTGTTCTGAATTCATCCGTGGTTTTGATGTCATAATCCGGCAGATTCTCAGTCTTTTTATCTGCGACGGTTTTCAATCTGCTTAAATCCGTAGCCTCAAAATCTATACCCTCGACACGTCTTAGGGCATCGGCCTTTCTGATTTGCCTTTTTTCATAAACCTTTGCAGTATGCTCAAGACGGCGTATGGAAATATCCTCCCTTGCAGCGGAATATGCCTTTGATCCGCCCTTTTTAACAAGCCTGACAACACTTTTTTCGGTAATAAACACTATTGAAACTATAAGTATAGCCAGCATAATAAGGAAAGTACCGACTGTACCTACAAGACCGCTCAGGACATCAGTGAAAAACATACCCAAAGAGCCTCCGGATTCTCCCCGGAAGATTATCTGGATCAGAGTACAAAGTGAAATCACAGTGAAAATAACAGCAAGTACTTTCAGCCATATTCTGGGATTTTTATAATTTCCCAGAACAAATGCTGCCATGACAAAAAGTGCAACAGGAAAAACATATCCCAGGACACCGAAAAATCCCAGCTGAAAACTTCGCAGAGCATCTCCGAATTTTCCTATCAGTGATGTCTCTCCTCCGAAATTGCTCAAAAACAGGAGCAACGATATTAGAAAGAATCCTATCAGCGTGATTTCCCCGGTGACTAATCCGGAATTGCTGTTATCTGCCTTTGTGACAGGTTTCTTTGTATTTTTCTTTTTTGCAGCCAATCCAATGCCTCCGCTTTACAGAATTTTACTTATATATTATACAAAAACGGACCGTCAATAGCAAGATTGACAGTCCGAAATATGGTATGAATATGAAATATACCAACAAGATTTAGTGTATAAGAACCATTTCTTCGATGATTTGAGCGACTCCGTCATCGTCATTGGACGGAGCGATGATATCCGCCGAACTTTTCGTGACATCATTACCGTTTCCCATACAGACTCCTGTGCCGGCAGCCCGGAGCAATGGTATGTCGTTATAACTGTCACCGAATCCCATGGTTTCCGATATATCAATATGAAAATACTGTGCTACAGCCTCAAGTGCCTTGCCTTTATCTGCTCCGGAGGCATTGATTTCAACATTGTTCTTTATTGATGAGGTTACCTTGAGACCCGGAAACATTGATTCCAGATTATCCATCAGGTACCTCTTGATTTCCATATCTTTTGTATATGCCATGATCTTCTGGATATCATGACCTGAAGCTCTGATATGTTCTTTCAGTTCCGGTACTCCTTTTCTGTGTTTCCAGACAAGGTCCAGATAAAACCTGTCATCAACATAAGACTCTATTTCATCCATCATTTTCTGATTGATAAAACTGTCATTATTCATATAACAGTCGTATGCCACCGGCATAGTATCGAAAAATGACATGATATCTATCGCTTCATTTACAGGTATTTCCGACCGGTATATCTCCTCTCCTGTTTTCATATCAATAACATATGCTCCGTTTATGGAAATTATACAGTCAACAAAATCCATATCCTTGATTTCCTGCGGAACTGTTCGCAGAAAACGTCCTGTGGCCGGTACTATATGAACGCCCTGTCCTGCGGCATTTTTCAATGCATCATATGTTCTAGGGGTTATTTTCTTGTCGGTAGTCAGCAATGTACCGTCCAGATCAAAAGCGATCAGCTTAATCATAATTTTCTCCTTACCGTCAGATAAAATCAGGTATCAGTTCCGTCGTGGCAGCACACGGGTCCTGAACATATCCGTTCTCAATTCCGCTGTTGTACAGAAGCATAACTGCTTTTTCGCATTCCCGTTTTGTGAGTGTCCTGTTCAGTTCCGGGTACTTGTCCGAACGGACTACCGGTGTATACTGAAGCATGAGGCTGAACCATGCATCTCCGAAATACTCCGAAAAATGATTTATTACGGATTCTGTGTTTTTCAGATGAAGCGGAAGAACAAGGTGTCGAATGATGACTCCTTTTCGGATTATGCCGTCATTATCAAATTCCGGATTGCCCTTCTGTCTCAGCATTTCACTTATTGATCTGCGGGCCACCTCGGGATAATCGCTCTTGCCTGTAAATTTAAAAGCAAGCGATTCATCATAGTATTTGAAATCAGGCAGGTACACATCCACATAATCTTCAAGAAGTCTGATTGTTCCGACGTCCTCATAACCTGATGAATTCCAGACAACAGGAACATTGGGTCTGTATATATCAAATGCCCTTATTATCCTTTCCGCCCAGGAGTATCCGGTAACAATATTGATATTATGTGCTCCCTGCTCCTCAAGTTCTCTGAATATATCCGCAAGCTGCTCAATCGTATACTGCTGTCCTGCTCCGTGTCTGCTTATGGGATCATTCTGACAGAAAACGCATCCCAGATTACATCCACTGAAAAACACGGTACCCGATCCATGGGTACCGCTTATACAAGGTTCCTCTCCGTGATGCAACTGATATTTTCCTATTCTTACTTCCGATATCATAACCTGCTTAAAACCGCTTCAAAACTTCTGGCAGCCTCTGCCTGGATTTTTTCTTTATCAAGGTATTTATATTCACCGTTTTTATATAATACATCTCCGTCGCATACAGTCATAAATACATCCGATGACTGTGCCGAGAAAACAACATTGGCTAAAGTGTCATAATCCGGATACAGATGTGGTCTGTCCAGATCCAGTACGATAAAGTCAGCCTTCATCCCTTCGGCAATCAGCCCGCAGTCTTCCCTTCCCTGTGCCAGAGCTCCGTTTCTTGTGGCTATTTTCAGGATGTCTTTATCCGATATGGCATTCGAATCCTCGGACTGTCCTCTGCAAACCATGGCGACAAGATGCATCTCTTCAAACATATTGAGATTGTTGTTCGACGATGCACCGTCAGTACCTATCGATATATTAAGTCCCCTGTCAAAATAATGCTTCAGCGGAGCAATTCCGGTACCCAGTTTCAGATTTGAGGAAAGGCAATGTGACATGTAGACATCATGCGCTTTAAAAATATCGATATCCTCATCTGTCAGATGAACGCAATGGGCAGCCGTCGTCTTCAGATCAAACAGCCCTTTGCTCTCAAAATACTTTGCCGGTGTTATACCTCTTCTGCTGATGCAGGAATCATGGTTGACTTTGGCTTCAGACAGATGGATCTGCATCGTGAGATTGTTTTTTACTGCAAAATCGATGCATTCTTCCACGCTTTTATCGGTAGTTGTAAATTCATCATGAATTGATGCGGTAGGGACTATCCTGCCGTCTTTGAGAGTTCCGGCATATTCTATCATTTCCACAGTATCTCTGTAGGATCTGTCATGATAGTAGCTCCCTTCGGGATCGAATACAATCATACCGTTGCTGATATTGGCCTTCATACCGGCGTCATATAATCCCTTTCCGTATCTTACCAGACAGGAATACATGTCCGATACGGAAACACAGCCGGAGGCTATAAGTTCCAGGGCTCCGAGCTGAGCACCCCAGAATTTCTCATCCTCCTCAAAATGTGCTTCAAAAGGAAATATTTTTTCATTCAGCCAGCGGTTAAGCGGCATTCCTTCTCCGTATCCCCTCAGAAGTGTCATGGAAATATGACAATGAGTATTATAGAAAGCAGGCATGATAAGTTTTTTATCACCGTCTGTCACTTCATGTCCCGTGATATCCATACCTGATTCGCGCGGATCCTGCGAACCGATATAAACAAATCTGTCACCGGAAACCACTGCATGCTGATTTCTTTTGAGATTAAAATCTTTGTCTATTAAACTGATATTTTTAAAATACATCATATTTCTCCATATGTTACGGATATGTATATATCCTATCTCTTTATCGCTTTTGTTTCAAGAACTCAAGCTTTGTATCAGGTCTGAAAATCTTTATAAGCGGTGTTGCATTGACAATCAGACAAATCATCCATTCAATTACACACAGAATCAGTATCGGAAGTATACGCTGCAGTATAGGATTACCGGTTACTATCTGAGTAAACAAAACAGTATTGTTCAGAAATCCGTATTCCAGATGCGTAGTCATGATTATGAGTGAATTGATACCGAAATATATAAGTATCGATGAAATATACGGAATCTTTTTAATGATTTTTGAAAGCCCGAATATCGCTGCAGTTCCGAAAGTGATACCGATTATAAACCCTGCAGGTTTGATAATATAGGCACAGTTCAGATTGTTGCCGTCATATAGCGGATAGCAAGCGAAATTCACAATAAAAGCTGCGATTGTAATACCTGCAACACGGACTGCAGAATCCTTTTTATTAATCAGATCCCGGATTATTATTCCAAGTCCGGATATCCCCGCAGCAATAACAGACTGAACAAAAACAAGCAGAATATTATGAAAAAATGCGGAAACCGAAAGAGCCTGAGGATATCCGCTTATTCCGTGTTCTGCAAGTATCCATCCCAGCAAGGAACCCACAGCCAGTAATCCTATTCTTACGGATGCTGCGATCTTAGCCGATAATCTGCCGGTAAACGCATTGATCACTCTTGAAAAGAACAAAGTCGGAAGAAACCATAAAGTACCGCAGCCGATAAAGCTGAAAGTATAGAACAGATAGACCGAAGCATCTCCTGCTATCATTTCCGGATGTCCCGAACAATAATACTTTACTGATGTATAGATAATAAACAGCAATGACAGAATAAAATAGGGTACAAGAATCCTAATCGCATCTTTCCGGATATCATATTTTTTCTTTTCCGACGTTATACCGGATACTGCAAAAAATACAGCCAGATGAAACGTGAGCCCATCCTGTATCAGGCGGAAGTCTCCGGGAAGGTGTACCAGCATAACGGCAATAATTCCAAGGCCTTTAGTAATATCAAGCTCGGATATTCTTGAAACAGAATCTGAAAATTTCTCAAATCTGAATACAGTCAGTTGATTCTTTAAAACCTTCAAAAATCCTGCTGACAGATAAATCAGAAGCAGTGTACCAAACAGAACAACAAGCATCTTCTTTTTTGAAACCGGATTCACATACTCCAGGACTTTATACAGAATAGCGTGATGAAGCAGGAAAACCTCATACGAAACAGAGCTTCCCTCTCTCACGATTTTCTTTAACACGCTCTTATTGCAGATTGCCTCTCCTGCAGCATTCAGCGGAAGGAACAGGCAGATACCCAGCAGTACTTTGCATATATCTTCATTGACCGGAAGACGTATAAAAGCAAGGACAGCTGCCATTATGACCGACACCGTAAGTGCCGTTTTACTACCGAATAATCTGTCCTTATATTTACACAAAAGCATACCCAGCATAAAAAGCAATATACAGGTAAGCAGATTTCTGAAAGGAACTATTTCAAACGGGTTATTATAAACTATCGCTGCGAACGCGACAGACAACACCGTCACTGTTAATCCCGCTGCTTTTTTAAAAACTTTCAGAATGATCGGATACAACAGATAAAGCAGAATGATAGCACCCAGAAACCATTCACCTATCAGGTAGTAATTGGGAGCCTTATAAAGAAAGTATCCGTCCATACCGGGTATGGACAGCAGAAGCGACCATCTGGATGCAATATCGTCCAGAAAGAAAAACCGTACGTTTTTTATCACTCTGATGAAATAGATAATGATATAACCGAGCCAGAATGACGGAAAAATACTCTTTATACGTCTGAGGTAAAACTCTGCCGGATCATTCACTTCATAATGGTTGTAAAGCATGGAAAAGCCGGAAACAGCAAAGAACAGAGCCACAAAGGCTTCTCCCCAGTTTCCGTTTGCATTTCCGAACAGGATTTTCAGCGGGCAGGCTGATGCTGCCGAGAAATGGTATAAAACCATTCCCAGCGAGCATACCGCACGTATAAAATCCAGTCCGTATAATCTTTTTGGTTTTTCGTCCATAATTATTGTTTATTTCTCCAGATACAACGCTATTTTATTATGTCACAGTATTAAAGTCAAAGGATTAAATATCCGTTACTGCCTTGACATTTACAATGTTTTGTGTTAGAATATTGTAAGATTTGTTAAAATCTAGCAGCGCAATGTTAGATATTGATTTGAGGTAAAAATGTACAACAAGCGTCAGACTATCATCATGGACTATCTTACAAAGAACGGAGAAGCAAAAAACTCCGATCTTCTTCCTCTCATCGGAGACTGCTCTATGATGACGCTTATCAGAGATCTTAATAAACTTGAAAATGACGGTCAGCTTTTGCGAACACACGGAGGTGCGATCATTGCGCCTCAGGTACAGGTGAAGCAGGAGCTGGCTTTTGATTACAGGATAAACCAGAACACGTTTGAAAAAGATGGTATTGCATGGATGGCAACCGAACTTATCCAGGCCAATCATGCTTACTATTTTGATTCCGGCAGCACTATCCTGTCCATGGCCCAGCAGATCAATGATGAGCACCACGCTATCGTTACAAGTGCAGCAAATACCGCTATCGAGCTCTCAAGAAGCGGCAACAATACCGTTACTCTTCTCGGCGGACAGTTAAGTGCAAACACACTTTCCGTTTCGGGTCCGCAGGCACAGCGCATGCTGCAGGATATCAATATTGACGTAGCTTTTATGGCGACATCCGGTTTTTCCGCACACGGCGGTTTTACTGTCGGATCTCTTTCGGAAGCAGAACTCAAACGAGAGGTTATAAGAAAATCCGCTATGACGGTAATGCTTCTTGACCATACAAAAATCAACAAAAGCTATCCTTTTACTTTTGCTCACCTGGACGCAATTGATATCATTATCGGTGATAAGTTTACAGACGATTTTCTCGATGAGGCAAAACAGCATGATGTATTGTTATTTTCGCCGGATGACGGAAGAACATCTGATGAACGTATAGATCTTTTCAATCGAATAATCAAAAATAATTTTTAGGAGGAATGATTTATGGCAGTTGGTGTATTGATGCCTAAAGAAGGTATCACTGTCGAGTCATGCATCATGGGTGCATGGAAAAAGAATGTCGGCGATCAGGTAAAGATCGGTGACATCCTTTTCAGCTACGAGACCGACAAGGCTGAGTTCGAAGTCGAGTCAACAGCTGAAGGTACTATCCTCGCTCAGTTCTATAACGAAGGCGATGAAGTACCATGTCTTGTTAACGTATGTGCTGTAGGTAATCCCGGTGAGGATTTTTCAGCCCTTGATCCTAAGGGTGGTGCTACAGCCGCTCCTGCACCGGCTCCTGCTGCTGCTCCTGCTCCTGTAGCTCCGACAGGTCCTGTTGCTACCGGCGTTCTTATGCCGAAGGAAGGCATAACAGTTGAATCATGTATCATGGGTGCATGGAAGAAAAATGTAGGCGACATGGTTAAACTCGGCGATATCCTTTTCAGCTATGAAACAGATAAGGCAGAGTTCGAAGTTGAGTCTACCGCAGAAGGCAAACTTCTTGCCATCTTCTACAACGAGGGTGATGAGGTTCCGTGTCTTGTTAATGTATGTGCAATCGGTAAAGACGGCGATGATTTCGCTTCTCTTGATCCTAAGGGTGCTACTGCAGCCGCTCCGGCTCCTGCTGCCGCTCCGGCACAGACTGCAGCTCCGGCAAGTGCCCCTGCTGCAACAGCTGCTCCTGCTGCAACAGTATCGGCTGACGGTCTTCACATCTCACCAAGAGCAAAACAGCTTGCTGCTAATGCATGCGTAGATGCTGCTCTTGCTACACCTACCGGTCCGAACGGACGTATTATCGAGCGCGATGTTCGCACTCTTATGGAGTCCGGCATTACAGCTGCTGCTCCTGCACCGGCTCCTGCTGCTGCTCCTGCACCGGCTCCGGCTGCTGCTCCCGCACAGGCCGCTCCTTCAGCAGATTACGAAGATGTCAAGTTCACACCTGTACGTAAAGCTACAGCAAAGGCTATGCTCGGATCACTTCAGAATTCAGCACAGCTCACTCTTAATACATCATTCGATGCAACTCAGCTTCAGAATTATCGTAAGATGTGCAAGGCTATGGAAGACTCTCCTGTTGCAAAGATCACTCTCAACGATATGGTTATGTTCGCAGTATCACGTACACTGCTTGATTTCAAGGCACTCAACTCAAATATGGTTGACGACACAACATACCGTCAGTTCAACAAGGTTAACCTCGGATTTGCATGTGATGCTCCAAAGGGTCTCTTTGTACCGGTTGTTAAGAACTGTGAGAAGAAGAGCCTGCTTGATATCTCCCTTGAATGCAAGAAATTTGCTGCAGAGGCACGTGACGGAAAGCTTAAACCGGATGATATGTCAGGCGGTACATTCACGATTTCAAACATCGGTGCTTTCGGAGTTATGTCATTTACACCTGTTATCAACCCGCCTCAGGTAGCTATCCTCGGTGTATGCGGTATTGAGACAAAGATCAAAGGTGTCAAGGACGGCAATATCGTAACTTATCCGGCAATGGGACTTTCACTTACAATCGATCATAGAGTAATCGACGGTGCTCCGGGAGCAAGATTCCTTAAGGCTCTCTGTGCTAACCTCGAAAACTTCATGACACTTTTAGCTAATTAATCCATATGGAGGCAAAAAAAATGGAGAAATATGATGTAGTAGTTTTAGGCGGCGGCCCGGGTGGTTATCTGTGTGCAGAGCGTGCAGCACAGGCCGGTTTCAAGGCTGCTGTTGTGGAGAAAAGAGCTCTCGGCGGAACATGTCTTAATGAAGGCTGTGTTCCTACAAAAGCATTCCTCTACTGTGCAAAGAACTACAACGCTGCAAAGCATGCAGAGACTTACGGTTTCGAAGCAAAAGACGTAAAAATCAATCATGCCGCTGTTGTAGATCGCAAGAACAAAATCGTTAAGACTCTGGTTGGCGGTGTAGGTGCCACAATGAAGTCAAACAAAATCAAGGTTTATGATGCTGAAGGTTCTATCAAGGGACGTGGCGCTGAAGGCTTCGAAATCAACGCAGGAAATGAAGTAATCGCCTGTGACAGACTTGTTATCGCTACAGGTTCGGTTACTGCTGTTCCTCCGATTAACGGACTTAAAGAAGGCCTTGAGTCAGGTTTCGTAGTTACAAACCGCGAAGTACTTGATCTCAAAGAACTTCCCAAGTCAATCGTCTGCCTGGGCGGCGGAGTTATCGGCCTTGAGATGGCCTGCTACTTCTCGAC
This sequence comes from Lachnospiraceae bacterium, assembly GCA_030531245.1. Lineage (GTDB taxonomy): Bacteria > Bacillota > Clostridia > Lachnospirales > Lachnospiraceae > Darwinimomas. The sequence goes on from JAUNOA010000003.1 coordinate 66,378, forward strand.
AGTAGGAACAAAGGTTACTATCGTTGAGATGATGCCTAAGATCGCAGGTCCGACAGATGCTGATATCTGCAAACTCCTTCAGAAGACATATGAGAAGGAAGGCATGGAGTTCATGCTCAATGCAAAGGTTCAGGAAGTCGGCAAAGATTCCGTAACATATGAAGATGCAACAGGTAAGCATACGATCAAATGTGACAAGGTTCTCCTTGCAGCAGGACGTCGTGCTAACATCGCAGGTGTTAACGTAGAAGCTCTCGGTATCGAGACAAACCGCGGTGCAATCGTTACTGACAGCCACATGTGCACAAATGTACAGGGTGTCTACGCAGTAGGCGACTGCAACGGCAAGCTTATGCTCGCTCATACAGCTTATCGTGAGGCTGAGGTTGCTGTTCATCATATGCAGGGTGTTAAGGATGACATGAGATATGATCATATCCCGTCTGTTATCTACACAAATCCAGAAGTTGCTTCTGTAGGTTATTCAGAGGAAAAGGCAAAAGAAGCCGGATTCAATGTAAAGACTTATAAAGTACCTATGATGATGAGTGGACGTTATGTAGCAGAAACACTTAACGGAGACGGATTCTGCAAGCTCGTATATGATCTTGACAAGAAGTGCCTCGTTGGTGTTCACATGGTAGGAAACTACGCTTCAGAGATGATCTACGGTGCAGCAATGCTGCTTGATACAGAAATGCCGATAGAACGCATCAAGAAGATCGTATTCCCGCATCCGACAGTATCAGAAGTAATCCGTGAAGGATTATTCATGATCAAATAAAAACTATATTATATAAGGAGAAAATAAATTATGCCAAAGTCATTATATCTGGATCCCGATAAGACCAGAGCATCAGGTAAGATTTCATTTGCTGATATTCCTGTATGTACATACAAGAAAACCATCAAGCAGGAACTTAAAGAAGGCAACTATACTAAAGAAGACCTTATCCGTATCTACAGAGATATGGCTATCTGCCGTGAGTTCGAGTATATGCTCACACAGATCAAGACACAGGCTGTTTACAACGGTGTAGAGACAACATACCCGGGACCTGCTCATCTTTCACTTGGTCAGGAGTCATCATGTGTCGGTGAAGCTTATCTTCTCGGTGCAGACGATATCACATTCGGATCACACAGATCACATTCCGAAATCCTTGCAAAGGGTCTTTCATCTATCCAGAAGCTTTCAGACAAAGAGCTTATCAAGATCATGGAAGAATTCCTCGGCGGACAGACATTTGAAGCAGTAAAGAAATTCGGCGATACAAAGGATGTTAAGGAACTTGCTATCCGCTTCCTCCTCTACGGAACAACAGCTGAGCTCTTCGCTCGTCAGCCCGGTTTCCATCATGGTATGGGCGGATCAATGCATGCTTTCTTCCTGCCGTTCGGTATCTTCCCGAACAACGCTATCGTAGGTGGTTCTGCTCCTGTTTCAACAGGTGCTGCTCTCTTCAAGAAAGTAAACTCAAAGAAGGGCGCTGTTATCTGTAATATCGGTGATGCATCACTCGGCTGCGGTCCTGTATATGAGTCAATGAACTTTGCTTCTATGGATCAGTATACAAAGCTTTGGGAGAAGCCATTCAACAAGGGCGGTCTTCCAATCATCTACAACATCTTCAACAACGGTTACGGCATGGGCGGCCAGACACAGGGCGAAACAATGGCATACGATATGGTAGCCCGCTATGCAGCAGGTATCTCACCGAACGAGATGCATGCAGAGCGTGTTGACGGATGGAATCCGCTTGCAGTTATCGATGCATACAAGAGAAAACTTGAACTCATCAAGAAGGGACAGGGTCCTGTTCTTCTCGATGTTGTAACATATCGTCTTGTAGGTCACTCAACATCTGACCAGAACGCATACAGAACAAAAGAAGAGATCGAAGCATGGAGAGCTCAGGATCCGATCGTTAAGTTCCGTGAGGAGCTTGTAAAGGCCGGCGTAGCTTCAGACGAATTCTTTGCTAACCTTCTCAAGGAGACAGCTGACCGTATGACCATGATCTGCCGCGCAGCTGCAGACCAGAGCATCTCTCCTTACACAGATTTCGATAAAGAGCCTGATTTCATTGCTAAGACAATGTACTCAAATGAGACAAGAAAGTCTATGGATGAGAAGGCTGAAATCCGTGTTACTACTCCAAAGGAGGAGAATGCTGCTTACATCTCAAGAGCAAAGAAGGAACGCTATGCATTTGATCAGGATGGCAAACCATTCTCAAAGATCAAAGTATTCGGTATCCGTGATGCCCTTTCAGAAGTAATCTTCAACAAGTATTATGAGGATCCTACACTCTGTGCATGGGGTGAGGATGTTCGTGACTGGGGTGGAGCTTATGCTGTATTCCGTAACATGATGGATTCCATTCCATATTCAAGACTGTTCAACTCTCCTATTTCAGAGGCTGCTATCGTAGGCGCAGGTGTTGGTTACGCTCTTTCAGGCGGACGTGCACTTATTGAGCTTATGTACACTGACTTCCTCGGACGTGCAGGTGATGAAGTATTCAACCAGATGTCAAAATGGCAGGCAATGTCAGCCGGCATCCTCAGAATGCCTCTGGTACTTCGTATGTCGGTTGGTGCTAAGTACGGTGCTCAGCATTCACAGGATTGGGTTGCACTCGTTGCTCACATTCCGGGCCTTAAGGTATACTTCCCTGCTACTCCTTACGAGGCTAAGGGCGTTATGCAGGCAGCTCTTAACGGAACAGATCCATGTATCATCTTCGAGTCACAGAGAATCTATGACAAGGGTGAGGAGTTCCATAAAGGCGGTGTTCCGGTTGAAGAATATGAGTGGAAGAACGGCGATGTTAACAAGGTTCGCGAAGGCAAGGATCTTACTATCATCACAATCGGTGCTACACTCTACAGAGCAATGGACGCAGCTAAAGAGCTTTCAGAGAAGTACGGTCTTGAGGCAGAGGTTATCAACCTTCCGTCACTCGTTCCGCTTAATTATGATCAGCTCGTTGAGTCTGTTAAGAAGACAGGCCGCGTAGTTCTTGCATCAGATGCATGTGCCCGTGGAACATTCCTTAACGATATCGCTCAGAACCTTACAACTCTCTGCTTCGATTATCTCGATGCACCGCCTGTAGTTGTAGGTGCAAAGAACTGGATCACACCTCCATCAGAGTATGATGACAGATTCTTCCCGCAGGCTGACTGGATCGTTGATGCAGTCAATGCACGTATCGTTCCGATTCCTGGATATGTAAGCAAGACAACTCTTACAGATGCAGCAATCATCGACAATGCAAAGAAAGCTCTGTAATTCATATTACACAAAACGGATGCGGGCGAAAGCCCGCATCTTTTGTTACTTTTCTATATTATATCTTTTTTCAAACATAACCGGATGATATGACATTTTTGCCTGTCGCAGTCCCGGTATACCGACATCATCTTCTCTGTTGACCAATTCAGCATCCGAAAACTCATGTACCAGAAATTCTCTGTTTATAAGCTGATACAACCCTTCAATATCCGGGTCTGCTTTTTCGATCTCTACAACTGCCATTTTTTCATCCGGATTATACGCACCGATTGAAAATGCTTTAAGTTCTCCGGATATATATATACCACCTGTTTTGATACATTTTAACAATTCCGGATCTGACAGTATTGCTATCGTACCCTTTTCATCAATCTCAAGCGTTGCTTTAATATCATATTCTCCCCCGAGATTTATCCCGTCATTCCCGTTCCCTGATTCAGGTACTTTCACATCATTCCATTTATGAAGAAAATCTATGATTTCCATCCTGTCATCATATCCTAATGTTCTGTATTCCCATCTTCCTTCATATTTCTTCAGAAAAGCTGTCAGATGATTTCTCTTTTTAGAGAACTTTCTGCCTTTAAGAGTTCTTAGTGCTTCACCTGAGTATATATAATCAAATATCTCCCTCTCTTCCGTAATATCATACCCGGACAGCATCCCGGCATTTTCAAGATATTTTGTCCCTTCTTCATCAGCCAGATAAACTTTCAGTCCGGTTCTGAGAACATATTCAAAATATCTTTCCTGAAGGAACTGATAGTAACACAATTCGTTTTCACGGCAGAAAGGAAGTGCTGCGCCTATTGTTCCTTCACTGTTATCCCTCAGAAGCAGACATCTGTTATCAACAATGCAATACTGAGTATTGACTATATCAGTCCAGATAAATGTATCAAGAGGTGTCGAATCATAACTTTTATTAGGTCGTATATGGAAATAATCAAAATATCTGACTGCTTCATTTCCCGAAAAAGGTCTGTAAAACAAGTTCCTGTAACTCTCTGCATTTCTGATTCTGTCCGGTGCAACAAATGTAGTGTCATTTAAAAGACAAGCGCAGCATTCGGAAATATCATCGTCCGCGTACAGGATATCTGCCTCTTCTGCATTAAACTTCCATGAATACCTAAAACCCAGTTTTTCATATATATCTTTGTCTACAGGTGCGAGGAATGTGAAGCCTTCGCCTTCCTTTTTCAGCGTATCAAGTACATACTTAAGCAGCAGAGACATATATCCTTTATTTCTGTATTCAGGATCAGTACATACGTAACAGATATACCAGGCTGACTTTTCTGTTTCATTATAAGTCAGGATAAACCTTCGCAGATGTGCCATTGATATCAACCCATCTTCATTTTCAGCCACGGCAATGCGACTGTCGAATATATCATCAAGATAATAATCATCATTGTCGGATATCGGCTGAAAACACCTATCTGCCAGATTTCTTGTCTTTGTATTCTCATTCAGCTTTAAAAATCGACAATTCATTGCTCTCCTTCTTTTAATTTTTAATAATACCTTTGTAATTATACCATATTTTTATAATTATAAGACATCACCGGCATATAGCTTGCGAGATGCCCGCGCCGAGCGCAGCCGCATCAGGGTACAATACGCAGGCAGTCCGCTGGAGGGTTTGCTTCGAGAGAGTCTATGATCGCGAGAAGCAAAGCCCGGAATGACAGGACTGCCGGCCAGAGAAAAAACAGACTCATCATTTTTCCGATGAGTCTGCTTAAACCAGTATATATTATACCTTAAATCATTTCTTCTTCTTGTTTGCGAAGATATCAAATACAACAGCAGCAAGAAGAACGACGCCCTTAACAACCTTCTGCCAGTTGGCATCGATACCCATAAGTGACATACCAAGGTTGATAACACCGATAAGCGTAGCACCTATGATCATACCGAATACAGTTCCTGAACCGCCGTATGCAGATACACCACCGACAACACATCCTGCAATCGCATCCATCTCGTAGTTAGTACCGGCTGTTGAGTTAGCTGCCTGGAAACGTGAAATTGCGATATAAGAAGTAATTACTGTGAGAATTTCCATGTTGAGGTATGCCAGGAACATAATCTTTCTGGTATCAACACCTGAAAGTCTTGCAGCTTCTTTATTACCGCCGATAACGTAGAAATAACGTCCCAATACCGTCTTGCTTGTAATAAAATGATATATAAGCACGATTACAACAACCCATACAAGAGCTGTAGGAATACCTCCTGCAAGTGAAAGCTTATAAGCAAAGAGCATGATAGCTGCAACAGCAAGCACAGACTTTACGATTACCTGAAGTAATGAATCTGCCTCATAACCCTTCTTAATCTTATTTGCACGGCTTGAGAAATTAAGAACAACTACAAGCACAGATGCAACAACACCAACGATGATGCAAACAGCATTCATCTTGTTCATCGGTGAACTGAAAATCTTACCTGAAAACAGCTTCAGGAACTCCTCCGGGAACGGTGCAATACTTCCTGTTGAAGAGTTCGCAGAAAGAAGTGCCGTACCCCATCCTCTGAATGAAAGGTATCCTGCAAGTGTTGCAATCCACGGCGGAACATTTACATAAGCAATAAGAAAACCAAGTAATGATCCGTATACGATACCGCAAAGCAGCATAACAAGAATTGCGATAATTGGGCTGACCTTAAGGTTAACCATAAGGATACCGCCGACTGCACCCAGTAAACATACGAAAGAACCACAGCTCAGATCGATGTTACCACCGGTAAGCATACACATCAGCATACCTGTTGCAAGTATGTATACGTATGCATTCTGAGTGATAAGTGCATTGAAGTTAAGCGGCTGGAACATCGCTCCCTTTGTCATGATTGTAAAGAAGATATAAACCAGGACAAGAACGATGAGCATTGCGTTTTTCTTTAAAACTTCTGATATTTTCATCTCTTCCCCTCCTTAATTCTTCTTCTTATTTGATAATACATCAAAGATGATGGAAATGAGAAGTACAAGACCCTTAACTACCTTCTGATAGTTTGCCTCGATACCCATGATACTCATACCCTGGTTGATGATACCCATAAGAACTGCACCGATAATTACACCAAAGATACTTCCTTCACCGCCGTATGCAGAAGCGCCGCCGATGAAGCAGGCTGCTATGGCATCCATCTCATAGCCCTGTCCAAATGTAGGCTGTGCACCCTGAGCTCTCGCAGTTGTGAGAATGCCGGCAAGACCTGACATAAGTCCCATATTAACATACGCGAAGAAATATGGCTTTCTTGAATCGATACCTGAAAGTGTTGTTGCCTTTTCGTTACTTCCTACTGCATACAGATAACGTCCCATTGTCGTATTCTGTGTAATATAGTTATAAACGAGAAGAACAAGTGCTATCCAGATCAGAACTGTAGGAATACCTTTGTACTGTGCCAGCTTATAGAAAAGCCATACAATAACAGCACAGATAATAACAGTCTTAATAATAACTCCCGGAAGCGGGTTTACTGTATAGCCGTTTCTTCTTGCTCTTCCTCTGGAAACAAATGTAACAACAGCAATAAGTGCTGCAATCACGATACCTGCAACTACGCAAAGCATATTGATGCTTCCGCCGCCGAGAAAATCAGGGATATAGCAATCTGCACCGCCACCGAAAACATTAAGGAATGTTGTATCGCTGACGCCGACTGCAAGTCCCTGCAGAACAACGTTGCTTAGACCTCTGAATGCATACATACCTGCAAGTGTTGTGATGAACGGAGGAACCTTGATATATGCAATCCAGAATCCCTGCCATGCACCGATAAGTGCACCTACAAGCAACATTACAATTACAGCTATCCAGCAGTTTACACCATTACTCATCAGCACAGCACCGATACCGCCGGTGAAACAAACTACCGAACCGCAAGCAAGGTCAATGTTACCGCCTGTAAGGATACATAGGAGCATACCTGCTGCAAGAACAAAAACATAACCGTTTTGAGAAATAAGGTTGTTAATATTCTGTGCATATAATATCTTGCCCTGAGTTGTTATTGAAAAAAGTATAACAACAAGGACCAGGGCGATGACCATAGTATATTTTTTTACGATTTCTGAAAATTTAACAGTCTTCATATCATTCGCCCTTTCCTGACTGAATAATTGCAGCCATAATATTTTCCTGAGTTGCCTCGCTTGCAGGCATCTCTGTTATGAATTTTCCTTCGTTCATAACGTAAATCCGGTCGCTCATACCTATAACCTCTGGAAGTTCGGAAGAAATCATGACAACAGACTTTCCGTCTGCGACCAGCTGATTGATAATACAGTAGATCTCATACTTTGCGCCGACATCGATACCTCTTGTCGGCTCATCGAGAATGAGGATATCCGGATTGGCAAACATCCATTTTGAAAGAAGAACCTTCTGCTGGTTTCCGCCTGACAGATTACCTACATTCTGCTCAACAGTAGGAGTCTTGGTCTTCAGTTTTTCTTTGTACTCTACTGCTACCGCATATTCCTTATCGGCATCAATAATACTCTTCTCAGATACATCCTTCATGTTGGCAAGTGAAGTGTTGATCTTGATTGAGTTGGTCAGGACAAGTCCATTGACCTTTCTGCTCTCAGTTACATAAGCGATACCAGCATCGATTGCCTGTCTCGGAGACTTGAGTGTAATCTCCTGACCTTTAACAATAAGTTTACCTGTAATATTGGAACCGTATGACTGACCGAAGATACTCATTGAAAGCTCGGTTCTTCCGGCTCCCATAAGTCCGTAGATACCTACGACCTCACCCTTCTTTACATTAAAGTTTACATTGTCAACAACCTTACGGCCTTCGTAAATCGGATGTTCAACGCTCCAGTTCTGAACTTCAAGATTGACATCACCGATAGCAACATCATGACGCTTCGGGAAACGGTCTGTAAGCTCACGTCCAACCATTCCCTTGATAATACGTGCCTCATCGATATCATCCTTCTTGCAGTCCATAGTCTCAACTGTGGTACCATCACGGATAACGGTAATCTTATCCGCAACATAAACAACCTCATTAAGCTTATGAGTGATAATAATCATAGTCATGCCCTGTTTCTTGAACTCAAGCATGAGATCAAGCAGAGCTCTTGAATCTGTTTCATTCAAGGATGATGTAGGCTCATCGAGGATAAGAAGCTTAGCATGTTTAGCAAGTGCTTTTGCGATTTCAACAAGCTGCTGCTTACCTGTACCTATATCTTTAATAAGAACATGTGAAGATTCTGTAAGTCCAACCATCTTAATGTACTTATCAGCATCTTTATATGTCTCATTCCAGTCAATTGCATTCTTTTTGCCCTTTTCGTTTCCAAGGAACATATTCTCGCCGATGGACATCTGCGGAACAAGAGCGAGCTCCTGATGAATAATTACGATACCCTTTTCCTCAGAATCCTTGATCTTATGAAACTGGCATACTTCTCCGTTGTAAATAATATCACCCTCATATGTACCATACGGATAAACACCGGACAGAACATTCATAAGTGTGGACTTACCGGCACCGTTTTCGCCGACAAGCGCATGGATTTCACCCTCTTCTACCTTCAGATTTACATTATCCAAGGCACGAACATTGGGGAATTCCTTGATGATATTCTTCATCTCCAAAATTATGTTGCCCACAATAACCTCTCCTTTTGTCTAAGTAGTAGATGGGCACGCGAGCACGAGGCTCGCATGCCCAAAAGGTATACAACTATTTAATTAATTATTTAAGCTGATCCTCTGTGTAGTAACCAGAATCGATAAGGAGCTCTTTGTAGTTGTTTGCATCAGCAAATACCGGCTCGCAAAGGAATGAAGGAACGATGCCTGTGCCATTGTCATATGTCTCAGTATCGTTAACATCAACTGTTGAACCTGTAAGGATCTGACCAACCATCTTTACAACCTGAGCTGCAAGAGTACGAGTATCCTTGAATACTGACATTGACTGCTTTCCAGCGATCATGTTCTTTGTATTCTCGATATCGCAGTCCTGACCTGTAACGATCGGATAAGCTCCTGTGTAGTTAGCTGCAAGTGCGTTCTCAACACCAAGTGCTGTTGAGTCGTTTGAGCAAACCCATGCATCAAGCTCTGTTCCGTCTGCATAGTATGTAGCAAGGATATCCTCTGCTCTCTTCTGAGCAACATCTGTTCCCCATGTAGGTGTAGCAACTTCTTCAAATGTTGTCTGACCTGAAGTTACAACAACCTTGCCTGACTCGATGTAAGGCTTGATGAGGTCCATAGCGCCGTTGAAGAAGAATCCTGCGTTGTTGTCACCCGGGTCACCAGCTGTGAACTCAAGTACGAACGGACCATCAGCATTGTCAAGATCAAGAGTATCGATTACGTACTGACCCTGAACCTGTCCAACCTTGTAGTTATCAAATGTTGCATAGTAAGAAACTGCATCTGAGTTCATAAGAAGACGGTCATAAGCGATTACCGGGATGCCGTTCTCTTTTGCCATTGCAAGAGCCTCACCAAGTGAAGAACCCTCGATAGCTGCGATAACAAGTACTGTTGCACCGCTTGCGATCATGTTCTCGATCTGAGAAACCTGAGTCTGAACATCGTTTGATGCGTACTGAAGGTCAACTTCATAGCCGAGCTCTTCGAGCTGTGCCTTCATATTGTCACCATCCTGAATCCATCTCTGAAGATCCTTTGTAGGCATTGAAACGCCAACCTTTGTAACTGCTGCAACTTCTGCAACTTCTTCTGCTGAAGCTTCCTTAACTTCTGCTGTTGCCTCTGCTGCAGGTGCTGCTGCCTCTGCTGCAGGTGCTTCTTCTTCAGCTGCAGGTGCTGCAGATCCGCCACATGCTGCAAGTGAAAGTACCATTACAGCTGCCATAGCGATTGCTAAAAACTTTTTCATAATTTTCCTCCTAATTTATTACTGCGGTAACGCCGCAGGTTTTAACTCCATTATTCTAACACTAATATGTTAGAATGTACACCCTTTTATACAATTTTCACTAAACAGTTTAGTAAGCATATCGCTTGCGATATGCTCGCCCCGAGCGCGGTCGCTTCAGCGACATATTCCTTTACGCGTAAGTAAAGCATCCTGCGGAGCGCTTGTATAATAGGAAATGCGGAGAAAGTTCCCATCATATGAAGAAACCCGGGCATGCATCTACTCATACCCGGGTTATAATACAGAGAAATATATTCTTATGACTGAAATTACGCTTTGTTCCTTATCACATTTATAGCCCCTGTAGGACAGTCCTCCTCACATTTTCCGCAGCCTATACATTTATTTATATCTATAACAGCATGATTATCCGTTATACTTACGGCTCCTTCCGGACATACCCTGACGCATTTTGTACATGCCAGACATCCCTGCTTACAGTTCTTTCTTGTTTCAACACCTTTGTCTTTATTCTTACAGAATACGTATGCAAACTGCCTGTCATAAGGGAGTATCTCTATCAGGCCTCTGGGACAGGTTTTAACACACATACCGCAGGCTTTGCATGCCTCGGGGTTTACTCTTGCCACGCCGTCACATATGAACAAGGCATTATACTGACATACATCAATACAGTCCCCCATTCCGAGACATCCGTATACGCAATCCTTGGGGCCGCCGAAAAGCTGAACCGCCATACGGCAGCTGTCAGCACCGACATAATTAAGCTTAGTCCCGACATTGGATTGATTCCCCTGACACAATACCACCGCAGTTTTTCTGCTTGCCTTTTCAGCCTTAACTCCAAGCACTGCCGCAATTGCCTTACTGGCCTCAGCTCCTCCCGGGACACATCTTGCCGTCTCGGTTGTAGTACCCTCAGCCAGAGCCGCAGCGTACCCGTCACATCCCGAAAAACCGCATGCTCCGCAGTTTACTCCCGGCAGACATTCTCTTATTTTCAACTGTTTCTCATTCACGGGGACAGCAAAAAGTTTGGAAGAAACCGCGAGTCCTATTCCGAGAATCAGTCCGATAACCGATACTATAATTACAGGTATTAAGATCTGGTTCATCATAACCTCCTGATTATCATAATTTGAAAATGTTATCTACTACTCCGGTAAATCCCAGAAAACTGCAGCTCGTAAGTGCAGCAGCTATCAGAGTGATCGGCAGTCCCTGCAGCCCTTTGGGGATATCACAGTTTTCCATCTTTTCTCTGACTCCGGAGAACATTATCATAGCAATCATAAATCCGATTCCTCCTCCGAGTGAATTGACGATTGATGCTGCGAAATTATAATTATTGTCAATATTCAGAAGAACTACACCAAGTACCGCACAGTTTGTCGTAATAAGAGGCAGATAAATACCCAATGCCTTATACAGATCGGGAAGATACTTCTTTAATACCGTCTCGACAAACTGAACAAGTGCAGCGATAACCAGAATGAAAACTATTGTCTGAAGATATTCTATTCCGTTCGGGACAAGTATAAATGCATTTATCGGATAACATACCGCTGTCGCAAGCACCATTACAAAGATAACCGCGATACTCATTCCCAATGCGGTATCAAACTTCTTGGACACACCGAGGAACGGGCAGATACCCAGGAATTTGCATAAAACAAAATTATTGGTCAGTATAGCCGTAAGAAGTACTGCAAAAAGCTCTTTCGTCATCGTCATGATACACCGACCTCCTCTTTAACTCTGCAGGTAGCTGCCATCGGACAGCTTCCGCATCCTTTAAGTTCTGCCTTTGATTTTCCGTTCTTTTCGGCAACATAATTTGCAAGTGCGATCATAATACCGAAAACAAAGAAACCTCCGGGAGCAAGAACAAATATTGTCATTGGATGTGAATTAATAAACGGAATGGTGAAACCGTTGAACTGAACATCTCCGAACACAGCAAGAAGATCTTTTATACCTGAAAGAAACGTTCCGGACCCGAGAACCTCCCGGACAGTACTCATACATGTCAGAGCCGTAAGAAATCCTATTCCCATTCCCAGTCCGTCAAGTGCCGAAGCAGCAACTGAATTTTTTGATGCAAATGCTTCCGCACGTCCGAGGATTATACAGTTTACGACTATCAAAGGCAGGTAAACACCCAGTGCCGCATCCAAAGCCGGAACAAAAGCTTTGACCAGCAGCTGGACAACCGTCACAAAAGAAGCAATGATGACTATAAACGCGGGAATACGCACCTTATCCGGTATGACCTTTCTCAGGGCGGATATTGCTATATTTGAACATGTCAAAACTATAGTAGCAGCGATTCCCATTCCGATTGCCGAAGCCACTGAAGTAGATACAGCCAATGTCGGGCATGTACCCAACACAAGACGGAATGTAGGATTCTCCATCAGTATTCCCTTGGTAAACTCATGGCCCAGTCCGCATTTTTTATTATCTGCCATATCAGTTACCTCCTTCCGTCAGATTTTTCACGGCATTTCCGGCGGCATTGACACATCTGGTTACTGCCTCAGTCGTTCTCGTTGCACCCGTGATAGCCTGAATCTCGTCACCGGATGCATTTTTGCTGCATACTGCAGAGCCTGCTGTCTTATCCGTGTACTGATCAAGAAAGCTGTCTTTTTTTGCATTCATCCCGAGACCAGGAGTATCGTTGATGGTAAGAATACTTATACCCGTGACCTTCATATCAACGTCCATTCCGGTCATTACGCGTATATCACCGCCATAACTCTTATCATTAACCGCAACCGTATATCCGACAAGCTCACCTGATGCATCTTTGCCCGCATAGACTTCATTTCCTTCATCATCGCCTATCAATTCAAAATGATCGGCCTTCGGAAGCACTTTCTGTCTGGCGGTTTCCGCCTGTTTTTTTTCTGTTTCAATTATTTTTTCCGATGTGATACTGTTGGTAATGCTGAGTACAAGTGTCGATACAAGACATATCAGTAACAAAGTCAACGCAGGTTTAATAATCTCACTTCTCATGATCTCACCTCCCCGAATACCTTTGATCTGGTCAGTTTTTCGATATGGGGAACCAGAATGTTCATGATTATGATCGAGAATGATACTCCTTCGGCTGAAGACCCGAAAAGTCTTATCAGACAGGTCAGAAGACCGCAGCCAACACCGTAAACTATTCTTCCCTTGAAATTAACCGGACTTGTAACATAATCCGTCGCCATAAACAATGCACCGAGCAGAAGTCCTCCGCTGAGAAGCTGGTACAGCATTCCGTAAAAGTCTCCTCTCCCGGCAATAAGCATGATCAGGGCAACCGTACCCAGATAGCAAGCAGGAATAACCGGTGTAAGGACCTTTCGTATAAGCAGATATATAAAACCGATTACAAGTGCCGCCGCACATATCTCACCCAGGCATCCTGTGTGATATCCTGCGAAAAGACTTAGAACAGACGGTGCTTCTGCAGTGCCTGCCAGCGTAAGAGGTGTCGCCGTTGTGACTGCATCCGCCGCCATATTATTAAGCGGATACGATGTCATCTCTTTTGGGAATGAAACCATCAGTATAATCCTGGCAGCCAGGGCCGGATTGACAAAATTCTGTCCTAGGCCTCCGAAAAATTCCTTGACTATAATAATCGCAATAAAATCGCCTATGATAACCATCCATATCGGCATGCCTGCAGGAACATTAAACGCTATCAGTATTCCTGTGATTACTGCACTGAAATCACCTATTGTAACCGGCTTTTTCATTATCCTGCAATACGCATACTCAAAAAACACCGAAGCCGCCACGGATGCAATAATAAGCCACATAGCACTCATTCCGAAGTATGCTACGCTCACCACAGCCGCCGGAATCAGAGCTATGACAACATCTCTCATAATGCTTTTTACGGATTCTTTCGCATGAGCATGGGGAGACGATGATACTGTAAGTTTGTAGTTAACATTTATCATTTTTCCCCTCCTCTCTGACTAAAGCTTTGCCCATTCTTATAAACTGAACCAACGGTCTGTGTGACGGACAGACAAATGCGCAGCTTCCGCATTCCATGCAGGCCATTATCTGAAGATCCTTTAGTCCCGCAACATCCTTGATTTTTGCCTTTTCGGCCAGCTTAAGCGGTACAAGATGCATCGGGCAGGCAGATACACATTTTCCGCAGTGAATGCAGGCCCACTCTGGATTCTTTTCATATCCACTTTCGCCCAGCACAATAATAGCATTATTCTGTTTACAGATCGGTGCTTCTGTTGAAACAAGAGCAGGTCCCATCATCGGACCGCCGAGTATTATCTTTTTCGGCGGTCTGCTGTAACCTCCGCAGGCATCGATTACATCCTGTATACGGGTGCCTATGGGAACACGGACATTAAACGGTCCGTTAATCGCATCACCGTCCACGGTGAGTGATCGGCTTATCATAGGTCGTCCGGAGCTTAGGTATCGTCCGATAACAGAACAGGTTTCAACATTCATGACCACGCATCCGACATCAGAAGGGAGTTTGCCTATCGGAACCACACGGCCTGTCGTGACCCATATCATCATCTTCTCTGCACCCTGAGGATATCTGCTGCGGAGGCTCATCAGCCTGATTCTGTCGTCCGTATCATCATCTGATTCGGCGATTTTCCTTAACGTTTCAAAAGACTTAGGTTTGTTATCCTCAACACCTATGATAACCTGCTTGAAATCCATCCATTTCAGCAATGCCTTGATACCTTTATATATATTCTGAGGGTACTCCATACATTCACGGCAGTCCACCGATATGTATGGTTCACACTCTGCAGCATTGACTATTAATGTGTCAACATGCGGCTCTGACTTGAGTGCCGAACGCAGCTTTGCGTGTGTAGGAAATCCCGCTCCTCCAAGACCTACAAGACCACACTCTCTGACAGCATCAAGAAAATCCTCTGTTGAATTGATGACAGGAGGTCTCTTGTCGGGATCTTCCGCTCTCTTTTTATCGCATTTGATCGTAATTCCTGTGCAGATGTTTCCGTTTGACAGCTTCACATCGCCTATCTCTGTCACTGTTCCTGATACGGATGAATGTACCGGAGCCGAAACCGGTCCTTTGCCCTCTCCGATTTTTGTACCTTCGTACACATAATCCCCAACCTTGACAACAGGCTCACACGGAGCTCCGATAGACTGCTGCATAGGAATCCGGACAAATTCCGGCACAGGCATCCTCCTCATCGGGACATCTGCGGCTTTTTTCTGATGATCGGCCTCTACACCACCTCGTATCTTTTTCAGTGGTAGAAGAACGCCTTCGACTTTACTCTTCATAAACCCTCCCCATCATCTTATTTTCGGAACAAATATCTTATGTTTCTGCCATCTGCAGTGGCTTTAAAACCTTTATCAGTCTCGGCAGTACTGTTTCTGCCAGCACACCGGTCAGGACACCGCTTATAATGCCGAAAACAATCAGCATAGCAAGGTAGAAAACCGGAAGAAGCATGCCTGTCTGCACCGATGCCGCAATGAACTGTGCCATATTATGCACAACGGCTGATATCACCGAGATTCCTATCAGAGAAAACAATTTACCGGCATTTCTGATAAGCATTACCATACAGATGCCGCTGACCAATCCTCCCGAAATACTCATAAAAAATGCCGATCCGCCTCTTGTAATCAGAACAAACAATGATTTAAGCAAAATGATATAAAATGTTCCCGCTATGCTTCCTGTGCAGGCTGCCACAAGAACAACTATATTGGCCAGCCCGGGTTTGGCGCCCGGCGGAAGTAATCCTATTTCCGGTATAATCAGGTATTCTGCTGCCGACAAAGCTATCGCCAGGGCTCCCATTATGGAATAAAACGTCATCTTTTTAATAGGTAACTGCATCTATTCCCTCCTGTTCTGTGCCCGGAGCTGATATCAATGAAGAATCATCAGCAGTTATTTTAAGCACGACACGATTAGGTACGCATGCAGCCATATCCCCGATCCGGGACAATGCCCCGCTTCTTACGCAGATACGGTCAGGACAGTCTGATTCCACAAAACCCGCGGAATCCTTTGATATCTCTATTTCTGCATTATTAACCGAAATATGATATGGTTCGGAAACATCGTCCAATACGGCTCTGTGAATCAGATCACCGTCGAAATAAATCTCTGCAACGGTCTTTCCGCTGTTGCTGCTAAACTGTAAAAGAAACAGAAACACCGAAAGCAGAAGAAAAAACACTATGACAGCAATATCGCCTTTTTTTAATAATTTAGTCATTTATCGGATATCTGATTATCAAGCTGAATACCTGTTGTAATTATCTCTCTGTCTCTTGTCACAAATATTGCTTCTGCACCATACTGCCTTGCAAGCTTCATACCATCCTCAAGTCCCGCGGCAAAACACGCCGTAGATAATGCATCAGACAATATCCCGTCGTGACATATGACCGTCACGCTTTTAAGCTCCGACTCTCCCGGAAAACCTACAGGATAACCCGTTGAAGTATCAAGTATATGATGGTATTTCACGCCTTCTGATTCCAGTACATGTTCATAATCTCCTGAAGTTGATACGACGCAATCATTCACCTCTACAGTACCTATATAATCGCTTATACTGCCGTCAGGATCCCTTATGGCTATAGTATATGAATCTTTATTGTTATGTCTGCCATAAACCAGAATACTGCCTCCGACAGCTATACACGCACCCTCTGCATCAGATTTCTCAAGTATTTCTCTTGCTCTGTCACATGCATATCCCTTACCAATGGAACCGAGATCAATAAACTGAGAATCTCCTATGGTAACATCTGAATCTGTTACAACAACGGATGAACCGTCAACATATTTCAGAGCATCTGCGATTTCATCATCTGAAGGAACTCTTGCATCAGAAGTGCCTATCCCCCAAAGCACAGAAAGTTTTCCGGCCGTGATATCAAATGCACCCTCCGAATTATCGTATAACTTCTTTGTAACAGGAAAAATCTCATCAGCTTCCGGAAAACCGGTTTTGCTTACCTCTCCTGTCCTGTTCAGAACAGCAATGGGAGAATCCTCCATCCTCCAAGATATGGTCTGTTCCAGTTCATATATTTCGTTAAAGATATCCAAGGCAACTTTCCCGGAGTCTGAAGAATTGTACAGCTTAACATTTACAACTGTACCCATAAGGAATTCGCTTCCTTCATAACTGTTCTTTGACGAGCAGCCTGAAAGAATAATCATGAAAAGAAATGTAATAATGATCAGTCTTGTTTTCTTCATAGTTTAAGTATACCAAGAAATCCGAAAATATAAAGAATAGTTATTTATTTATCACAATTTTTTATTATGATACTGTCGCTATTTTGTTTAATATGTCTATTGTTTAACATTCCCGTTAGTTAAATAACTATCAGCACTGTGTCTGATTTTATACATTTGGTGTTTTGCAAAAATTTTTGCAAAAGGCTCTCTTTTCCAAAGTATATCCCTTTTAACACAGTTTCGGGCCTGGCAAAAGCCAAAGCCCGTTTTATAATCTTTATGCTATTTTCAGACCCCGGCAAGCTACCACACATCCAGCGCCATATTAACCCTCCTTATGAATCATAAATTTACCATTACCACAATTAAATAATTGTCAGTGCATTTAAATATTATTGTTTAATTCCCGAATATCAACTGATACGTCCGTATCAGTTTTGTTTGGTTCATTTATACCGCGATGATGTGCTGCAGTTTAATAATTTATTTCATAATAATACAGGGCTGGTATCAACCAACCCTGTAAATTCATATCAGAAATTTGATGTATAAACAGCCGACGAATTATCTATCGGATAATATGTTTCACCATATATCTGTTTGAGTTTTTCCACAGTCGCAGGATTCTTGATGGCTCCGAGAGATGATATGTTATTCTCTTCCAGCTCGAGATATATCACCTGACCGTTACAGGAATAGTATCCACTCTTATATCTGAGCATTCCGAAATGCTGATTGTGCGGATCCATCTCCATGCTGTAGTAATTTCCTGTATTGTCCCTGACCAGTCCGGCGACAAGCATCGCTCCATCTGCCTGAATCAGATACCATACATATTTTCCGTTGCTTGGTATCACATCATCACAGAGCCATGCATTGATTACCATCTGACCATTTGTCCTCGTGATGAACCACTTCCCGTCAGCTCGTATCTGCCAGCGTGGTGAGTATGCCGGTGCGTCGCTTTGAGACCCTGATCCTGTCAATAAAGTGGTTGAACCCGAACCACCACTGCTGCCGCCTGATGATCCTCCTCCGTTGCTCTTATTCTTTTTACTGAAAACTGCAGTATAAGTGATATCACCTGTTACTTCAGTAACTGCCGGATTCCATCCGTCAAATGTTGCATCTGCCGCCTTTGTCGGTTTCTCCGGCTCTTCCGGTGTCTTACCATACTCTACTGTTGTTGTCTTCTGGGTACTTCCGTCAGCAAACTCTCCATCGCCTGACTTCCATGTGATCGTATAGCTGTTTTTGCTCGAACTATACTGTGCTGTATATGTTGCATTTCCTGTTACTGCTATTATTGAAGGACTCCAGCTTGAGAAATTATATGTATTCTCTGCATCTGCCGCTTTTGTCGGTGTCCCCGGCACTGCAGGTGTCTTCCCATACTCTACTGTCGTTGTCTTCTGGGTACTTCCGTCAGCAAACTTGCCGTCACCTGATTTCCATGTGATCGTATAGCTGTTCTTACTTGAACTATACTGTGCTGTATATGTTGCATTTCCTGTTACTGCACTGATTGCTGGGCTCCAATTAGAGAAGTTATATGTATTCTCTGCATCTGCCGACTTTGTCGGTGTCTCTGGTGCTGCAGGTGTCTTCCCATACTCTACTGTCGTTGTCTTCTGGGTACTTCCGTCAGCAAACTTGCCCTCACCTGATTTCCATGTGATCGTATAGCTGTTCTTGCTTGTACTATACTGTGCTGTATATGTTGCATTTCCTGTTACTGCACTGATTGTTGGGCTCCAACCTGTGAAAGTATAAGTACCTACTGCATCTGCCGTCTTTGTCGGTGTCTCCGGCTCTTCCGGTGTCTTGCCATACTCTACTGTCGTTGTCTTCTGGGTACTTCCGTCAGGGAACTTACCTTCTCCGGCATCCCAGGTGATAGTATATACATTTATTCCTGCAGAAACCGTCAGCGCAACTGCTTTTGCCGGCATTGTAAATTCTGCTTTTGTGAAATCTCCGGTCCATACAGGATTGCCGTAACCTTCTTCTGCCTCTGCTGTTAATTTAACAGACTCTTCGTATTTGTACTGACCTTCACCTGTTACTGCCTTTATACCTGCTCCTTTGCTGACAGTTACAGTATAGCTGTTTCTGGAATAATAATAATTTACAACCGTACTTCCGTCAGAAGCTATAGTAACGGTTTGTGTGTCCGGTGCAGTAAAACCTTCATAAGCCTTAACAGCAGGAGTTACCTGTGTATCCGGTTTAGCAAGAAAGTTTTCTGTTTCAGCAAGACTGTCCGTGTAATTTCCGTCAAGATCCTGTCGGAAATGCTTGACTGTATAAGCAACATCAATTACTCCTTCTCCCTCTTCAGGACCTCCTTCATTGACTCTTTCAATGATTTTATCTGCAATATCTTCATGCCCGTCTTTAGATGGATGGAATCCGTATTCTATACCGCAATCGGATTTCTTACCTGCCTCAATAAGGGAATATCCTTTTTCCTGAATCAACGTTTCGGTATCTGATATGTCAACATACATACAGCCATTGTCTACCGCTACCTGTTTCAGATAACTGTTCATTTTGTCTACAATAGCTCCTGTGTCTGTATACAATGCTTCAAAACCTTCCGGAACTTCAACATCCCCAAAAGGATTATACAGTCCGACCAGAACATAATCTGCTTTTGTGTTGTTTTCCTGGAGATTGGTGAGCAGAACATTATATGTTTTCTCCCAGTTTGCTTCATTATCTACAAGTGCCTTTGAATAAGCCGGCATATATCCCAGATATTTGCCTGAGTTCTTCTCCAGATCATCTACATCCAGAAATCTGTCCATAGGATCAGCACAGAGCTTACTGGTAACAAGTGCCTTTGTGATAACATCATTGAATCCAAGCTCTATTACGATAAGACCGGCCTTTTTCTCCCATCCTGATGTCTGCCCGTAAAACTGCCTTATTGAGCCTTCTAAAGACAAAATATTATTTAAGTTGACATTGTTTCTGTTCTCTGATTTATTACTTCCGAATACGGGAAGCAGGAACAGATCATATATGTCCATTTTTCCATGTGTAAACTGTGTATCATAATAACCGTCATCGTATCCAAGCAGGTCATTTACTGCGTCTACGGTCTCACCGGCAAAGCACACCGGCCAGTATGTTGTGCTCTTATTAGTGAAGTCATTGGTATTCGAACAATTAGCCTTGGTAGCAATTATTGCCGGGAATGAACCGTCAACATATTTCTCGGTAAAATTCATTGAACCGGGAAGCGAATTCATATTTGCCAACAACTGAAGCGGATTATTCAGCAGCCGCTGAATATCCGGATATTCAACAAGAGTCCTGCCGTTGTTTTTATAATCGGCATTACTTCCCATACCTCTTGCTATACTGTCTCCAAGACAGAGGACACCTCCGGAACTGCTCTTTCCATAATTGGAGATATTATCTCCGTAATATTCTCCTTCCGGATTCTCTTCATCAAGAAACTCTGTATCATCCCGGACAGTTTGCGAATCAAGCAGCTCCTCCAATGCTTCTTCAAGAGCTTCTAAATTCTCTGTGTCATCTGCATTTTCAACAATAGGTTCATTGTTTTCTTCCGATACTACTTCATATTCATTTGCATCCGCTGCATCAGACAGCGGCTGTGCAAATGATGTAAGCACTGTCGAAGAAATCATCAGGATTGTTAATAATACGGCTGATAATCTTTTAATCTGTTTACTCATTATCATCACTCCTAATGTATTTGTTTAACTGTATCTTATTCAAAAGACCGCTTTGAAATCCATAAACCGGTCTGCAGAACATCTATCAGTTAACGTCCAAAAATCCCTCGGATAATATTAAACAATCCACTTCCTGACTGCCTTGAAGACTGCGACTGTGAACTTGTTTTTCTGTATCCGCAGACAGTACAAACATTGTTCCTGTATGTGCAGTTTTCTGTCTTGGTCTCACCGCATGAACAGGTTCCTGTATGTGTTCCGTTGTTATTGCTCTTCCAGTTCGAGTATGAATGTGTATGCTGCTGCGATGCTGTTCTGGCAAAGCTTGCTGTATATGTAGCCGCACCTGTAACGGTTACTGTTCTTGTACTTTCTGTGTTTCCGTCATTCCACTTTGTGAATTCATAACCGTTCTTAGCCGTAGCTGTAATTGTTGCGGTATCGCCATATTTATATGTTCCGCCGCCTGCTACAGTTCCCATAGTTGAACTTGCACTTTTTACTGTAAGTGTATAGCTTCTTTCCGATTTTGAGAAATTAGCGGTTATTGTGACATCTCCGGTTACTGTTGACGGAACATTCTGCCAACTTGAGAATTTATACTCATACTCAGCTGTATTTGCTGCCGGTGTTGCTGTAACTGTAGTGGTCGAAGACGTTCTCGTTCTGGATCCCGACTGTCCGATAGTAAGCTTGTTACTGCTTGTTGAAATCCTTGTACCGGACGCAACATTGGTTACGCTTGTACGGTCAACAGTTCCGTATGTTTCATCATTTACTACTATTGTTACTGTATATGTACTTGCTGTCTGCTGTTGCTTTGCAGCACTTGCCGTTACTGTAACGTTCTTTGCCGGCATTGTGAACGAAGCAGTCTTGTAATCACCGCTCCATGTAACATTGCCGTAGCCTTCTGCTGCTGTGGCGGATACGGTTACCTGAGCTCCGTACTGATATGAACCGTCTCCGGCTACCGAAGCAATTCCGGTACCTTTATTAACAGTTACAGTATAGCTATTTCTCGCATATCTATACTCTACTACGGTTTCTC
>JAUNOA010000095.1 GCA_030531245.1 Lachnospiraceae bacterium
GGCTATGTATTCAGAATATATCAGCAGGCTGCCGTTCTGGTCAAAACTGAACAGTGAGGAAAAACTCTTTTTAGCAGAGCACGCTTTTGAAAAAGATTTTACCAGGAATTCCGTCATAACCGATGACGGCTATTTTTGTCTTGCCATTATCAGCGGAGAAGTCCGTGTCTGCACCATAGGCGACGACGGCCGTGAAATCAATCTGGTTGAATTCAAAGAAGGAACGTGCGGCGTCATCAATACTTCCATTCTGCTGAAGCAGATGGAGAGTAATACCATCTCCATAGCGAAGATATTCAGTCAGCTCCTATTGATAGACTCACGTTCCTTCCATCATTTAATTGATACTAATATTTATGTGCGCTGTTTCTGGTTTGAAACAGTCGCCCAGAATCTCCACGATTCCCTCTCATCCATACGCCATGCCATGCTCGTCAGTGTCGACCGCAGGCTGGCCTCATATCTTGTAAAATGCATCGATCAGTCCGGAACTCTCACTATCCGTACAACTCAGGAGCAGATAGCACGTCAGATCAACTCTGTCCGTGAGGTCGTAGCCCGTATGCTCTCAAAATTTGAAAAGCAGGGACTCCTGTCAACCGATCGAAATTGTATAACCATCCTTAACCGGGAAGTACTTCAGGAGATTGCCCGGCGATAACTCCTTTTATCGAAGTTTTATCGGTTTTTACTTCATTGATAATGAAATATGACAATGCTATCACCATAGCTGTAATCATAATAACCGTCGCCCCTATCAGAACCGGGTACTTACCGTTAAAGGTTTTTATCTGTTTAACTAATATTCCTGTATATGCCCATATTCCAACTGCTGCAAATGTCCAGTTACGGCCTGTTATGCTTATTACTATAAGCAATACTCCCGCCATTACTGCTGCAAATACCGCCAGTGTCTCTCCGCCTGCAGATATCAGATTATTTCCGAGATATACAGCTTCAACAAATATGCTTGCAACAGATGCGATTATGATCCATGCAGTATATATACCAAAAGTTATGGACATCATCCTGTCATCTCTAACCAGTATCAGAATAAAAATCAGATCTACCAGCAATGCAAAGATCATCAGCGTTGCACCGGTTATCCGGCCGAAATGCCAGCACAGGATCCATCCTATATTCAACGCGCAGCTTACCGCAAACAAACTGCCGATGTCATCTGTCAGCCTCTTATGCTCTTTTCTTCCGCTTAAGAGCTGACGAATAAATACTATACCTGTCAGTGTATATATGATGCCCCATATGGAAAATGTTATTCCTGACGGTGTAAACAGTGACGGGTACATATCAGATACTTCTTCTGAAGTATGTCCTCCCAGCGGCAAAGCATTTGCTAAGATATTGATTGATATCATAGCCAGAAATGCAAATATGTTCATCCAGTTATATAATGTCCTGGTCTTATCTGCCGCTATCTGACTTGCGGTACGTTTTCTTGTCTTTCTTACTGCTGTTGTCTTTTCCTCAGTCGGGATTCCGAAAACGTCCTCATTCATTACATCCACCTCCTCTCAGAAGAAGTGTGATATCAGCAACATTTCTCCGCTTCCGCCTTCCATAATCCGTGCACATTACAGTACGCATAAATCTCCAGGAGTTTTTCCCCTTCGCATAACGCAAAGCAGGCTTTCGGAGCATCTCCGGCTCTCAGTTCCTTCCTCTGATTGCCCATATCCGTCCTGATGGAAACCCACTGGATATAATGCTCATTTGCCATCGGATGTTCAACCTGACCTACCGTAACGTGGACGATATTGTCCTTGATCTCCCATACCGGAACATGCTTTTCAGCTCCCTGATCTTCTGTCTGTGCAGTCATCTCCGTCATGTTCTGTCCGCAGCACACAATCGGTACACCGCTTGATTCTACCATTGCGACAATATTGCCGCATACCTCACATCTGAAAAATCTCTGTGTCATTAAAATCACCTCTTTTCTTTTTT
>JAUNOA010000016.1 GCA_030531245.1 Lachnospiraceae bacterium
GGAATGTAGCTTGTAACCTCAATACCGTTTGACAGACGAACTCTGGCAATCTTACGAAGAGCCGAGTTAGGCTTCTTAGGTGTAGCGGTCTTTACAGCTGTACATACTCCACGCTTCTGCGGTGAAGATGCCTCAACAGCTTTCTTATGAAGAGAGTTGAAACTCTTCTGGAGAGCCGGTGCTGTAGACTTTTTCTCTGAAGTCTGTCTGCCTTTTCTTACTAATTGGTTAAAAGATGGCATTTCGCGATTTTCCTCCTTTCGCTGATATTTCTGTAGATTTTTCCTTAATAAAGCGCAAAAAATCTGACGTGCAAACGCACGCCAGATTATTATACTTTTATAGTATGTCAAAGTCAACGTTTTTTTAGTCCTGACAGGCCTGTTTTTTTGACTCCTGCGGACTTTTTATCATCAGGAAAAGCCCTGTTCCCAAAAGCAGACTACCCGTCACTATCTGGACAGCTTCCACAACGGCATAATTATCGACCATTACAACCAGTGAATCCAAAACCAGTGATGCCAGATTCGCTATAAGATGCATAAGAATACAGACCTGCAGCCTGCCTGATTTCCTGTATGCATATGCAAACAGCAGGCCTAGGGCCGCCGCGTAAATGAACTGGGACAGATTTCCGTGCAAAGCCCCGAACAACAGCGACGAGATTATGGCTGCCGGCCAGAATCCATAGCTGTATTCTATACGTTTATACACAATCCCTCTGAACATCAGTTCCTCGCAGATCGGTGCCAGTATCACGGCGGCAAGTATCTGCAGCCATATCGGTGCTGACATAATAGCTTCATTTACAATGTCAAACGTCGCATCCGATTCCATGATTCCGCTCACAGACAGCACATAATTACCGAGAAGACATCCTCCGATCGCGGCTATAATTGCTGCGAATGTTATATCTGCGTGCCCTTGTTCAGAATCATACTCATGTTTTCTTCTGTCGCTACGGATAATGAAAATACAAATCACTATAGTAACCGCACTTACTATAGCCGTTGTGCCGAGGCTCTCTCCGGCGGCCGCGTCCATGATGTTTTCCAGATCCAGTGTACCGGTTTTATAGTATTCACTGAACATCAGACATAAACTGTATACCATCTCCACTATCAATGCCAGTAACAGATACAGTCCAAGAGGCCATACGACACTCCACAAAGTTTTCAGAAATTTCTTCATATTTTTCTTTTGGAACAGGTGCTGCAGTTTCCGCTGCAGCCGGAACATTTATCTTTATTTTTTATCATTCTGATAACAGCCCGTACAAGCAGTGCTGCAATGACAACAAGCAGCAGTATACTTATCACATTCATAAAATCAATCCTCCCGCGATAACAAACACGAGAAGTGATATCACCCATGCCACCAGACACTGGAATATGATCAGACCGATTGCCCATTTCCATCCGAGTTCACGTTTGATTGAGGCAATGGCGGCAACACAGGGAGTGTAAAGCAGACAGAACGCAAGAAAAGCCAGTGCCGATGCAGTCGTAAGCATACCCATAACTGCGTTCTCACTGCCGAACAGGACAATCAGTGTGGATACCACGCTCTCTTTTGCCAGAAATCCCGACAGCAGTGCCGTAACGAAACGCCAGTCGGAAAATCCCTGGAGGGTAAATACCGGTGCGATTTTTCCCGATATCATTGCCAGTATACTGTTCTGTGCATCATCCACCATCTGAAGATTGGGTCCGAAAGTACTCAGGAACCATATGATTACCGTAGCGATAAGCAGAACTGAAAATGCTCTTTCCAGGAAATCCTTCCCCTTTTCCCAAAGCAGCATAAGAGTATTTTTAATTCCCGGCAGTCTGTAATTCGGCAGTTCCATCACAAACGGGACCGCTTCACCCTTGAACATGGTATTCTTTGAAATCAGGGCGACTACTATAGCCATCAGTATTCCCAGCAGATAAAGGCCTATCATTACCAGTCCCGCAGCATTTGGAAAGAACATATATGATATGAATCCGTATATAGGAAGCTTTGCTGAACAGCTCATAAACGGAGTCAATATGATAGTCATCTTTCTGTCCCGTGCAGATGGCAGTGTTCTTGTCGCCATTACGCCCGGAACTGTACATCCGAATCCTATAAGCATAGGGACTATGCTTCGCCCGGACAGTCCGAGTTTTCTTAAAAGCTTATCCATGACAAAAGCTACCCTCGCCATGTATCCGCTGTCCTCAAGAAGACTCAGGAACAGAAACAACACCAATATGACCGGGATGAAACTGAGCACTCCGCCGACACCCGTAAATATCCCGTCAATAACAAGAGAATGTATGCCCTCGTTAACATCAGCTGCCGTAAGTGCGGCATCCGTAATTTCCGTAAGCCTTTCTATCCCCGAAGCAAGAAGATTCTGAAGCCCTGCTCCTATAACATTGAATGTCAGTACAAAGATAAGTCCCATTATAATGATAAATGCTGGAATAGCCGTATATTTCCCGGTCAGGATTTTATCTATCTGCGTACTGATTCTATGTTCTTTGCTTTCATTGACCTTCACAACTGCTTTATCGCACAGCTCTCCGATAAACGAATATCTCATATCCGCGATGGCCGCGCTACGATCCAGTCCGCCCTCTTCCTCCATGGTAATGACCATATGCTCGATGGTTTCAATCTCATTTTCGGAAAGCTGCAGTCTTTCCGCAATAAGCGGGTCGCCCTCGATAAGCTTAGTTGCCGCAAAACGCGCAGGTATACCCGAGTTTGTTGCATGGTCCTCAATAAGATGGGTTATTCCGTGGATAGCACGATGAACCGCACCGTTTCTGAACTGTGCATCGCAGAAATCCCTGCGTCCGGGACGTTCCTGATTTCTTGCCACATGGATCGCATGACTGACAAGTTCTTCTACACCGTCTCCTTTTACAGCTGAAACTGGAACAACAGGAACCCCCAGCAGTTCCTCCATGATATTCACATCAATTGCGCCGCCGTTATTCTCAACTTCCTCAAAAAAATTCAGTGCAAGAACCATAGGAACACCCAGTTCCATAAGCTGAAGTGTAAGATACAGACTTCTTTTAATATTTGTCGCATCAACAATATTGATGATACCTCTCGGTTTCTCATCAATAATAAAATTTCTCGATACTATTTCTTCTGCCGTGTACGGGGAAAGTGAATAGATTCCCGGAAGATCTGTCACCAGTGTATTCGGGTGACGAAGTATAGGACCGCTTTTGGAATCCACGGTCACACCCGGGAAATTACCCACATGCTGATTGGCGCCGGTCAATGCGTTGAATAAAGTCGTCTTACCGCAATTCTGATTTCCGGCCAGTGCAAAAGTCAAAAGCTCATCCTTAGGCAGCGGATCGGCATCTGTTTTAACATGATACCTGCCCTCCTCACCCAAACCGGGATGAGCCAACTGTTTCAAAACCTTTTTTGGTTCTTCGGATTCTTCTGATCTATAAGGATCACCTATTTCAATCTGCGCAGCATCATCAAGTCTCAAAGTAAGTTCGTATCCATGGATACGAAGTTCTATAGGGTCTCCCATGGGAGCATATTTCACCAGTGTTATTTCAGCACCCGGTATCACTCCCATATCAAGGAAATGCTGACGTAATGCTCCTCTACCGCCGACCGTCTTAATCACCGCCGACTGTCCTATCTCCAGGTCTCTCAGAGTCATTTTGTTTCGTCGTCCTTTCTGACTTCAGTCCTTTCTCTGTTTATTCTCTCTTTTTTCTTATTTACCGCTGTTACTATTATCACCACGATTGCAACCAAAATCAATACAGCAACAGAAATACCTGAAACAAGCAGTCCTTCTTTAAGTCCCTGAGGTTCAAAATCAAGTACTATGTCGTGATGCCCTGCTCCGACATCAAATCCTATGAAAGCATCCATTGCTTTATATGTATCGACCGGCTTTCCGTCAACCGTTACAGACCATCCCTCATCATAAGGTACCGTCATAATAAACATTCTGTCCCCGGAAGCATCTGACGATGCATATATATGTGTATCGTCATAATAAGTTACTCTGACTGCATCTTCCGAAAGTTTCTCTGTCAATTCACCGAGTGCATCATAATTGAATCTGTATGCAGTCATAAGCACTTCCGTTCCGTCAGTCGGTTTCAGATCGACTATGTCATTCTTGTTTAGCCATCCTAATTCTATCAGATAACCCCTGTCGACATTTTCCAGTTTCCTGGTCCGGTCACCTATACTTATTTCAAGAGTATCTGTCTTGGTGTTTTCCGAAAATGCATAATACAGCCCGTCCTCCGAAGCCGTAAAGGAATACACTCCGCCCTCTCTGAATCCGTCAACCTGCTTAAGCACATCAGCTGTCCCGAATGTTCTCGCTATCTGATTCTGCTGCAGAGCCGGATGACCCATATTGATTTTAAGCATCTGTGCAGCATTCTTTGATATCGTAAATCCAAGCGGGAGACAGTACTTGTTTTCATATAGATTCGTATTACCCTGGCTGCAGACCAGTGTCTTGTTCGGATCCTTGCATTCTCCCTGGTAAATGGCATATTTGACATCAAACAGTGCATCGACAAGCGGTGTGGATCCTGTTATTACATAAGCATTTGTAGATGCTTCACAGCCGAGTCTGGTAAAAAGAGAAGACATATCAGCATTTGCCGTGGACGCAAAGAGCGATACCGAATGAAAGTTCAGCCATGCCCCGTCATTTTTTGACTTTCTGCTATTCTTCTCGAATCTGTAAAAATCATCATCACGCTCATTTATAAAGCTCACTACCGCGCGTACATCTTTATTATCATCAAGATACTGACTTCTGCCCGTAACCGAGATTCCCGTACTTGTCATATTGACAGCCGCTTCGACACTTACAACGGCAAGCACTATGAACGTCACCAGATTCACATTAATCTTTCCGGCTCTGTACAGATAAATGAAAAGCAGATAAATGATAACGAATGCCAGCGAAAGATAAAAAACCTCCCAGCCGAAATCATCAACATCTACCAGTTTCTGACACAGCAGAATAAAAATCACAGATGCCGCAG
Source organism: Lachnospiraceae bacterium (assembly GCA_030531245.1). GTDB lineage: Bacteria > Bacillota > Clostridia > Lachnospirales > Lachnospiraceae > Darwinimomas. Next base: position 5,031 of record JAUNOA010000016.1, read on the forward strand.
TTGCTATACCGATGTCCTTAAGTGTATTTCCGTCCATCTGATCAACTGCCCTGAAGCATATATACAGTACCAGAAAAATATAAATAAAACTCTGACGTGCAGGAAGTGAATTCGGGAAATGACATCCGTGCCAAAAATAGGCCAGGGTACTTATTGAGAAGCTTGATATAAGCAGGAATATTGCCGCGCAGTACACACACTTTTCTTTAAGTGTGATTTTTCTGTTCATGACAAACATCATGGTCAGCGGAATCACAGCTACACCGCAGTAGATATTTGGCCAATGGTCAAGTTCCAGTTCTGTTTTGACATTCATCATATGTCTGGCTATGACATCGATAACGGAAAAATAAGACTGAACCCATGTCGGAAATTCACTGTCGGCAGATGACGTAGCCGCATATCCGAAAATCTGAGGAAACCAGAGTGCAGCGGCTATTCCCCCTGCAAGAAGAGAAAAGCCCGCGAATATTCCTACGCTTCCCATAAACGAGCCGAAGCTCTGTTTTCCTTTCATGATGAGTAGCATAAGCATATAAATCACTGCAAAAATACAGATCATTATCGAAATATAATAATTGGAAACTATGCAGAGCGCGAGCGAGATTCCATATACAAAACCCTTTTTCTCAAAAACGATCCTGTCGATTCCCAGACAGACAAGCGGGAAAAGGACGATACAGTCAAGCCACATCACATTCCAGGAGTATGCTGCCATATATCCCGAAAGCGCGTAAAAAATCCCGAAGAAGGCCGGAGCATATTTTGAATTTACGGCATGTTTCTCAAGAAAGATTGCCATAGTCAAACCTGCAAGACCTGTCTTCAGAACTATCCCGTAATCCATGAATTCAAGTATGTGATCCTGAGGAATAACTGCCAGCACCCAGTTTAAAGGACTGGCAAGATAATATGAAATGATGGGAATAAAATTAACACCCATCCCGACATTCCATGAATAAAGAAGCGATCCGGTTCCTGTAAGCTTATTTCTGAACTCTGAAAAAAACGGAGCATACTGATGATACATATCCATACGCAGATAGGTATGGTCTCCGAACGGATATACTCCTCTTTGCGCATAAATAACCAGAAGCACCAATACAGGCACTAAAAATGCCGTTATCAGTGCATCGCTTTTTCTGAACCAGGATTTTGTCTTATTCTCTTCCATATTTACATCTTACCATAAAATAACAAATAATGCTCTATCGTAAACTTTTCGTAAAAAACAGCGTCTTATTAACAATTTGTTCATAATTTCTTTGAAATCCGTTTACAGATTTTGAATAATGCGGACATTATTTAACCATATAATGATTACAGTGAAATAAAGAAATCTGCCAATATAGATTACAAGATTTTTTTCATAATACTTCGAGCCGGTACAATGTACCGGCTCTCCTCCCTTTTATGGGACTTTTTTTGTCTTATCTTAATGTCCTGTCCCCGTCCTTTATACAGTAATTTCTGGTTGCACCTATATCGCGCATCCAGTTTCGCACCATACCCGTCTGATACTGGTATGACGGATCGTCATAAAGCCACCCTGGTGCACACCAGAGACATACTTTCGGAGATAATACCTCATAAACATTCTTTCCGACTCCGGCCTGCCCGTGATGTGCCATCTGAACCATATCAACCTTGAGATCCTCTCCTGCATGATCTCTCAAAAACATATTCCCGACGTTTTCTCCCATATCCCCCAGGAACATTATTTTCTTTCCGCCCATCTCTGCTTTCAGCACGCAGGATGAATTGTTGATTGCGTTGTCATCAACCAGATACGGATCATTCATACAGGTAATATGAACTCCGTCGAAATCAAACTGATCACCTCTGTGAATCACATGAAGCTTCTCCGGAAATCTGCCTATGTCCGCACGTACTCTCTCCACAAAACCGGCTCTGTAGGATTCATTGGCCTGATACCATGCCGGATCCGCAAAATTATAATATATCCCGTCAATGGTAATCTGTCCCGGCCCCTCTTCTATGATACGGGCAAGTGCTCCTGCATGATCAGAGTGGGGATGCGTGATAAACCATGCACTGACATGATTTCCCTTCTTCGCCAGTTCTTCTCTCAGATGATTTGAATCATCCTCCGTTCCTCCGTCGATGACTATAACTGCGCCGTTTGCGGAGGTTATAACAAAACTCATCATCTGACTGTCTGCCTGATTTGACAGCATTTTGAGTTCCTCTCCGCGAAAATAGCCTCCGTATTCCGGGCTGTTTTGCATTTCATAAGCAAATACCGGCAGCACTGCGCTGATAACAAGTATCGTTACCATCAGTATAGCCGCCGGCATTATATTAAAAATAGTATTTTTCTTCATTAAACTGTTGTTCCTTGTTTTCGGTTTATTCCTCGAGATTCGGATTCAGAATAATAGGGTCATTGCTTCCTGCCGGGATAATCTGGTTAACCCAGTACTTTTTCGGCTCCATGATATCCTTCTCATAATACACCTGAACATCCATGTCATGATTTTCCCAATACCCGCCGTATGAATCGTCAGAACTCTGCGCAACACTGAAGTCCTGAATAGAAATGGCATCGTTGAAAGCCTTGGCAAAAGCCTCTCCGTACTTCGGCATCTCCTTAACCGGACAGTCTGATTTCAGCGGCCAGATGATCTCTGTTGTATTGGTGTCATCATGGACTGCAAAATCCAGATAGCATCCGTATGGATACTCTTCCGGATCAAGAAGTGCTTCGCAGTCATCCATGACCTGATCCCAGTTGATTTCAATATCGGTCTTGATAGTAACATCAGGAATATTCTCAACTTTGTTTTCCTGTACAATTTCTCTCTCAACACATCCTGTTGCGGACAGTGAAAGAGCAGCTGCAAATAATATAATTCCAATCTTTTTAAGATTCATTGTTTTCTCCATAATTAAACAGACATAGAGGGTATTATAAATGAAACCTCCGGGTTTTGACAGTAGCATAAGAAATTCTTCATAAAGTCTTAATTTATAGTCTGTCTATTGCCTCTTTGTAAAAATCGACCGCATACTGATACTGAATCCGGGTGTATTCTTCATATTTTCCGCCGAAATGAGTTGACCGAACACCCCAGAGTGCCCACATAAGACCTATTACCGCCAGATGCGCATATACGATTCCACGTTCCTGCAATGTCGGTTCCTTATCTCCGAAATAAAGGTCTGTGATCCTGTCTACTCCGTCCTTGTCAAGATATGAGTAATTGCTGATCTCCGCTGCCTCTATAAGCGGATCCGCCATACCCGCATATTCCCAGTCAATCAGCCTGATGTCCTTTCTGTCATCAAAGAACAGCCAGTTGCCGACGCTTGGATCCACATGGCACAGAGTCTTTTCTCTGTTCAATGATTCCAGCCTGTCAATGAGTTCAAAAATATGCTTTCTTACTGTCGGGTATCCCTTCAGATCTATATCGCATATTTTTAAACATCCGTCCTCAAAATTATGGAACTGCTCTCTTAAGTCAAAAGCATGATTGACTTTGATCTTTGCATCATGGAGTTTATGAAGGACCTTCATACATCTCTTCATATCTTCATCACTGTCTATATCCGGTCTGTGCGAATTCGGATAGAATTCAGCAATCTTGTATCCTGTCTCCGGATCGAAGTAAACAATCTTTTCCGAAATCCCGAGGGGCTCAATAGCCTCCAGCGTCTCCGCTTCATTATGACGGTTCATAAATTCATTGCAAAGATCCCACGGAACTCTGCAGATATACGGCTTCTCGTGAATCGTAAACATAAACGAATGATTCGTAAGGCCTACCTTCATATCCTTAATATTTTTTATCTCGCTCACCGGGACATTGAAGGTCTCACATATTATACGGAGCGCATCGTTGATAGATGAATGTGCATAATAATCATCAAGCTCTTTCATCTCCTCCAGGCTGTCAAATTCATGGATCTGATCTGCCGGCTGTTTGTTGATATATATCTTGGGACAATCTTTTGCCTTGAGCGGTATGATTCTGTCGGAACCGTGAATCCAGTCAAGCATCACGTTTTCTATATAATCATTTTCCGTTGCCGGAGAATTATAATACTGTTCGCATACAGGAATGAATTTTGCAGAATACTCTTTTGAAAAATAAACAGGTCCGAACATAATCCAGGCATTTGCCCCGCCTTCAAGAATATTCGTGATCTGATTCTTCTTATTGAAAACGAACGGCCACTCGCTGGTCTTACCCTCTTTGAAAACCGAAGCATACCATGCATTCGGCTCATACTTATGAAACATGTTTTTTCTTAACCAGTTATCTGAATAAAGCAGATAGCAGTTATGCCCGAGAAAAATATCCCTGGCGCAGTGAAGTGTTGATAAAGTATTCTTACAGTCATATTCCGGATTATAAATAAGTTTCACTCCGTACTTATCCTTCAGGTACCCGAACTTCTCTTTCATATATCCGACCATAACGGTGATATCCGTGATATCAACATCATGAAGCTGTCTGATAAGTCTTTCTATCATACGCTCACCGAATACCGGGAGAAGCCCCTTGGGTGTATCCCAGGTAAGCGGTACCAGTCTGGAGCCGAAACCGGCAGAAAAAATGACGGCTCTGTCGACTCTGTAATCTTCAAGAACCTTCATTCCCTTTTCGGTCACTTTATATCCCGACCTGTTATTCAATTCAACTTTTGAGATCAAGCCATCTGCTTCGGATGAAGCTATAAGGTTATTGACAGTACCCACAGACACTTCCATTTCACCGGCCAGCTGTCTCTGAGTCACATAAGAATTTTCATAATAATTACGCAGTAAAAGAATCTGGTTATTCATATTGTTGTTCAATTTTCCACCTTTCGATGTATTCATTGAACATTATATTTGCATAAATAATTAAAGTCAAGTTTGAGACTTCTGAGTTTCAGTCTCATGCGAGACTTTACGGTCCTTTATATCCGGACGTTTCATATAATCTCCGTAGCCGGCGGTAAGGATTTCATGATATCCGCACGGAACAGGCAGTTCTGTATCCTCAAACTGCATATACCTGACTTCCTTTATCCAGTCCCTGTCCAGCTTCAGATCGAACCATTCAGGCGGATAATTCGAAACATATACTCTCGATGTGTTCTTTTTTCTGTCCTTTGCCGACCATCTGTCCTTCCATTTACAGAGAGCAGTGAGCGGAATAAGTTTCCCGACCATAGTAAACGGAAGCAGCAGGATTTTCTTTCCTGTTGAACTGTTTATATAAGCAGTTTTTCTGTGTCCAAGTGACAGCGCATACAGTAATTTCTGTCCGGACGAAGCGATAAATGCTCCCGCCCCGGAATCCGGTATGTTATCCATAACAAAAATATCTATCCAGAGATGATTTATTTTTTCGTTAAAGAACTCTGACTTCTCATTCGGTGCATGCCTCCTGCTCGGCAGATAAACCACTCTTCCGATGAAATCATAAAACCGGCCATCCTTTGCCATCTCATAGGGAAGCTGGAACTGCATTCCTTCAGGCAGTTCCCGTACAGCCACTGTCTTAAACTTTTCCCAGTTCTCTCTGGTCATAATGATATCCGCATCATCATCCCAGGGAATAAAACCTTTCTCACGGACAGCACCGATAAGCGTACCCGCCTCCAGTGTATACACGATTTCGTGCTTTCTGCATACGGCATCGATAGTCTTCAGCATATTCAGTTCTGTTTCAAAAACTTCTTTAAGTCCGTATTCGTCAGTCATTGTTCACCTCCGACATACTTTTGAGCAGACTGGTTTTTGCAATTATATAAAGAGCCAGTGCAATTCCGGTTATGCATATAAAATACGAAACCGCACCGCCGTTGACTCCCCATGCCCTGACAAATCCGATACTGACAACAAGTGCAGGTATGATTCCTATCACATAAGTAATAAACAGCTGTCTCTGTTTTTTAAGTATTATTACAATATAATATATCAGCGTCAGCATCGCATACATTCCGCCTCCTGCGATGATGATAACAAGAGCGGTTCTGTATTTCATAAGTTCAAGTCCCGCCTCGTTTCCTACAAGCAGTGTCAGAATCTGTATCCCAAACAGCCATGAGAATATCATTCCGAAAACTGTCAGGCCGAGAATCATAAACGCCAGCCGCCTGAATGTTCTGCTTATGTTTTCAAAATCTTTATTTTCATAGTATTCCGACAGTTTTGTCAGAACGGGTCTGATAACATAATTCGACATAAGCAGTATGGCAGATGTGGGAACAAAAATGGTGCTGTAATAACCCGATATCTCGGAACCCATGAATGCATCCACTGCATACTTGGAGGCCGCAAAAATATATAAATCTATAAAGGATGCGGCAAACAGCCACCAGCTCATATCAAATAATTCTTTTTCGGATTTTTCCTTTCGGGTGTATATGACATCCGGAAAGCCCTTTTTCAGCATTCCGGTGCAGTAAATCATAATTGACAGAAGCAGGGCTCCGACAAGCACAATGCAACTGACTAGAAGATCCTTTGTAATAAGCATTGATACCGTAAAGCAGGCCGCCGCAAACAACGTTCTGACTGTCATCGACTTTCCTGTGATATCAAGACGTCCGTCTCTCTGGAATTCGCTCTCGTAAACATCTGCTATAGCGTCCAGTATTTTGTATACAGCAAGAATCACAATAATAACCGTCTTATATTCAAATCCGGAGTAAAAGATCCCGAACAGAACCGCTGCGGCCAGTGCCGCAGCACTTGTCAGCAGGCGAAAATGTCTGTAATCTCCGAAGCTGTACCTGCGTGTTATGTCCATGACATGGATAGGGCGCATGCAGAAATAAGCAACCGTATATATATGCTGTCCCACAGTGGAAAAAGCAAAAAAGAAAATGCCTCCGAGTGTCCCTCCGAGCATTCGTATAACCATGGTTCCGAGAAGCATATTCACTACCGAATATACTGTGCTTCCTGTCAGGTTCCATATAAAACCGCTGCGGTCGTATTGTCTGGTTTCAAGCGTCAATTTATGTTTCTCCGTAGATCAAGCAGATCTTCCATATCTATCATGTCAAAACGATCATCGTCAAAAAATTCTTTCAGGGTCATATCAAATCCATTGGCAAGTTTCGCTACGGTTTCTATCCTCAGGCCTTTATGTGCACCGCTCATAAAGCTTGTCAGTGTGGATTTGGGAATCCCGGTAATCTGTGATAGTTCCGAATAACTGAGTCCGTACTCATCTGCATATTCTCTTATCTTTTTTGCAATAAGTTCCTGAAGCTTATACTCCTTCGGCAATGGCATCTGTTCTCCTTACAGTTCTTCTTCGATGATATATATCGGTCTTCCTTTTACTTCTTTGAAAAGAACGGAAATATACATTCCTATCACTCCCAGCAGCAGGAACACAACCCCGAACATAAAACACATGAGTACCACTATGGTGGAATAACCGTTAGGTGCTCCTACTTTTATCCATGTGACTATAGTATATATAGCCATAACAAAACCTATAATCAGGGCAATTATTCCGGCATATATACCGAGTTTAAGCGGAGCATCTGAAAAGCTTACCAGTGTTTCAATGGAAAATCTGGAAAGTTTTCTTATTGAATACTTGCTTTTTCCGCCTGCGCGGTCTGCCGCCTCATATTCTATCTTATCTTTACTGAAACCCACTGTCTGGACATATCCGCGTATGAATCTTACCCTTTCCCGGTATTCATTCCTGAGAACATCGGCAACCCGCTGCGATATTCCGAAGAAGTCCGATGCATTCTTCTCAAGATTAATATTGCCCACCGAATTGAGTATGGAATAGAACAAGGAAGATGTGATATTTTTGAAAAATCCCGCATCGTCATTACTGGTCCGTACCATATTGATGATATCTTTTCCGTTTTCAAGTTTCCCGAAGATTTCCGGTATATACTCAACGGGATGCTGAAGATCGGCATCCATACATATCAGATATTTTCCGCGGGCATGGTCTATGCCTGCAAGCATAGCAGCTTCATGACCGAAATTACATGAAAAATTAAGAACTCTCACATTGCTGTTTTCATCGGCAAATCTGCCGACAATCTCACGCGACCTGTCAGTGCTTCCGTCATTGACAAATATCAGCTCATATGATTTTCCAAGTTCATTCAGGGAGGCTGCTGCAGCTTCAAAAAACTTTTCCAGGACATCCTCTTCATTAAAGACCGATACTATTACCGAAAGTTCTGTTTTATTTTCAATTTCCGAACACATTCCAACCGTTCTCCTCGAGTATCTCAAGCGCATGCCTTGTTTTTGCAGGATCATGGTACTGAAGTACCGACTTCAGCGTATCTGCTGTTTCGTTTCGGTAATTCACTGCAACGCTGCGCATATTTTCAAAACTTTCCCTGCGATATTTAGCCATATTTATCTCTCTGCCACTCGTACACAAATGCCCGGCAAGTATCAGGATAATGAGTGCTGCTGATACCGGTCTGACAACGAACTTTGTATCCGCCATCGTAAATGTAAGTATCATTCCGAGTATCCCGCTCTGGAACTGCAGCGCATATCGTGAACTCATCATATAATCATCGCTCTTGAATATCCATCTTGTCACAAACACGATTCCGTGGCTGATAAGTCCCGAAAACAGCAGCAGCATCGGAAAAGCCGTTTCTTTATACAATCCCGATCTGAAATTGACATAAATCGCGTAAACATATCCGAGTATAATGATCAGTCCGAATATACATACCAATATTCCCGGGATATTCCACTCCGCCGCAGTCTCTCCTCCTATGACCATGGAACCGAAGGATTTGAGTATCATCTTTACAGGAAGGATCGGATCTTCGGCAATGACAGTGAAAAAAGACTCCGATGTCGCGCCTGCCACCTCCTCTTCAGACAGCATATAACTGATAAAAAACAGCACGAATGGTATGATGATGCAAGCCAGACGCCGGACAAGCGTCTTTATCTGTACGGATTCTCCGTATCCCGTAATATAATCAATCAGGTAAACGGCAAAAAGTGCACCGACATATATCGGACAATATGACCCGGATATCAAAAGCACCGTTACTATCGGAATAACGCAGAGCCGGACCTCGTCTCCCTTTTTTCCATCTCCGCTTCTGACTCTGTCATAAACAAGATAATGATAATAGAAGCATGCAAATGTGAGAAAATGTACCCAGCCGGTTCCGTTTGTGAGCATTTCCCATTTATCAAGCGAAAAAATGATTATCATCAGTACCGCAACAATGGCTGCGGATATCTTTTTCTTATATGCATACATTCCGATTATCAGTGCAGATAAGGTAAGTCCGGCGGCTCCGAGTATCATATCAAAGGTCGTACTGTACCCGAACAGAACCACATTCAGTATCCTCTCGGGATAACATATCGGAGTACGCGTAAGAATATCAGCTCTCAGATACGGAGTGAAGCTGAATACATCCGGAAGATATGAGTTGATGATACGTATGTAATCAGTATAGACTACATCAACCGTTGCACTTCTCAGATATGCAGTTAGAAAAAGGAAGCCTAAAAGCGGCAGCATCCTTGAAACAAGTTTTTTCATATAATCGGAATTCCCACTTCAATAAATGCGTTGTTTGCAGGGTCCTCCTGCAGAATAATATCTCTTCCCCATGCCTCAGCCGGAATCTGATCCGCCGATTCGACATGTATTACTCTCATGTCACCTGACTTATCGTCTTTATCAAAAGTCTTAAAAAATGTATCGGCTGTAAAATCGCTCATTTCATAAGTATTGCCGATGATATAAATATCTTTTTCGAAAATCCCTTCACGGTATTTTCCCCATGTGTTATCGGACAGGGAATTATAGCGCTCCTGGTTAGGGAACAGATAAATCGTCCCCCAGCTTTGTCTGTAATAAAGGTCTTCGATACTGAACAATAACATAATTACTATCACTATCGCCATAAGAGCAACCGGCTGCTTCTTACTTCCGGTCCTGATATATCCGTACATATAGCCGATGAAAAATACAAGTATAACAAAGCTTGAATATATCCATCGCATCTCGACTCTTATGGTAACCGAAGACGAAGCCACTAATCCGATTATGAATCCTATGAAAAATACCGAATCCCTGAAGGCCGGCTTGACTGATTTTCCGTCGTTTTTGTTTTTGATGATGGCAATGATGAAACAAATCACCATAATTAACATCAGTGCTATTCCGGCAAAAACAAGAGTCTTGATTTTATAATCCACGTTTTCCCAGGGAATTCCGCACAGATAATCCGGTCCTGCATTGAAGCCGACAAGATATTTGAATTCCGTAATTGCAGATTCGATAAACCCGTGGATCGTAAATGTTTCCGCAACCTCTGTTCCACCTGTTCCGGCAGGAAGCAGCGTTCCGATAAAATGCAGTCTCACGGCAATCACAAAAACAAATGATACGGCCGCAATTACATATTTCAATATGCTCTTATCTTTAAGAACAATAAGAACATAGAAAAACATCGGGATAAGCACGATATATCTCTCATGTGTAAAACACACCAGCAGATAAAAAAGCAGAGCAATATAGAATCTTATGCTTTTTCCGTCATGCATGTATTTAAACAGTTCTATGCAGATAATTATTGCAAAGAACATGGACATCGATTCCAGAAGCCCCAGGAGCTGACTGACATCATAATAAGAAAACCGGCTTGTAATAATTGCAAACGATGAAAAGAATGCAATAATTCTCGACTCGCTTATATCGGAAATAAAAAAATAACATACTGCAGCTGTGACTGCCAGAATTATCAGATTGATCGGAACTATAAGCCAGATCCTGTTTCCTATAACATACAGTTCAATCCAGGATGCCAGCCAGTATACCGGTCTGAATCGTGAACATCCCATCGGAAGCACATACTCCATCAGACTCTCATCTTTAAAACAGGACCACAAAAACAGATCGTCCATATAAAGACCGCTCACACGTATCTTTCGGTTGATGAAAAAAGTCCATGCAAAAAGCAGAACAATCGCAATGATATCCGCGATGATATTTTGCTCTTTTTTATTCCTGTATGTACTCATATAATCTGTTGCTTCCCTCGTCTATCTCTTCTCTGAGGCTTCCGTCCTCAATCATATATTCTATAATGTCACCTGCCCGCGAATGCGAGGCAAGGAAGTCATCATTTACATATATATAATCCGTTTTCGCATAGTCTAAAAATTCTTTAAAAAGATCCAGTGTCTTTACCAGATATACATTCCCGCCTGATCCCTCGATGTCCGTATAGCTTTGAACGATACACCTGAATCCGAAGCACTGCGGCTGATCGGCAAAAGCTATCACTCTTTGTTTACTGTCTCTCGCCAGAAAATCATAGATTTCTTTGTTTCCGGCAGCTATAAGATTATCGTAGGCATCCGATTCATGATCGTAGAATCCAAGATGCAGAAATCTGTCGGGTGTCAGTCCGACAGAACCTGACCAGTTTGTAACGGTGCATACCATAATGTTCATAAGCAGTACAGGCAGCAGATAATGATATATGCCCTCTGCCGATGCAAAGAACAAAACATCAGCAAGCGCATACAGAATCATAAAATAATTTCCGTCAACCTGATACAAGGTCAGTATGCAGACTATGCTGACGGCAAGTATTGTTCCGGTAAGTATCTTCAGAAGCTTATTGCCTTTGTTCAGGAACCCGAAAAACAGCATAACCGCTGTTCCGATTCCTCCCCATGCTATATAGACATGGAACAGATCATCTGTAACCGGACAGAAGAAAAATCCGATAAGTCTTTTTATGAGACTGACATTTTCCGCTTTTCCGAATGCTTCGACATTATTAAACGGATATCTGGGTAAAAATCCTATGGCGCTCCATATTTTCGATGCCGCCGCCGTTACAGGAAATCCCGTCAGCATTATCGTTCTGGCCGTGATGAATCCGAATGCCAGAATAACCGGTATGGAAATGTACCATCTGACAGTATCTATTTTTCTCTTTGTGATGATCACATACAGGAGTGTCACGATAAAAATCACTCCGGAAAACAGAAGTCCCGTCGGTTTGAAAATCAGCGAAAACAGCAGCTCCGTCCCTGCCCAGACATAGTCTTCATTCAGGATATCTATAATTGCAAGAAGCTGTATAAATACAGTGATTACATCCGTCTTTGCGGATATTCCCATGTTCATGATTCCGGGTATCGCTGCCGCAAACATTGCGGCGTACACTCCGGCTCTGCGACAGTTCAGCTTTTTGACCATACAGTAGATACAAACAAGTATCCCTACGCTCATCCACCATGAAAACGAAAGTACATACCCGTATGTTACATCGGTCACGAGCGGAAGAACCAGCGTTTCCAGTCCCTTCGGATAAACATAAACATCATTTACACTTCCGAGATTTTCGTAGATACCGTTTCCGCTGTCCAGTATATATTTACTCCTGAGTCCGTAATGCAGAGAATCATAATCCAGTGTAATATTGATTCTTCCTGCCTGCAAAAGTATCATGGCCAAAAGAAGCGCAACTGCAAGACAGATATAAGCTCTGTATTTCTTTTCCTTTTTCAGTTCTTTGTCATCCGGAAGTTCTTTACATGGAATACTAATTCTCTTCCTTGAATACCTGATTACTCCTATGTAGACCGCACTTAACGTAAATATTGCTATAGCCACTATTCTCGAGGCAGCTATACCTCCGGTACCGAATACATTGATCAGACAGACCACTGTCAGGTGAACAGCCGATCCCATAACAAAATCATGCAAAAATCTTTTGAGTCTGTCTTCATTTCTTTCAGGGTTGATTGTATTCAGGAGCGCCTCACCCGCAACTATCAGATAAAAAATATACAATCCGCTTACAAGTACAGGCATTGCTATCCTGTGGATCCACAGGAACACATATGCCACAACTGCTATGATCGCCCAGCTTATCCATTCGGGACTTACAAAATAAAGAGCCAGAAAAAACCACAAAGCCACAACCAGCACTTCCGCTATCATAAATGCTGTCTCCGTCATACGAATGACAGTTCCGGCCTGTGTCCTCTGTAACAGAAACACTGTACTGACTATCGTCAGTATCCACAATGCTGCCTGTATGATTATCCCTGTGGTTTTATTCTTTATAAGCGTCATACGATTTTCTATATGTTTTCTTCAGGAACTCCGAAAATGCACCTTTATGCATCCTGTCAAACATCTCAGATTCTTCACGTTCACGCACATTATTGTTTATCGCCGTGCTTGTAGCTGCATCCGCATGAACACGATACATGATAAGCGGGCGTTCTATACATACCCAGCGTCCTTTTTCAGATGCAAGTCTGTATAAGGCATCCCAGTCAAGTACAAACTGGTACTGTGTATCAAACAATCCTTCTCCGCATAAATTCTTATCATATGTACATGACGGACAGATTATCGGATTACCCAGCCTGACCGCAGCCTTTTTAATTACAGGCATATGATTTAACCGTGGAATTCGAAGCGGTGTACGCAAGAGTTTCTTTACTATCTCTATTCCTCCGTACTCAACGAGCTTTCCGTTTTTGATTGTAACCGAAGCAGTCATAAAAACGCTCATATCCGGATATTTCTGTTTGGTTTCAAGAAGTGTCTTCACATAGTCATGATGATATATGTCATCCTGATGGGCTATGGTGATCAGATCACTGTCCGACTTTGAGTATGCATAGTTCCAGTCATATCCTATTCCGGGTTCACCGGTTCTTACATAAAGCGGAATATCATACTTTTCAGCCATCATCATCAGATAATCGCTCGGTGTCGATGTGCACATTATGATATCGCTCCTGACTGTCTGACCTGTCAGGGACTTGATACAACTCTCCAGATAAGGAGAATCTCCGTATGCACTTATCGCAAATGTATGCTTCATGTTTACTCAATATCTTCTTTTACATTTTCCCACACTGCATCGGTACAGTTATTTATTCTGATATACTCCAGTGCTTTCCTGCTCATTTCCGATAGCCGCTTTGTGTCTTTATAAAGAGCTGACATTTTTTCGGCAAAGCTGTTTTCATCATCTTCAATAAGCATTATTTCCTGTGCTTCGGGTATTCCTTCCGCGCCTACTGATGTAGTGACTACCGGACATCCGTAGTACAAAGCTTCAACGGTCTTTCCCTTGACACCTGCCCCGTACCGGAGCGGCACTGCTACGATTCTTACTTGATCATATAATTCAAGCAGTTCTTCTTCCGAAACGAACCCCTTGAAACAGATACCTTCCTCTTCACTGTCAAGTGCCATAAGCTCATCGTCGGCATTTGAACCGACAACATAGAGTTTTGCCTCATCATCTGCATGCATTCTGAATATCGGCCAGATATTCTTTACAAACCAAAGAAGTCCGTCCTTATTCGGAGGATGTGAGAAACCTCCGACAAAAAGGATTCCTTCTCTCTTTGCAAAATCTTCTTCTGCCGGTACATGGAACTCATCATAAACATATGCCGTTATCGCCTTCGCCCTGACCGTTGGATCCAGATCGGCTATGGCTCTGATCTCCACCTCCGAAGGATAGTAGTTCATATCGGCTTTATGCATGATTCCGAATTCCACGGATTTCCAGTACTGACTCTGCTCTCTGGATTCTATATCACCTGTGAGTTCGAATTCTCTCAGGAGACGCAGATAATGAAGATCGTGTCCGTAGAATATTATCTTAAGAGTCGTGTGCTCTTTGATATAATCAATATACTTTGCCGCAATATGCGGTCTGTTCAGATAAACAAGATGAATATCCTTTGCATGCCTGTCAATCCACGGCCAGATATCCACTTCCATTCTTGCACCGTACAGAATCTCTATTCCCATCTGTTGAAGTATCGTCGAATACGGTTCGTCATGATGATAGTTTGCTCCGAGGAACTTGATTTCATAACCCTTGGCAAGCAGCATCTTCAGATACATGAATGTTGTTTTTGATCCGGCATCTTTGTCAAACGTGGGAACATAATGATCTACAAACAATATGATTTTCTTTCCGCGGCTTCTCTCACGTGCCCTGAAAGGATCCGGATTGCCTGTATTTTCATATTGCTTTGCAAATTCTTCCGCCCATTTTTCTTTGAGTTTCCTTGAATTTTCAATCTGGTAATGCTTAAGCCCTGTTCCGTTGACATCGGTTCCGTTGGAAACGCCTTCATAATGAATGACCTTTGACAGTGGCTGGTATACCACTTTATATCCTGCCTTTCTCACCTCAAATGCAAGATCGCTGTCTTCACAATATGCCGGTGCGTATCTCTCGTCGAAACCGCCTATTTTATCCCAAAGCTTCTTCCGGATCAGTATGGCTGCACCTGAAATATAGTCTACTTCACGGACGTAGTTGTATTGACAGTCATCGGGATCATCGCCCCGACCGTAATTCCACCCCGATCCATCACTCCATATGATTCCTCCGGCTTCCTGCAGTCTCCCGTCAGGAAATACCAGCTTTGACCCTGTCATTCCTATGCTCTTATCACGTTCCATCAGAGTGACAAGCGAAGAAAGCCATCCTTCGGTCACAGTAGTATCATTATTAAGGAACATGATATATCTTCCTCTTGCAGATCCCGCCGCATTATTGCAGTTTCTGAGGAATCCCATATTTTCCGGTGTCCTGCAGACGGTCACACCGGTGACGAATTTATCCAGTTCGGACGTTGCATCCGTTGACATATCATCTGCAATGATTATTTCATAATCCACATCCGTAGTATATTTTTTAATCGAAGCCAGACACTTATATGTGTATTCAATCTGATTATATACAGGTATGATGATGGATACTTCAGGATAACCTGATCCGATAAAATCCAGTTTTCCTGTTTCTCTGTATACCGATCCTATCTTGAAATCACCTTCAACAAGATTTTTGCCGGTTTCAGTATGCATGAGTTTGTGATACTCCGCCGGATGAAGAACCGACATTCTGGTATACTCAAGTTTCTTTCTTGCTTCCGAACCTTCCGGATATTTCTCTCTTATTATCTCTCCTGCTTTTCTTCTGACCTTTGACCATGCCGCTTCATGCGCGTTGAGATACTCCAGTGCCCTTGCCTTTTCCTCAACTTCTGCTTTCAGATTCTTTATGGTTATCTCGAGATTTGCCACATGATTATCCGTCAGTCTTTTGATTTCGGTCATCTTTTTGATTTCAGCCGTCTTGTCATGAAGCTGAGCAATCAGTCCTTCTCTTTCCTCAATTGCCGCACTTAGTTTCCTGCTCTCCCTGAGCAGCTCTTCAGCGGTCTTCACACTGATTCTGTAATTATCCAGATATATTGCCTGAACATCCCCATGGATCTGCTGCTGGAAGTCATGTTCCGGCTGCCAGTAGGACGATGCCTCATCGGGAGTGATTCCGAATTTTTTCAGAAATACCTCTTTGCTTACCCCTCCGAGAATGGAATAGTAATTATCATAGAAATCGGACAGAGCCCTGAATGTGATGTACCTGCTGTCCTGTTCCTCATTTGTGACCCATTCATAATCAATACCGGTAAGATTGATTTTTCTCCCCAGCTTCCTGCCTCCGAAAAGGAAATTTCCGAAGATTGAATCTATGTTGTGCACCGGAACATTTCCAATTACAGCCTTAAGTCCGTTCCTGATTTCCTCATAGGGATCCGCACCATCGGTTATATTATCCGCAATCCTGTCTGCAAGCGTCCGGCCTTCTATATAGTCATATCTGACCGAATATCCGTCTTCGCTGAGTTCCGGTTTTACATATTCGATATCCCGGTCCTCATCCTTCAGTATTCTGTATTTATCAATAAATGAAGCAATATGCGCCTTGCCGGCTTCGCACAATGCGGATTTCTCAACCTCTCGTGTTCCGTCAGCCTTCTGATATATTGCCGTCCTGATCTTGTATTCATCTTTACGCGTACGGTTGTATTTAACAAATATAACCTTCCTGTCACTTACCGCATTTTTATTCAGAACAAAAACGAATGAGTTTGCAAACTCTGCAAATCTGCCGTCACGACACACCTCGTCATATTTTTTCCCGAGATCCATTGTCGAAAATTCGTTATCGTTATATGCTGGGATCACATGTGCCAGTTCACCCGGATTCGGCAGATATTCATCGGAATAAATGCTGACCGGCAGCAGATAATCCTGCATGGGATAATACCAGCTTTGATCCGCATCTTCTGCAAATGAGAATTTCTTAATTAGATCGTCTCTGCTGAAGATACAGTCACCGCCCGGTGCACCGCCCCACCATTTGATCCCGTATCGGTTATTGCAGGCCACTATGAAGCTTCCGTCGTCGTTTAAAAGCCCGTACAGTTTTCTGATATCATTATCCGAAAGGGTATTGAGCGTTCCTACGGAAACAACATAATCATATCCTGACCGCAGATCATTCTTATCATAAAAAATCCTTATACTGTCAATGGCATCTTCAAACCTGCAGAGCAGTTTCTCGGCTTCAAATTTATCGGCTTCGTATACATCCACCCGGCAGTTTTTTCTAATCCAAATATTGATTACCGCACCTTCACCCGCACCGATAAGAAGTACTCTGCTTCCTTCCTTGAAAGGGAACCACTCGAGTACACCTTCCCTCTGATTTGAAAAGGCATAAAGATTTTCCAGAGAAGGATTCTCCCTCAAAAGAGTCTTCTCATCATTGCCGTATCTGAGTATTAAACTTTTGAAAACATCAAGCTTCATGCTTAACTACATTTACCTCTGATTCCATGTCGTAAATCCCGACTGTATTTTTGTTGGAGATTACCGTGATATTTGCGACATCATACAGTCTGTGATATACGGTATGAACTCCTCCTTCGAAACTGGTACAGCTCATGGATAAGAGATAATCTCCTCCCTGAAGGGTCATCTTCTGCCTGAACTCAACTTCATACACATCGCCCGGCTCTGCCGGCGGAACATCCGCTGCCTCGTACATGGTATTGGTACCTGTCAGTTCGGTTCCCTTTCTGTCTTTTATCGTATATGTGAAAATCGGAGCTGCAATTTTTTCATGGAAACGTATCTTTTCACGTATTGTGAAATACTCCCCTTTAAGCAGAAGATTCGTCGCCTCTCCCTTTTCATCAAAAAGTCCGAAATCAATGATTCTTGCCCTTCCGTCCCCGTATTCCGTGCGATTCGGATTCACGGTTATCTGCGAAGACAGCGGCTCGTCTTCATTTTCCTCTTCTTCATCTGTCCCGTATTTCCCTGCAAGTATCTTTTTGTACAGATCGACCATCTCTCCGGCAGGTCCTTCTGCAATCTTGTCGCCCCTGTTCAGGACAACAACCTTATCGCAGTACTTGATGATAGACCCCATATCATGTGTAACCATGAGTATGGTGGTTCCGTTCTGCCGGATTTCTTCCATACGCTTATAGCATTTTGCCTGAAAGAAAACATCGCCTACCGACAAAGCTTCGTCAACAATCAGTATGTCGGGATCAACATTGATTGCAAGTGCAAATGCAAGTCTTACGAACATACCCGATGAATATGTTTTTACCGGCTGATAGACAAAATCTCCTATCTCCGCAAATTCGAGGATATCTTCAAGTTTCTCATCCATCTGTGAACGTGTAAAACCCATCATGGTCCCGTTCATATAGATATTCTCTATGCCGGTATAGTCCATGTTGAAACCTGCACCCAGCTCAAGAAGTGCGGAAATGTTTCCCTCGGTCTCAACCGTACCCCCGGATTGTGAAAGCACACCGGTAATGATCTTAAGCATAGTGGATTTGCCGGAACCGTTGGTTCCGATTATTCCTACCGTTGTCCCTTTTTCCACTTCAAAGCTCACATCATTGAGAGCATTGAACGGACGATGGTACTGCCGGCGACTCAAGCTCTCCTTCAGCCTGTCTATGGGTTTATCATAGAGTTTGTAGGTCTTGGTGACATTATTAACTTTTATCGCAAGATTATTATTCATAATACTTTACTCCGTCAGCCTGAACATAAAGTCCTGAGGATGGATGTTTATGCGAGGGATGTCCTGATTAAACATCACAATACATCCGCAAAGTGCGGTTTCAACTTCCTGAAAAGTCTGATTCCTATCAGAAAGATCACTATAGTTACAATCCAGAAATAAACCGTAAGACCCGGTCTTTGCCAGAAATAGTTTCCGGCAAGCATGGAATCTCTGTAGCCTGTGACTATATAATACACCGGATTGATTTTAAGTATCTGTTCCAGCCATGCCGGACGGTTCGGGAACATACTGGGATCCCACATGATCGGCGTAAGCCACATTCCGAACTGCAATACAATATTTACTATCTGAGCCATATCCTTGAAGAATACATTGATTGCCGAAGTCATGTATATGATAGCCAGAGACAGCACAGTCAGTGCAAAACTGTAATAGATGATCATAATCCATGAAAGCATCGGTAATCTCCCGTAACAGAAAAACATGGCGATCATAATGAGTACGAATATACCGTGGATAATGAGGCATGAAGCCAGCTTGATAACCGGCAGGAGTTCAACATTAAAAACCACTTTCTTGACCAGATAATGATACTCCTGCAGGCAGCCTGTACCGCTGTTGAGTGCCTCGTTAAAATAAAACCACGGTACTATGCCGGGAACCAGCCAAAGCACATACGGAACTCCCGGAATCGGAGGAACCGATTTGAATCCCAGCTGAAAGATACAGAAATATATGAGAACCGTAACTATAGGCTGGATAAACATCCATGCGACACCGAAATAAGATCCCGCAAAACGTTTACGGAAATCCGCTTTTGCCAGATCTGCTATTATCTGGCGCTTATCTGCAATTTCTTTGATCAGTTTAATCATTTGAATTTAAATGTTTCCTTAAAACTTGGTTGAACCTTATCTTTATCTGACAGAAGTACTGTCATATCATCCGTGATCGGCCACTCAACTGCGATGTCCGGATCATTCCACACCACTCCGCCTTCATCTCCGGGATGATAGAAATCAGTTACTTTATAAGCAAATGTCGCCTCATCGCTGAGCACCAGAAAACCATGAGCAAACCCTTCGCTGATGTAAAACTGTTTCATATTCTCTGCTGACAGTTCAACTCCGAACCATTTCCCGTAGGTCTTCGAATTCTGCCTTACATCCACAGCAACATCAAAAACTCTTCCCTGAAGGACCCGCACCAGTTTCCCCTGCGGGAACTCTTTCTGGAAATGCAGCCCTCTCAGAACTCCCCTGGTACTCTTCGACTGATTGTCCTGAACAAATACCATGTCCAGTCCGGCTTCCTGAAAATCCCTCTGATTGTACGTTTCTACAAAATACCCTCTGGCATCGGCATGAACCGTCGGCTCAATAACATACAATCCTTCGATATCACATTTTGTAACTTTAATCTGTCCCATATCATCACCCCGGTATATATAAACATATCATTGAGTACAATCTGTATAATGCAAATGCATTGCAGCATACCATAAAAAATATCACGTAGTTATCTACATCTTTTGTGAGTGCGAGCTTCCGGTTTCTCAGAAGAAGCAGTGCCGCCGGAAGAAGCGGGAGGAAATACCTTCCCTGCACTCCGAGTATTACGGGACTTGTAAGCGGTGTCCATGCTATCATCATCGAGCCCAGAAGCAATCCGCTGATTACCAGTCCCACGATCAGAATGATCAGTTTATCTCTGCCCTTAAGCTGCCTGTCCTGTTCCGACGCGGAAAGAGGCAGCATTACCAGACCCGCCGTAAGTATCATGATAACGAAGTACGGAACATCCAGTGCCTCATTCACATTTCCGAGATACGCGCCTATCATTGTCTGATGATAATAATCACCCTGATACATGAGAGTGTCATAAATCACTCTTGCGGACTCGAGCGGATGGTGCAGAACATATGAAACCGTAAATCCGGGTTCACCGGCCCATGGCACATTGCCTGTTGAACTTGATGCATAATAGGAAATCACTCCGGCATTGACAACAGCCGATGCTCCTATAGCCGCAACGATCAGTATTGCCCAGGCTGCCGCATACATTCCGGTGCTTTTGAATTTTTCCCTCGGAACTATCAGGAACAGGAAAACAATGAGACTGTACACTATCTTGCACGGACTCATAACGGCAAGGATTATGGCAAGGATTACAATATCTTTCCATTCGGCACGGTCAGCCCCGTATGCCAGATACAGTATCTCGGCTATAAAGACATATGCACACCCTATCAGCATCGCATCGTATGACATTGATGCCGCCAGATTGACAGTCATCGGCAGAAGAACCGATGCCATCATTATGCTTTTTCCGAAAGGCATGATACGTACCGCAAAATACACCAGTATGCAGAATACAAGAAGATTGAATATTTTCCCCAGGTTCAGCATCGTGAGGGCACTTGTGTTAAACAGTCGTCCTATGGTTATTCCCGTCGCCTGGGGCAGATATACAAACGGAGTCGTTACTACACGTATGTGGGCAGACGTAGTCATCCCCGGATCGGCATCATGAAGCTTATTCCAGTTTCTGACTTCATAATAATTTTTTTCCGTCGGAATCTGTCCGAATACTTCCGTATCCTCTACATAGGCATAATCGGATTTTTTACGTTCTTCATTCACATCCTCAAGTGCCACATCTTCTTTGCGGATATTTACTTTGCCTGCTTCATCATCCGGCTGTATCATCATAAGCTGATTGGACAGGTAATATGCACTGACATAATGTGAAGGCTCATCCGGTGCAGAAAGACCCGGCATGACCCTTATAAACGAAATACCCAGAAGGAATACAGCTATGATCCAGATTATCTCTCTTTTGAAATTCGTGCATATCAGGAATATGCCTACGCATAGTGACAGCATGACAAGCCCGATTGTCAGCATACCGTATTCGGAAAGCAGAAAAGTATGACCTGTTGCCCTCATTGCAAAAATGACATAATACACCTGCCAGAGTGCCGGTATAGCCATAGCAATAAACACCCCGACAAATAATTTTTTATGTTTGCTCAGTATTTCGTCCATATATCCTTCAAAACCTTTATCATATATTTTGCCGCCTGTGCCGGTGTCAGATAACTTTCTCCCCCGATTCTCTCATCCATAACCGCCGGTATTTCAGCGACCTTTGAACCCTCTTTAATCAGGCAGGCGAGTGTCGACGGCTCAGGGGGAAGATTCAGCCCGTTTGCAAATTCCGTAATAAGTTTTCTGTTATACATTCTCATTCCGGAGGTCGGGTCTTTAATATCTGTACCTGTCTTCTTTCTGATTGCCGACTCAATCATATCGCTTCCTATCATTCGCAGTGTCAGGGGTTTCCTTGCATTTATAAATCTCGATGCGATGACGATATCATAACCTTCATCCATCTTTTCTCTCATGGGCAGCACAAACTCGGCGCGGTGCTGCCCGTCACCGTCAAACTGTACGCAATACCTATATCCGTTATCATATGCGTATTTCATTCCCGTATGAAAAGCCTCTGCCAGACCTTTGTTCTTAGGATGATCTATGATGTTATATCCTTTTTCATGACATACCCTGCTGGTGGAATCCGTTGAACCATCATTAATAATCACATAATCAAAATCTCTGTGATTCTTAATGAGTTCATCCACGACTCTCTCTATATTGGCCTCCTCGTTGAAGGCCGGAATTATAAGCAGAATATCATTCATTCGTTATGTTCTTTTTACCTTCTCTGCGTCCTGCTCTGTATCCCAGGTATTTCACTCCGCTTATAAATATAAGCTCCGGAACAAGATACCATTTTCCCATGTGGACCAGCTCTCCGGCTGTAGTCTTTACAAGTTTTATTCCTTCTGATTCTGATCTCACATCCGAAAAATATTCCGGATGTTCAGTCTGCGATACCGCAACCTGATAGTTTCTCCTGTACTGCTGATTTGCCGTATAATTATGTGAATGCCGTACGACCGCATCCGCGCAGTATCTGATGGCATATCCTGCTCTAACCAGCTTCGATCCGTACATCATATCTTCGTTAAAATCAGTTTCATCCACAAATCCGCCCAATTCATCGAACTTTGCTTTTTCATATGCACAGCACACATTGGATGCAAAAAATGTCTTGATACCCAACCTGTCGATATCGGCAATGCTTTTTGTCACGGATTCAGCAGGATAATTAAAGCTTCTTGTGATTTTTTCAATATCGCGTGCATTACTCTTTGCTGTCTGACGCGCGTAACTCATCTTCACAGAATCTCCCATAGCATTAAGCAGGTTTTCTATCAGGCTTTCATCAACGGGTACCGCATCCTGTGTCATGCAGACAAAATAATCTGCGGAAGAATACCCTGCTCCGAGATTTCTTGCATGGCCGTGATTGAATTCGGCTTTACTTATGTGATGTACTTCGGTCAGCCCTCCTCCGGCATTGGCACAGATCTCATCTCCGCAGTACCTGTTCCATTCGGACTCATCCGTATTTATGATGATGATTTTTCCGGGTTTCACCGACTGTACGCCAAGCATCCCAAGCAACTTTTCAAAGTCTGCGTCAGGTCTGTATGTCGGTATTATTATATCCACGGAAATAGCCATATTGTTCTTTACCCTGTAATGATCCTGCAAATCTCTTCTATCGTTTCGTGTTCAAGGTCCTGATATATCGGCAGTGTCAGTATCCTCCGTGAAATATCCCTTGCGACCGGTGTCTCGTCAGGATCATATTCTCCTTTATAACAATCATATGCATTTATGCAGGGATAAAAATATTTCCTTGCATATATCTTATGCCGGGAAAGCTTATCGAATAATTCGTCCCTTGCGTCGGTTATAACCGGCATATATGAATAGTTATATTCTATTTCCGGACGGTGCTTCATGAACCTGACTCCTTTATCCGTAAGCTTCTCGCGGTATAAAGCATCGATTTCTTTTCTTGCGGCAATCAGCTCATCAATATGTTTAAGATTGCACAGACCCATTGCCGCCTGCAATTCGTTCATCTTGGCATTACCGCCCACAGCCTCAACATGCTCCTGATCCATGATTCCGAAATTTTTCAGCTGATACAGCATCATCCCGAAGTTGTATTTATCACCGTTAAAAGTAACTGCTCCGCCCTCAATCGTGTTATATACCTTTGTTGCATGGAAGGAAAACATCGAAGCATCTCCGAAGTTCCCTGCCCCCGTCCCGTTCAGTTTTTCTCCGAATGCGTGTGCCGCATCATAAATGACCTTCAGTCCGTGCTTTTCTGCAATTTCCCCGATTCTATATACATCGGCAATATTTCCGTATACATGGACCGGTAAAATTGCTACAGTCCTGTCGGTGATAAGTTCTTCAATCTTTTCCGGATCTATCGTGCAGTCACTTTCCCGTATATCGCAGAACACCGGTTTAAGACCCTGTCTCACTATGGCATGTGCCGTAGAGGCAAAAGTGAAAGGTGTAGTGATTATTTCGGAACCCTTCGGGAACCCGAAAGCCTGAATGCACATTTCAAGTGCCAGATGTCCGTTGACAAAAAGTTCGATTCCGGATACTCCAAGATAAGCCCGAAGTTTTTCTTTGAGTTCTTCGTGCAGATTTCCCATGTTAGTAAGCCACGCCGAATTCCATATTTTATCCAAATATTCATCGAATTCTGCACGCGGCGGCAAATATGCTTTTGTTACAAAAACAGATTTTTCCATTTGGATTAATTATAACATAAAGAATGTGATATATGCTATAATTTGATTACAGTGTCAAAAGTCATTTCCTACTACATGCATGTATGTAAGTGGGAATATAACTTTATGATATGCCCCATATGGAGCACGAAATGATGATTTATCATCACGAGAGTGCGGAATGTGGAAGAATTGTGAGAGTACGCAGCACGAAACGATTCGTAATCGATTTTTGACACCCTCGTCATTATTTCAGCAGCTATACAATAGATATGGTATTGTCATGATAAATATTATTCTTTGCTCCTATAAGGGAGACAAATACATCCAGGCACAGCGTGAATCCATACTCGGTCAGAAAACCGATGAGGAATTCAGGCTGTATGAATATGATGACGAAATACGTCAGAGCGGCTCTGCTGCCCTGAATTTTCTTAGTGCCATAACGGAAGCTCCGGAAGCAGCTTACTATATGCTGTCAGATCAGGACGATGTATGGCATCCTGACAAAATCGAAAAACTGTCAGCATTTATAAAGGCAAATGATAACGGTCTTCCGCTTTTGTGCTTCAGCGATGCAGCAGTAGCGGACGAAAGCCTGAACATTATCGCGGATTCCTTTGTCAAATACCAGGGGATTTCCCCCGAACGAACCGATTTCAATCATCTGCTTCTCCAGAATCAGGTGACCGGGGCTGCATGTATTTTCAACAATGCTTTGCGCAACAAAATCATCGAACACGAGGTCCCGCAGCATGCGGCTGTCCATGATCACTGGATTGCACTTATTGCATCGGCTTTCGGCCGGATATTATATCTGGATGAAGCACTGTATGATTACCGCCAGCATGATAACAATGTGCTTGGTGCACATAAAGCCGGTGTGTTCAGGGAAACGTCTGAAAGAATGACCGAAGAGGGTTCGAAGAAATCTCACGCCGGTTATGAATCGCTTTTTTCACAGGCGCAGGAATTTCTGGAATTCTATCGCAAGGATATGTCCCCGGATATGATCGAGGCCTGCGAAGCTTTTATTGAAATCCCGAATCTGACAAAGGCAGAAAAAATCAAAACCATTGCCAGATACGGATTCACATATAACAATGCTTATCGTACATTCGGAGAAATACTGTTCATATGACACCGCTTGTTTCAATCTGCATACTTACATACAATCATGAGAAATATGTCGCTCAGATGCTCGACTCGATGCTCTCGCAGAAAACGGATTTCGGATTTGAAATCCTCATGCATGATGATGCATCCACCGACCGGACTGCCGACATAATCAAAGGTTATGCACAAAAATATCCGGAAATAATCAAGCCTCTCTTCGAAGAGGAAAACCAGTTCTCAAAATCGGAAATAAAAAACATCTCCGGTATCTATAATTTCCCGCGGGTACAGGGAAAATACATCGCTATGTGCGAAGGTGACGATTACTGGACGGATGATAATAAACTGGCAGTTCAGACTGAATATATGGAAGCACATCCGGACTGTTCTCTCTGTTTTCACAGTGCCCACCGTATCAATATAGATGTGGCCGGTTCTAAACTCATGCGTCCGTATGACCGCACACGAACCGTATCTCCTGAGGATATTATTGATAAGTCTTCAGGATATCCCACCGCATCTCTTCTGATGCGTGCAGATCTTATGAAAATTCTGCCTGATTTTTATATGAAGGCTCCTATAGGTGATATCCCTATGCAGCTGACAATGGCAGCAGGGGGATACGGTTATTATATAGACCGTCCGATGTGCGCATATCGTTACTTTGCTCCGGGTTCATGGAGCAGGGATATGCTTAACGGCTCCGGTTACATTGACAAACAGAATAAATATCTGCATCAGATGCTGGAAATGTATGATTCTTTCAATGAATTCTCTGATTATCGTTTTGCTTCATCGGTTGAAAGTGCCAAGAAACGTATAGCATTTGGAAATGCGGTTAACATACGTGACTGGAAATCTATATTCAGCGATAAAAACAGGGCATTTCTGAAGGAGCTTCCTTTTAAGGACAGAACTTATTTATGGCTGCAGAAAACAATGAAAAAAACAAGAGTATAGTATCCGGATTGCTTTGGAAGCTTCTGGAACTCGGCGGAACTCAGGGCATACAGTTTGTCGTGAGTGTAGTTCTGGCACGTATTCTTACACCTGACGAATTCGGAACTATCGGCCTTATAACCATTTTCATCACCATTGCAAACACTTTCGTACAGTCAGGATTCGCTACATCACTTGTTCAGAAAAAAGACGTATATGACGATGATTACTCATCGGTCATGTGGGTAAGTATTGCTTTTGCAGTCATAATGTACCTGATACTGTTCTTTACTGCACCTCTTATTTCCGGTTATTACGAAGTGCCGGTTCTTACTTCTCTCATCAGAGTGACCGGTATCATCCTTTTCCCGGGAGCACTGGTATCGATACAGACTTCATATATCGCACGCAACATGCAGTTCAAAAAGCTGTTCGCCGGTTCATTTATTGCGGTCATCGTTTCAGGTTTTACTGCAATTTTTATGGCATCACGCGGATTCGGTGTATGGTCCATGAGCATGCAGCAGATCATATACTACTTTGTTATGATGCTTGTAATGCTCTTCCTGATTTCATGGAAGCCAAAGTTTGTTCTCGCATTCAACCGTGTAAAAGAGTTTCTCGGTTTCGGATGGAAAATACTTGTGGCCGGTCTCATAGATACAGTATGGACCAATGTATACGGCCTGGTTATAGGCAAGAAATTTTCAACCGCCGAACTCGGAGGCTACAATCGCGGAGATCAGTTTCCGAAGCTCATAGCTGCCAATCTGGGAGCTGCCATTCAGGCGGTCATGCTTCCGGTATATTCTAAATCACAGGATGATAAAGAAAAGCTGAAGGAACTGCTTCAGTCAACCGTCATGTATTCTTCATTCATTCTTCTTCCTATGATGGTCGGGCTGATTGCAGTTGCAAGACCTCTGGTAAGTGTACTGCTTACAGACAAGTGGCTGTTCTGTGTTCCTTATCTTCAGATACTGGCAGTCAGCTATGCGCTGTACCCGATTCATACAGCCAATCTTCAGGCGGTCAATGCTCAGGGAAGAAGTGACCTGTTCCTTAAGCTCGAAGTGATTAAAAAAATCTGCGGCATTATTTTTCTTTTCATCGGGCTTCAGTTCGGAATCATCCCTATGCTGGTGCTTAAAACAGTCAATGAATTTGTCTGTGCAATAATCAATACACAACCGAACAGAAAACTGCTGAATTATGGATTTCTGAAGCAGCTTGCTGATATTCTTCCGTGCATAGTATCTTCGATCATTATGGGTATCTGTGTATCAGCGCTCGTATTTACAGGTCTTTCCGGAATAATACTTCTGATGCTTCAGATTATTGTAGGAATCATCACGTATCTTATTTTTTCGTTTATCATTAACCGTAAAGTGATTTCAGGATTCAGGGACAGCATTGTAAGGAGTTTAAGATGAATATCGTATTTGTATCAAACGAATCATATGCACCTCAGCTCGCTGCGAGCATGTGCTCAGTCCTTTACAATAACCGGTCTGAGGAAATACTTGATATCTATGTGATATCAACAGGTCTTGCTGTCAAATCCATTAAGAGCCTCAACTCTCTATGTTCTTCCTATGGCAGAAAGCTTACTGTTCTGGACCTTAATGATATCTCAAAAAGGCTGGATTCTGAAAGCTCCGCTTTTTCACAGAAATTCGATATTTCCATAATGGGAAGGTTTTTCCTTTGTGAGCTTCTCCCCGGGGATACGGATAAAGTTCTGTATCTGGACTGTGATACCATCACCACTGCATCTCTCCATAACCTCTATGATGAAATCCCCGACAATGATTTCATCATGGCCGCGGTAATGGAACCGACAATATACAAAACAACCAAACAAATGCTTAAGCTGAACCCTGATGCTCCTTATTTCAACTCAGGAGTCCTGCTTATTGACATGAACAGATGGCGGGATGAAAACGGGGACCAAAAAATGGCCGCATATTTCAGTGAAGTCGCTGAAGCCTCCGTTTTTGCGGATCAGGATGTCCTGAACAGGATACTTGAAAAACGCGTCAAGTTTCTTTCCCCTAAATACAATTTCAGCACAAACTATTATTATTTCAAGCGGAAATATCTGACTGACATTTCTCCTTCTTACAGTATAGTAAGTGAAGAAGAATTTGAAGAGTCGAAACGATCTCCGGTGATCATACATTATGCCGGAGATGAAAAACCCTGGATCAAGGGTAATCATAATCCCTACAAGAGCGAATATGAAAAGTATATAGGTATGACAGATTGGAAGGACACTCCTGAACAGAAAGGAAAAGAAGGCTTCATGCTCATGTATCATGCAATGAATGTGGCAACTTCCGTCTGCCCTCCCGTCAGAAAACTGATATCCGGAATATACGAGAAGAAACTGTACAAGAAATGACAACTGCAGCCATAATCGTCAATTATAACGACGGAAAAACTTTATATGAAAAAGTAAAAAGCATATCCGCATCCACTGTAATAGATGCTGTTATTGTTGTTGACAATAAATCCACAGATGATTCACTCACGGCAATACAGGAACTTGATAAAGTCATAATACTGTACGGAGAAAGAAACGGCGGTTACGGATATGGCAATAATATCGGTCTTCGCTATGCCCGCGAAGTTCTTCATGCCGACTATGCCGTCATTTCAAATCCAGATACTGAAATAACAGATAAATGTCTGAATGCAATGATAGCAATGCTCTCATCAGATGACAGGATTGCGGCCTGTGCTCCGATGTGTGATACCCCCGGAAGCAGGTTTGAAGCTCCGGCTTGCGCATGGCCTTTCCGGACCTGGCGCATCGAGCTTTTTGAGCATTGTCCGATACTCAGAAAAACCGTCAGAAAAGCCGCACACTATCCCGCCGCAGCATTTACAGACAAGGATCATGCGGAAGTATTTGCCGTTTTGGGATCATGTCTCTCGGTTAATATAGATAAAGTTCTGGAAACCGGTGCCTATGATGAAGACATCTTCCTCTACTGCGAGGAAAATGTACTCGGTTATAAATTAAAAGAGCACGGTTATAAAACCATGCTGCTTTGTAAGGAATCTTATTTTCATAATCACAAGCCTTCGATACCGGATCCCAAAAATGTCCGCATCCTCCGCGACAGTGAACTCATTTATTTCAGCAGATACCTTAAAACCGGAGCATTTAAAATGCTTATCTCGCGGATACTCTTCGCAATAGTATCTCTTGAGACCCGTCTGTTCTGCTGATCAGAACAGAACTTCCAGTATTTCTTCCCCTGAAACCGATCCAAAAAACGGCTTGAGATCAAATCCGGAAAGCACTTCTGCAAGTGTGTCTTTTTTATATTCACGTCCCGTAAGTGCGTCTTCCAGTTTTTCAAGCGGCTCAAGGCTCATGAAATCGCCGTAAAATCTGATCTTTGTAATATGCCCGTGATCCAGAGATATATCTGCTTCGACTGATCCTCCCTGAAATCTTTTTTTATTCGAAATGTCGGATTTCAGAGACCTGCCGTAATTCCACTCCCATGTGGAATATTTTTCTTCTTCAAGCTTCTTTGCTTTTTTCAGCTCCTCATCTGTCAGATTTACCTCCTCGAGATCTCCGCTGCTGAGTTCTTTTTTCAGATACTCCCAGAACCCGTTCAGTGTCATGTCAGGAAGATATTCGGAAATATTGGCTATCCTTGAACGTACTGACTTGACTCCCTTTGCTTTTATCTTTTCAGGATCCACCTTAAGTACTTCATTTGCCATATCCAGGTTTTCCGAAAACAGAAGTGTGCCATGATGAAGTATACGCCCGTTCAGATGTCTCTGAGCGATTCCGCTGACTTTTCTTCCGTCTACCAGAATGTCATTCCTTCCTGATGCCTCTGCCTTAAGTCCGAGTTTTTTAAGTGCTGCTACAACAGGTCCGGTGAATTTTTCAAATGCCGTCTTATCGCTGTCATTTTCATCCGTGATAAAAGAATAATTCAGGTTTCCGAGATCATGATAAACCGCACCGCCTCCTGTCATACGGCGCACAACATTTACTTTGTGTTTCTCAACCTGTTCCATGTTAATTTCACCGATGGTATTCTGATTCTGCCCGATAACAATTGTATTATCATTCTGCCAGAGCATCAGGTAATCACCGTCTGTACGGTCGGTCAGAACCACTTCTTCACATGCAAGGTTATAATATGGATTTGTGGATTTTGTCTCTAGATATTTCATGCCATTATTATAAATATCTTTATTTTTTTCTTCAACCTTATCCTCTTGCCTTTTTTGCATCTTTCAAGTATCATTATATGGTCAAACAGACACAGGGTTGTCGCCAAGCGGTAAGGCAAAGGACTTTGACTCCTTTATTCGTGGGTCCGAATCCCGCCAGCCCTGCGCTCATTGCCCGGTGCGGCCTTCGCGCGGCGAAAGGCTTTGAACCGTGTCAGGGCAGAAATGCAGCAGCACTAAGAGGTATCTTTCGGGTGATGCGAACCAGCCCCCGGGTATATGAGTATTGACAAAGCTCAGGCAATTGCAGTATAATCTTGCTGTTGCCCGCAAGGTTTCGCAGGTGTAGTTCAGTGGTAGAATGTCAGCCTTCCAAGCTGAATATGTGGG
>JAUNOA010000096.1 GCA_030531245.1 Lachnospiraceae bacterium
GATTGCCTGTCATCTGCCATACCGTCCAGTCTCCTCCCTCCATGAAAAGATCTGCGGCATCATATATTTCTGGAGCTTCCTCTACTACCTGAAGTATCTTCGGGAACATAAATTCCGATGACATCTTTCCCGAATACCGTTTCATCCAGGATGCGGCCAGATCTGCTCCTATCGCATTGATTCTTTCTGCCTGCTTAACTGCTGCATGATGCATCCAAAGCTTAACGTAAGCATGCGGACAGTCCCTGTATTCCGGCAGGGATGACAACGGTGTGCCGTCTGCCTTTGCCGCAACTACAGTACAGGCCGTGAAATCAATACCGATTCCGACAATATCTTTTTTGTCTATAGCGCTTTCCGACATCGCACCCGACACGGCTTCGCACATAGAAGTGATGTAATCCTCTGCATCCTGAAGAGCCCAGTCTACACCAAGTCTGACACCTGACGGAAGCTGTTCAGACATGCATCCGCTGCGGTACTCACTGACTTTTGATATTATCTCTTTTCCGTCGGCAACATCGACTATCAAGGCACGGGCCGACAATGAACCGAAATCAATTCCTATAGAGTACTTACTCATGTATTCCCCTTTCTGCATACTATGCTATTGATATTGTATTATATATGGCAAAACAGTCAATAATAATGTCTTTCATGCAAACGTTTTCATATATATTTTGTACAATATTGCTATTATTTCTTATTATTTTTAGTTATTATTTCTTGAAAAGATTTCATTTTTGCTTGATTTATCTCCCGGTATATAATAAACTTTATGAATACGCAACCATAATATAGAATGTATATGATAAGGGGGAGGTTTTTATGTCCATAAGCATGAAGGAACTTGCAAAAAAGATTAATGTTTCCCCTTCTACTGTCTCCAGAGTCATCAACGGCAACAAAAATGTCAGTCCGGAAACATACAAGCTGGTAATGGATGCAGTTGAGAAATATAACTACATTCCTAACGAGGCGGCAAGAAATCTGAAATCCTGTCAGTCATCCACTGTTGGAATACTTGTTTCGGATCTGTCCAACAGTTTCTATACATCTATTATCGCGGGTGCGGAGGCGGAATTGAAATCGCACGGCTATTCCATCATTCTGAGTAACTATAATGAGGACTATTATCAGCAGATAGCCTATACAAAGCTGATGCTCTCCCGAAACGTAGCCGGACTTATCATGTCTCCGTCCGGAGACTCAAGACCATATTATGATATATTTACCGGAACCTCGGTTCCTATAGTATATGTTGATACATACCCTGCAGACCGTCCTGACTGCGATTGTGTCATGATCGATAATTCAACCGCAGCCTACAGACTGGCCAATCACATGATTGATATGTACGGGGATGACATCT
This sequence comes from Lachnospiraceae bacterium, assembly GCA_030531245.1. Lineage (GTDB taxonomy): Bacteria > Bacillota > Clostridia > Lachnospirales > Lachnospiraceae > Darwinimomas. The sequence goes on from JAUNOA010000096.1 coordinate 1,373, forward strand.
TCATTCTGTCAACCCATGAAGGCTACTCCATGACTGACGGAACACATACAAGCGATCTCAGGTACAATGCCATCAAGCAGGCTTTTTCAGATCGTGGCTTATCGGTTCGCAGCGGCTTTGAGTATACCTCTGAGAAATCAAGTTACAGTGCCGGATACGAGTATATTGACCGCCTGCTCCGTGACGGTCTCAGACCGAGGGCAATACTTTCAACATCAAATAATATAACCTACGGAGCCATAGCCGCCATCTCGGATTTCGGACTGGTCGTCCCGTCTGATATAGCGGTTGCCTGTTTTGATGCCACCGATCCTACCGGGCTGGTCCGCCCGAGAATCACAAGCATCAACCAGCCCTCATGCAAAATGGGTGAGCTTGCAGCCAGACTGCTGCTTGAAAGAATAGCAAATCCCGACGATCACTTCAGTCAGAAGGTCATGGTAGATCCGATTTTTGAAATACAGGAATCCTGCGGATACACGGAATATCTGCGTCGCAGGGACGCATATAAATAACAACCACTATGAAAGGAGAATTACTATGGCAACCCCAAGAATACCTGATGAAGAAT
>JAUNOA010000017.1 GCA_030531245.1 Lachnospiraceae bacterium
CCGTCCGGAGAATTGTCCTTTTCTATTCTTTGCCACCTAAAATTTTACTCTAAGCTTGCACGGTATTCGTTAAATCGACGGTGGATATCATATCCGTCTTTATTATAAAAAATGGTATCTCCGTGATCTTATCAACATTTAGGAAGTATTATTTCTGCATGTATAGTTCGTCTGAGCTGATCGGTATGTTTTTGTGGATAAATCATTAAAATACCGTTTCATGACAGGATAACTGTCGTGAAGGCTGCTTTCTTAAGGCTGGAAAACTTTCTTATTTTCTACGTTTTGCACAATATTTACAGGTCTCTGTGCAAAGCAGTTACCGGCTTTATCGCTTTTGGCTGATCTAAAGACAGTCCTTCCATGAGCCACCTGAATTCCTGGCGGGTTATGGATCTCATCTCGGATGAACTGCGGGGCCACTGGAATCTTCCGCCATCTAAGCGCTTATAGTATAGGACGAACCCGTCCTTGTCGAAATGCAGGGCTTTTATACGGTCAGACCTGCGCCCGCAGAATAAAAACAGCGAATTGCTGTAGGGATCCAGCTGATAATTATACTTTATGATGGCCATAAGTCCGTCTATGCTTTTGCGCATATCGGTGAACCCGGTCACTATATATATCTTTGCGATACCGGACAGTTCGCCTAACATATGCTCTTTACGGCCATAAGGGTTTCGGCTATGAGAGCGTGGTCGGCCTCACTGTATACATCAAGCTTGATTTCTCCTATGGAGATACGTATACGAGGGGTTTCATTGGATATCTGATGTTTTTGCGAGATCTCTTCATCGCATACGATAAGCGGAACCACCTCATGATATTCAGGAAGATGGACCTTTGTTTCCGCAGCAGGCGCTGATGCTTCTTTTCTTAGTTTCTTGAGGCGATAATAGAAGGTACTCGGGGCTATGTGGTTTTCTCTGCACCACTGCAGATCTGAAATACCACTTGCCTTACACTGCCGGAAAATTTCCAGCCACTGTTCATCTGTGAATTTGCTCATTGTATTGCTCCTGTCTTTTGGATTATTAGAGCAGTTTACTCCAACCGGTCTTCCGGTTCCTATAGAACTGGAGTGAAATGCTCCAATACAATTGTCTCACAGATTCGAACAGATGATTAACGTGCGGTTATAGACCGCTTACGAACATCTTCATAATTCGCAAGAAGCTGTTTTGTATCCTTCGGAAGACAGTATCCCCCATATCCGAATGAAGGATTATTATAATAATTTCCGATGCGTGAATCCGCACAGACTCCGGAAATTATGTCCCTTGTATCAAGTCCCTTCATTTCTGCATAGGTGTCCAGTTCGTTAAAAAAAGAGACTCTTAATGCCAGAAATGTGTTAGCAAAAAGCTTTACTGCCTCTGCTTCCGTAAATCCCATAATATATCTGTCAATATCCTGCTTTAAGGCACCTTTCTCAAGCAGATCAGCGAATTCCTGTGCCTTTTCCTTCAGACAATCATCTTTCATATCTGTTCCGACGATTATTCTTGAAGGATACAGATTATCATATAATGCTTTTGATTCTCTGAGAAACTCCGGACTGAAAATAATATTTTTTGTTTCGTATTTTTTCCGGACCGATTCCGTATATCCCACCGGAACGGTACTCTTAATAACAATTATTGCTTTCCGATTAATTCTGATAACCGTATCTATAACCGCATCTACAGCGGAAGTATCAAAATAGTTCCGTTTGCTGTCATAGTTTGTAGGCGTTGCTATAACAACAAAATCCGCATCTCTGTATGCTTCTTTCGCATCCATAGTCGCCTGCAGATTCAGTTTCTTTTCAGTTAAGTATTTTTCAATATACTCGTCCTGAATCGGTGACCTGCGTTGATTAATTAATTCAGTTTTTTCAGGAACAATATCTACAGCCTTTACAGCATTATGTTGCGCCAACAATATTGCCAGCGAAAGACCTACATATCCTGTTCCTGCTATGGCGATTGATTTGTTCATCGTTCTATTATTCTCTTCTTAAATACTCTTTCATTTTTCTATACGAAAATCTAATTGCCTTGAAGGGTAGCAGAACTGTTTTCCCTATGAAAAAAGAGGAAGAACCTTTTATTATTTTTATCTTGGTTTCTGCATCACAATTCTCAGGAAAAGATTGAAATTGTTTTGGTCTGTTTAATGCTTCAATCAATCCATCTGATTGAACATTTTTAATAAACAGCTTAATTTTTCTCGGAATCCAGGTAATCCCAAACCCAATCTTATAAGTCCAACTTGAATATAATGCGTCTATTTCTTTCTGTCCATCCACATTACTGATAATAATTTGATAGTTATCGCCATACAGTTTAAGATTATCCTGTATCTCAAGAATACCATTATCTGTAAACCGATATTCCTCCGGAATACAAAAACCCTCATTATTCTTCACATATTCCATGATAACCTGATCGGAATGATTGCAAGAATAATACTCCGCTTCTGCCTTGGATATTTGAACAAATGATTCTCTTGACAAAGATAATACTGTATCCACAAAATTATCCTTATTACCGTACCACTTCGGACATATTTTCGGAATAAAATCCGTAATAGACATCCTGTTTATTCCATCATAAGCAATAATCGGTACCCCTGCAGAAAGAACTTTTAATGTCTGTTTATAAGAAACTATAGGAAACGGTTCTATAAACAAGTCTATATGTCTCTCAATCAATTCTCTGGGCAAATCATCGGTCCAACCAATAATAATAAACCTCTCCTTTGGCAACCCCTCTTTTCCTAACTTTTCATAAATATTTGTTTTTGCTTTTTCAGGTATATCTCCAAAATGATAATGAATCCCATCCGTTCTTTTTAGAAGCGCAACTATACAATCAACATAATTTAATGCTTCTGTTCCTTCACACTTATAATATCGTGCAGCGCCACTGGCAGTTATTAGCTTATCATGGTCATTATACGGTGAATATTTAATATAATTTGATGATATATTATTATCCCATGTTGGAATATACTTTACTTTTTTACCGAATTTCTTTTTTAACAAGCAATAATCGACCGGTCTCTTAGCAACAAAAGTATCAATATTGGGATTTGCTAAGCCACATAAAAATCCATGATCAAAAGAAAATAACACAACATTGTCAAATTGCTGATTAATAATAGCCGTGCCGTAAACATCAGTATGCGAACAGAAGCAATATACACGCATTGGTGAAATCATATTCATTTCACGATTAAAAAAAGCAAGTTTGTTTTTTACATCATTTTCTGTTTTCGGAAATATTATTGACAGATTGTCAAATCTGTTTAATCCGGACTCTGCAATTACGGAATCCGTTATTTTATCCATATCTGTTACAAACAGGAAAACTTTTCTGTCAGAAAAAAATCTGATTAAATCCCTGATTTCTTCGATTATCCCGCCGCCTCTCGGTGAGATAACTCCATTTACAATGCAAATACTATCTGTATTGATTGTCTGTTCGTTTTCATAATTATTTCTTGAAACATATCCTATCGAGGAACTTAAAGAGTCCAAATAATCCGAGTAATAAACCTTTGAAAAGACAAAACCTTCCTTAAATGACAATTTTTTAGTTTCTTTTCTTATTGCCATCAAACAATCATCATATGGCATCTGATCATATTTCCGGGTATCATTTCCCTTCAAATCGGCCAAAGATTTTTTATAATGCGTCAGCATTAAATCCAAAGCATCTGTCTCAAACTTTGTAAATACATTTTTTTTATGATTTTCCAGATAATTAATCTGATATTCCAGTTGCTTCTTCTCCTTAAGGCTCGACCAGATTCCATTATAATTAAAGCAATATGCCGAACCAACAAAATCCAGGACCTTAACTTTTTTCCCTGAAAACATCAAATGAAAAGTTGTACGCGGTGTATCTCCTCTGTACAGTTCCTCATTGAAAAACAGCGGAACATGATTCCTGAAAATATTACGATACATATAAGTAGTTGTATGATAATATCCGGCACTGCTTTTCAAAAAGTCAACGTAAGAGAATTCTTTGACCTTGAAATGATATGGTATATTAACCTTGCCATTCTCAAAATCAATGAGATAATGTGTTGCAGTTGCGACATATTCTTCACTGATGTCATTATCCAGAAAATCGACCTGCCGTTGGAATTTATCATTAATTGTATAATAATCATCTCCATCCAGAACGCAAAAATAGTCTCCTGAAGAAGCAGTCAAACCCCTATAAAAGCTTTTTGCATTTCCCAGATTAACCTCATTATTCAACACATGGTAAAACTCAAATTTATCAGCAAAATCCTCTATTATTTTTAATGTATTATCCGTTGAAGCATCATTTATCATTATCATTTCATAATCAAAATCATGCTTCTGCATTAATACAGATTTCAATGCTCTGCTTAATGTTTTTTCTACATTAAAGCATGGCATAATTACCGACAGCTTCATTTCATATCTCCTGCAAGTCACCTTGCCGCTAAAAAGTGTTTCTTTTTCTATAATGCAAAATCAAATACTAATCCCATACCATCTAAAACCATCAATTTCTTCTTTTGAATATAATCCTTTGTTTTCCAAATAGTGGATATAATTGAATTCATCAATATTGATCTGCTTAAAACCCATCTTCTCATAAAACCGAATTGCTCTGGTGTTCCTCTCATCAACACACCAATATATATAATTAATAGATTTTTCTTTTGCAATTTTAAACAATTCGGATATCCCAAAAGAAGAATACCCTTTTCCCATCGCCTCAGGATGTAGAACTATTGCCAGTTCTGCCGCTTTTATTTTGTGGTCAACATGCTTTAAACTTACCGTGCCGGAATAGCAATCTTCATCATCGGTTATCGCATAATGCAAATCATTTAAATTCCTGCAATTGCTGTTAATAATAAAATCCCTGCAATTATCTAATTGCATGTGTTCAAAATCATACCGCAAAAACCTGATGGTATCTTCTGAATGCATCCACTCCAGCATTCTGGGTGCATCCGTTATTTTTAGTTTTCTAATCTTCATTTTCTCAGAACTCGTTAATTTTTTCTGTTACATAGTTTATTTGTTCATCATTCATACCATAATACATTGGTATGCTTAATTCCGTTGAACTAATCTTTTCCGCCATCGGTAAACTCCCCTTTAATAAACCAAGATTTCTATAACACAACTGTTGATGAATAGGTATCGGATAATGCTTTACTGTTGTAATTCCATTTTCCTTCAGATATTCTTCAAGGTTATCTCTTTTATCTGATCTTACAGCAAAAACATGATATACATGTTCATACTCATCATCTGAATGTAAAGGTAAAACAATACCCGGATTATTAATCTCAGATAAGTACTTATCAGCTATTCTTCTTCTATCCTCGTTCCATTCGTCCAGTTTTCTTAATTTTACTCTCAATATCGCTGCCTGTAATTCGTCCAACCTGCTGTTTGTGCCCTTATAAATATGATGATATTTATAATCCGAACCGTAATTACCCAATGCCCTTACTTTATCTGCGAGAGCTTTATTGTTAGTAACTACACACCCTCCGTCACCAAGCGCGCCTAAATTTTTGCCGGGGTAAAAGCTAAATGCCGCGATATCTGAGAACGATCCTACCCTTTTCCCTTTATATCTCGCTCCATGCGCCTGTGCACAATCTTCAATAAGATATAAATGATGCCTGTTTGCAATCTCGACTATTGCGTCCATATCGCAGGGCCTTCCCTGTAAATGAACTGCAATTATAGCTTTGGTTTTACTTGTTATCGCGTCTTCAATCCTATTGGGATCAATATTATATGTTTCAATATCCGGCTCAACAAATACAGGTTCTGCACCTGTATAAGTTACCGCAAGTGCTGTTGCAATGAATGTATTTGAAGGTACTATTACTTCATCTTCCGGCCCAACATTCAAAGCCTGTAATGAGAGGCTTATTGCATCCAGCCCGGTCCCAACCCCTACACAATATTCCACACCGCAATACAGTGAATACTCTTGTTCAAATAATCTGCATTCTTCTCCGTGAATGAAAGAATTGCTCTTCATCACCTTAGATATTACAGCGTCAATTTCTTCCTTTAATTCATTATGCATCGGTTCAAAGTCGGCAAACGGAACTCTCATCATTTTTTCTCCATTTTTGTGTACTCAATAAATTTCCTATAATCTCTTATATAGTCTTTCTCATCATAGTATTCCGAAGCCAATACCATCAAAACTGCACCTCTGGAAAAATCATATATTTCTCTCCAGAGCAGATTATCTACGTATAGACCCACATTAGGCTTATCAAGAATCACTTCCGTATTCTCTTTTCCATCATCCAGATGGATTTTACAGCTTCCATGGATACATATTAAAACCTGTTTCAGAGACTTGTGTGCATGATACCCCCGCCTGACATTGAGTCCCGTTTCATACATATAATAAACCCTCTTTATATCAAACGGTATTTCCTTTTGAGTTTCCAATGCTATTAATTGACCTCTATCATCCCCATGTTCCTGAAATGTAATCATTTTTATATCCATAAATCTATCCTCATTATTATGATTGTTTATTGTTACTAAACAGTAACTATACTTAATTACATGAGACACCCATGTATTCCTCATACGCATTGCACACTTCGTTTACTTCGCCCTTCTTTTTTTCAATCCCTTTCTCAATCCAAAGCGCATGATCACATAATGTTTTGACCTCATTTATTGAGTGCGACACAAAAAGAAGTGTTGTACCGCTTTCAAGCATTTCTGACATTCGTTTATTGCATTTTGCTCTGAATTTTGCATCTCCAACTGCCAATACTTCATCAACAATCAGGATTTCCGGTCTAACCATTGTTGCCACTGCAAATCCCAGTCTTGCCTTCATGCCCGAAGAATAATTTTTGATTGGTGAATCGAGAAAATTTTGCAATTCTGCAAAATCCACAATTTCATCAAAATGCTCTTGCATAAATTTTTCTGAATACCCCAGTAAACACCCGTTCAAAAAAATATTTTCCCGGGCAGTCAAATCTCCGTCAAATCCTGCTCCCAATTCAATTAATGGTGCAATGCTCCCATGCACAGATATGCTCCCCTGATATGGTTTTAATATTCCTGATATTGCTTTTAAAAGCGTTGATTTTCCGGATCCATTTGAACCAATCAATGCCCAGGCCTCACCTTTTTTTACAGTGAACGAAACATCTTTTACCGCTAAAAACTCCTGAAACATCAACTCATGTTTCATCATCTTAATTACGTATTCTTTCAGGTTGTCGACTTTTTGATTTCCACGATTAAACCTGATTGTTACATTTTTAATATCAACTGCAATATTATCCATTTGATCTCCAAGCTGCATCAGATATACAGAATAAACTCATCTTGTTTCTTCCAGAAAACCGCTGTGCCAATCATCAAGGAAATAATAGCTGTAACACATCCTTCAATCATTATTCCTGCTCCTGGCATTTGATTGCTATATATCAGATCTCTGAATTGTCCGATATAGAAGTACATGGGATTAAAATGTTTAATCACCCATGCCAACCGGCTGTCCATCATATCCAAAGTATAAAAAATGGGAGTCGCATAAAGCCAGGCCGTTGTAATTGCATTCCAGATATACTGAATATCCCTGAAAAACACATTTAATGCAGATAACAACATTCCCAATCCAACACAAAAAACATACAGCTGTATGATTGGGAAAAAAATCAATAAATTATACCAGGAAAACCTTGCTCCTGTCCCTATCATAACCAACACCAGCGCCCCTAAAGAAAAAACCAGATCTACTAATCCACTGGTGATTTTCGAAAAAGTAAAGATATATTTAGGAACATAAACCTTCTTCAATAAAGCTGCATTACCTGTTATTGACTCAAGTGCCTGTCGGGAAGAAACATTCATATAATTGAACATTATTTGACCGGTAAAAAGATAAACGGGATAATTTTCAATATTCCTTTTGAAGATTGAAGAAAAGATTATCGCCATTATTATCATTACTAATAATGGATTCAACACGCTCCATACATATCCCAAAAATGACCGTCTGTATTTCAGCTTCAAATCCTTTATTACAAGATGTTTGACGAGATCTCTGTACGTCCATAGAGATTTTAATCTTTCAACCATAAAATTACTCTCTCTTCTTTCTTATTCCTGAAATCATTGAGTATAATCCGGGATTCCCCATTATTCTTGTTTTTACAGTTAATGAAATGGATCTCTTTATTACATCCATTCTTTGTGTTATCGGTATTATTGAAATAAAAGGCAAAACCTCTACGGGATATAATTTCGACAGATCCTGATAGTAATTCTTGATTTTCGTATTAGTTCCTCTCGAATTACCATGACTTATCCCCCCGGACCTGTGTTTGATATATGCTCCTTCGTTAGGGAAACAGAATCTCTTCTTTTTCCTCAAAAGTCTAAAATGCGTAGGAATATCTTCAACCAATTTGTAGGTTTTTGATAGCATTCCTATATCCGAAAGCAGTTGCCTGCGATACATATAGCAGGCCGGCAGAATCATTCCGCAGGCACACTTTGAAAACAGTTCTTCCGGAGACGAATTATTAATAATCTCTATTCCAGCCTCCGATACAAAATCAGATTGTTTTGAAACCAAATCCGAATCCCACATTTCTGTTTGAGAAAACGCAACATCTATTTCCGGATTATTTTCCATATATTTTTCCAGACTGGAAATAGTATATGAATTTCCAAAAACATCATCCGCTGCTATATTAAACAAGAACTCCCCGGAACATTTTTGTTGCATTTTTTCAATATTAAAAACCGTTCCTTTGTTTTCTTTGGATTTCAATATCACAAGATTACGGATATTTTGATCAATATCGTTATTCAGATATTTCCTTATATCATCTTCTTTAAAATCCTTTGAACCATCGTCTCCGATTATTAATTCCAGGCAAGGATAATCCTGTTCCATTATAGAATCCAGCAAATCATAAAGCATATGTTGGTTATTGTAGCAAGGAACCAAAATGCTGACTAAAGGCTTATTGGGTTTTGTATTTAATTCATTCATATCCGTCTTTACAATAAATCCTTGAAAATATGGTTCTATACAGCTTACGTATCAGCCTGGATTCCCGTATCTTTAACATTGCAGCGGCTTTTATAAAAGTGACTATTCCTATACGTTCTTTATTCTGTTTGATTTCATTTTCAAAAACAGTCCTTTTATCTGCAAGATAATCACTATTAATACCCGTTGCAGACCCTGTATTGCTTCTGTATTTTGTTGAAACAAAGTCATAAAAAACTATTTTGTCTCCCGAACGAATAATTTTCAACCAGGCCGGCCAATCCTCTAACAGCCTGTATCGTTCATCAAACAACTGATATTTATCTATGATTTCTTTTGTGAAAAATACTCCCGTCGCAACAATATCATTGTGAATGCACAGCCTCTTATATAAATCATTATTGGATATTGAATTTAGTGATTTTGTGAATTTATCACGAAACATTCCGATTTCATTTAAATTCGAATCGCATTTTATGACAGTCGAGGTAATAATCAAATTCTTTTCCAATGCTTTTGCAGCTATGGTCAATGTATCATCCGCATACAGTGCATCATCTGCACTAAGTAGTTTAATATAGTCTCCACTAACTATTTGCAGTGCCCTGTTGATGCTTTTTACCGTTCCTATGTTTAATTCATTTATCAGAATTTCATAATGAATGCCTGTGTATTTTGCTTCTCTTTTTATGTAATTTTCTATTTCTTCTTTATCAAAATATTCACTCCTGTCATCAATAATTATCAATTCTATATCCGGATAATTTTGAATTAAAACAGAATGAATAGCTTCAAAAATGTATTGATAATTGTTATATGACAGTACAATAACGGAAAAGCGTTTCTTATTCATATCAACCTTCCTGTTCCCGAACTCCTTCTGTGCTTTCCTTGATAAACAGTATCTTGACTGTTGCAAACATCAGCTTCAGATCTTCAAACCAGTTCATACGGTTGATATACATAAGATCAAGTTTCAGCTTGTCCAGTGAATCCGTATTGTATTTTCCGTAAACCTGCGCATATCCGGTCAGTCCGGCTTTGACCTGCAGTCTCAGATCAAAAGCAGGAATCTCTTTCATCAGTTCCGCTGCCAGCTCAGGTCTTTCCGGACGAGGTCCGACAAAGCTCATATCTCCTGACAGGATATTGAAAAGCTGCGGCAGTTCATCAAACCTGCAGGCCCGGATGACTTTCCCGACTTTTGTGATACGGTCATCATGTTCCGACGCAAGTCTTGCCACACCGTCTTCCTCAGCATTTTCCTTCATACTTCTGAATTTAAACATATTAAAGTGCTTTCCGCCTTTTGTGAGCCGAACCTGCTTATAGATAACACTTCCTCCGTCATTGATCTTTATTGCGGCTGCAATAATGGCCATAATCGGGCTGGTAATCACTATTCCCAATAAGGCAAAAAGCATATCAAAGGACCTCTTAACAAATAAATACCCTATGTCCGGGTTTGCTCTTTCCACCAGCTGAAGCGGCACTGAAAACGACTGAGCATGTGGCGCCCCTGCCATAATTACATCTCCGACATGAGGTATGAAGTATCCTTCCACTCCTTCTTCCTTGCAGTATTTTGCTATCCCGTTTCTCAAAGTCGCTGAAATACCTGTAACAAACAGAACCTTGTATTCCAGTATTTCATTCAGAAGAATGCTGCTTTCAACACCTTCATCTATCCTTATTTCTTTGGTGATTCTGAAAAGTTTTGAATCATATATTTCTCTGATTCTCACCAGATCTTCTGTATCCTGATATATTACTGCCGCAGCGCGGCGCGGATTTTTTACGAAGTATATTTTTGTGGCAACTATGCTCCAGACAATATTCCACAGCATCTGAACCACAAATGCCAGCGCAAACATACGAACCGGATAGAACTTGTTCCAGATGAGAGATATACCCAGATACGATCCGGATATACATATCAGGCCGGCAATAGCCTGTGAGTAGATAAGTTCCCCGGAACTGTCATATCCCAGTTGGTAACAGTTATATGTTTTTGCAAATGAATAAAACAAAACGGCATAAATCACACACACAAAAATACTATATCGCGTATCTACCTTAACATCGATATAGTTCAGATGCAGCCACCAGAAAATGCAGAATATGGCCACTGTTACTATGAAATGTATGTATTTTTCTACACCGTTTTTCCTCATTTTCAGACAAAAATAAGCTGTACAGAATTATACAGCTTAATTATACAATAAATGATTTTCCATAGGGTGATAATAAGAAACTATTAAGACTTTTTATGTAAACCCAAAATTTCAATATCCACCGGCGTTGTGATCTTTATGTTCCGGGGATTTCCTTCTGACATTCTGCTTCTTATTCCCGTCATCTGGTCAACTATCTGAACATCATCAGTGATATGCAGAGCATCTCTGGCTTCTTTGGGCAGTGCCATGAATTTACTGTAAGCCTCCCTGATTATGCCCCACTTAAAAGCCTGCGGAGTCTGCATCGCACGCAGCCTGCTCCGGTCGATCAACTCACCATCTACTGTCCTTATGGTATCTGTAACCGGAATCGTCGCTACCGCAGCTCCGTTTTTCTGAGCATCAGTGAATACTTTCTCTATGGTTTCAGAATCGATCATCGGTCTGGCCCCATCATGAATCAAAACTACGGTATCTTCTGCAGGATGGATTTCTCTGTCAATTATCCTGATTGCCTCATATATTGAGTCATATCTTTTCTCTCCGCCGGCAATCACAGTAGTTCCGTATGCTTCAACAGTATCCGCATCTTCTTCCGGCACTACAAGCAAGATACTCTCCGAATACTTCCGAAAAGCCTCGATCGAATAATAATACACCGGCTTGTCCTCTATATGCAGAAACTGTTTTTTACCACCGAAACGTCTTCCGTGGCCTGCCGCTGCTATAATTGTAATCCCGGTACCGCATTGAGATCCCATGACGCTGTATTACCTTTCATATATTCATAATATCCTGCGCTTGCTATCATTGCAGCATTATCCGTACAGAATACCGGTGACGGATAGCACAGGTCTATACTGCTTATCTCGCAGGCTTCTTTCATAGACTGGCGCAATGCCGAATTGGCCGCTACCCCTCCGGCCAGCGCAACCTGTTTATATCCGTACTCCTTCGCAGCCTCCATAGTATGCTCAACCAGCACGTCCACCACTGCTTTCTGAAAGCTTGCGACCAGATCCGCTCTGTTTATCGTTTCACCCATCATCTGTGCATGATTCTGATAGTTGAGTACAGCCGATTTAAGCCCGCTGAAGCTGAAATCATACGGGGCCCCGTCGACCTTCGCCTTCGGAAATGTTATCGCAAGCGGATTGCCGCATCTTGCCTCTTTATCTATCTTCGGTCCGCCCGGATACCCCAGTCCTACACTTCTTGCAACCTTGTCGAATGCTTCTCCGGCCGCATCATCTCTGGTCCTTCCGATAAATTCGTACTCACCGTAATCCTTTACCACTACCAGATTTGTATGTCCTCCCGATACTATCAGACACATAAACGGAGGCTTCAGATCCGGGTGTTCAAGATAGTTTGCCGATACATGTCCCGTGATATGATTTACCGGAACAAGCGGTTTGCCAAGTGCGTATGCTATCGCCTTCGCTTCTGCAACTCCCACGAGCAATGCCCCTACAAGTCCGGGTCCGTAAGTAACCGCTATCGCATCTATATCATCCCAGGTCATGCTGCTTCCGTCAGGATTTTTTGCATCTGCAAGGGCCTGCTTTATGACCGGATTGATGTTCTCGATATGCTTTCTTGACGCTATCTCCGGGACCACTCCGCCGTATTCGGTATGTATGGCAATCTGAGATGAGATGACATTTGACAAAACTTCCCGTCCGTCACGGACTACGGAAGCCGCCGTCTCATCGCAGCTCGATTCTATTCCAAGTATATTCATCATTTATCCCTCATAACCCAGGTCTATGCTCCAGCCGTCTTTGGCGGCCTTTGCACGCGGAAAGATTTTGCAAATCCCGTCCATATATTGTTTTGGATTGGTCATGCTCGGAGAATAATGCGTGAACCACATCTCCTTTGGCTGGGCTTTAGCTGCCAGCGCAGCACCCTCCTGCATAGTCATATGCTTGTATCCGCGAGCCTTTGATTCCTTATCTTCCTCACCGTACATACCCTCACATATCATCAGATCCGCATCTTTTGCATATTCTGCAATCACCGGAACCGGACGTGTGTCCGTACAATATGAAACCTTGATACCTCTGCGTTCTTCACCCATGACCATATCCGGTGTGTAAATGCTGCCGGTATCCGGATCTGTCATCGTCTCCCCATGCTGAAGCTTATTCCAGAACTTTAACGGTATGTTCTGCTCCAAAGCACGTTCCCTGCTGAATTCTCCTTTACGGGGAATCGTCAGCGCGTATCCGTAGCATGGAATATTATGATTTACCTTATATGCATCTACAAGATAGGGACCGAAGCTGAACTGTTCTCTGTCTTCACTCAGTTCCTTGAATTTGATTTCAAACGGAAGCTCCGGAGCTATGATCCTCAATGCCCCGACAACTTTCTGCAGTCCCTTCGGACCGACAAGAATCAGGGGAGTCGTCTTTTCTGCATTGCCCATACTGAGCAGAAGACCAGGCAATCCGCTGATGTGGTCTGCATGATAATGTGTAAAGCATATGATATCTATCGGCTTCGGACTCCATCCTTTCTCCTTCATGGCTATCTGGGTGCCCTCACCGCAGTCGATAAGCAGGTTGATTCCTTCACATCTGGCCATCATGGATGTAAGCCATCTGCGCGGCATCGGAAGCATGCCTCCGGTACCGAGTAAACAAATATCCAGCATCTCTCCTCCGTTACTTTATGTTTGTTCAGGTTTTTTTATCATAATAATCGCATCTTCGACCGGATTGGTATAGTACTCACTTCGCCGCGCATATTTCTCAAATCCGAATTTTTCATACAGACTTATCGCCGGCCCGTTTGATTCTCTGACTTCCAGAATCATCTGCTTATACGGCAATGCAAGAACCCTCTCCATCAAAAGACCTGCATATCCGCGACGCTGATATTCCGGAGAGACACATATACTCATGAGATCGACATCTCCGCCGATGTCACGTATATTTATATACCCTCTGACCGCGCCTTCTTCTTCAATCACGAAAATCTTATCATAGCTGTTTGAAAACATGTTGCTGATGAGAACTTCCGACCAGACATCCCCGGCCGGCAGACAAACTTTCTCCAGCTCCCCGATTGTCTTCATATCTTTATCCTGTGCCGGACGTATCCACATATTTTATTCCCTTTATCTGACATTTCCTGTGTTATTTTCTTTTTCTTCACGTTCGCGTTCCGCCTGCGATTTGCGCAGGTATTCCGGGGCAAAGCCATCTGCATTCATCGGTTCCAGAGTCAGCGCAAGCGCCCCCAATGAGGCCGCTCTCTGCCGGTTAAGATGAGCCGGTGCATAGCTGTGAGATACTTTAAGTTCCGCTTCTATCTGATCACGGTATACCGGAACCCCGTCCCCCAGAAATACAACTTCTCTTCCGATTTTGTTCAGTTCGGCAATCAGCTCATGCATATCCATTGCCGTGCTTACATCATTCAGTTTCGTATAAACCTGATTCCTGCGTGCGTCCATAATGGGCACTACCAGTTTCTCTGTCGGTCCGACCCCGTAAACAAGGGCATCTAGCGTAGGCACTGCTATGATCGGTTTGTTTAATGCCAGGCAAAGTCCCTTTGCTGTAGCAGCCCCGATTCTGAGACCGGTAAAACTTCCCGGTCCAGCTGATACCGCAATCGCATCAATCGAATTCAAATCAGTATCTGTCATCCTCACGATTTCATCAATCATCGGAAGCAACGTCTGTGAATGCGTTTTCTTAAAATCGGTAGTATATTCAGCTATAAGTACATCGTCATCGACTATGGCTGCAGAGGCAACCAGTCCGGATGACTCAAGAGCAAGTAATTTCACGATAGTCATCTCCCTTTACCGGGTCTTTTTTTATTACGATATGCACAGCATTTTCCGGTATGCAGCCGGGTATCTGAGAAGCCCACTCGACCAGAGTCACACCGTTTCCGAAGAAATACTCCTCATATCCGAGCTCATCCATCTCACTCTCATCCTCGATACGATAAACATCATAATGATACAGCGGCAGTCTCCCGCTGTCATATATATTCATAATGGTAAATGTTGGGCTGGTGATCGGATCTTTTATTCCCAGTCCTTCCGCAAAGCCCTTTGCAAACACGGTTTTTCCCACACCAAGCTCACCGTCCAGACAGATGATGTCGCCCGGCTTCGCCTGCGACGCAATTTCCCTCGCATATGCTATTGTATCTTTTATATTATTTGAAATCATTTCAGTAAACTGATTGCATGCTTGTTTTCTCAAAAATCCTGATTCGTATCTCGCACGAAAGATCCCTCTGAAGGACAATTGCCGAGTGCAGCGACATGAAAAGCGCAACTGCACAAAATAAATTCATGCGCTTTTCATCAAAGCGAAACGTTCCTGAAGAGGGATGCTTTCGTGCGAGATACTGAGTAAACATCTGTCAAAACAAACTGCATGACTAAACATTAAAAATATGATGCGGCGTGTCATAAAGTCATATTTCCCCTTACATGCAAGCATGTAGTGGGAAATGACTGTTGACAATGTAATCATCAAAAGATCATAGTTAATCCGATACGCTTCTTCTGCAGATCAACACTGATGACTTTGACATCAACTATATCGCCTACAGAAACAACCTCCAGCGGATGCTTGATATATTTGCTGCTCATCTGGGAAATATGCACAAGTCCGTCCTGATGAACTCCGATATCAACAAATGCTCCGAAGTCGATTACATTACGTACCGTGCCCTTGAGTATCATGCCCTCATGAAGATCCTTCATTTCAAGCACATCTGTACGCAGTATAGGCTTTGGCATATCCTCACGGGGATCACGGCCCGGCTTCTTAAGTTCCTTTGCGATATCATTAAGAGTTATCTCTCCTACTCCGAGTCTGTCCATGATGGACTGCCTGTCTTCACCTGCCTGCAGAGCCCGTGCGGCCTCATAACTTTCCGGATGCACGCTTGTCGCATCAAGCGGTTCCTTTCCACCGGTTATGCGCATGAAACCCGCACACTGTTCAAATGCTTTCGGTCCAAGCTTCGGAACCTTAAGCAGTTCTTTTCTGGTTTTGAATCTGCCGTTTGCTTCCCTGTAATCAACTATATTTTTCGCAAGAGTCTTATTAATTCCGGAAATATACTGAAGAAGCGACGCACTGGCTGTATTCAGATCCACTCCGACTGCATTCACGCAATCTTCGACTACTGCCCCGAGTGATTCTCCAAGTTTCTTCTGATCCATATCATGCTGATACTGACCGACACCGATTGCTTTCGGATCTATCTTGACCAGTTCCGCAAGAGGATCCTGAAGACGGCGTGCCATGGATGTGGCTGAACGCTGTCCCACATCGAAATTCGGGAATTCCTCCGTAGCAAGCTTTGATGCGGAATACACAGATGCACCGGCTTCATTTACTATAACATAAGGAGCCTTGATTCCGTCTGCTATAACCTGCTCCGACTCACGGCTTGCAGTTCCGTTTCCGAGAGAAATCAGATCTATCTTATATTTCCTGATCAGGTCATTAACTATCTTTTGAGATTCGGCTATCCTGAACTGTGGTGCAGTCGGGTAGATAACCGTCGTATCAAGTACTTTACCAGTATCGTCAACTACCGCCAGCTTGCATCCGGTTCTGAATGCCGGATCCCAGCCCAGAACCGTCTTTCCGACGATAGGAGGCTGCATCAGCAGCTGATTCAGATTCTTTCCGAATACCTTTATGGCTCCGTCCTGTGCCTTCTCTGTCAGGTCATTTCTGATCTCACGCTCGATTGCCGGCTGTATAAGTCTCTTGTACGAATCGGCAACCGCATCTGCGATTATCTCTGCAGTACGGGTATTGCCCGGATTGGTGATCGTATATTTATTGAGCACCCTGATGATATCCTCATCCGGCCCTATGATACTGACCTTGAGCACTTTTTCATCTTCACCGCGATTAAGCGCCAGGATACGGTGTCCCGGACATTTACTGACAGCTTCGCTATACTCATAATACATCTCGTAAGTCTTATCGGGATCAAGCTCTGCCTCCTTAAGTGAGCTCTCGATAAGTCCGAGATTATATGTGGCATTTCTGATAGCTTTACGGAACTCCGCATTATCCGACACAGTCTCTGCAATGATATCTTTTGCGCCCTGAATTGCTTTCGCATCTGCAGCATCCAGCAGCTCATGCTTTGCAGGATCCTGCTCCATGATTTCAATCGAAAGCGGCTCATATCCTGCCTCCTTCGCTATCATTGCACGAGTGCGTTTCTTCGGCCTGTACGGACGATACAGATCATCGACCGCCACAAGCGTAGTAGCTGACTCTATAGCCTCTTTCAATTCATCGGTCAGCTTTCCCTGTTCCTCAATGCTGGCGATAACCTGCTGCTGTTTTTCCTCAAGATTACGGAGATAGCGAAGTCTCTCATCGAGATTTCTGAGTGTCTCGTCATCCAGCGATCCTGTGACTTCCTTACGGTATCTGGCGATAAAAGGGATGGTATTTCCATCGTCGATAAGGCCAATCGTCGCCTCAACCTGTGACTGTTTGATTTTTAATTCTTCTGCTAAAATCTGTATAATATTCATAATATAAAATTATACTAAAATTAGAGTTGATTTGCTATGCTTAACGCGATGTTTAATGGTATAATCACTTTATTATGGAAAAAAAAGATATCACAAAATCATGTCAGAGTATAGCTTTGTTCTGCGCAATAGCAGGACTGATAGTCAATATTCTGATGCTCAGTTGTTCAGGAGTTCCCCTGAGCGTGCCTCTCGGGATTTTCGGCATAGCATTTGCGATACTCTGCAAAGATGAATACGGTAAAATGACCAAGAAGGGCCGTACTGCTCTCATCCTTGCAATCATCGCACTAGTATTCGGATTTTTGCTGTATTATCTGACGTTGATCACTACGACCACTATGGCTGATCCGGTAAAATCAAAGCAGGTACTGGAAATGCTCAAAACAATAAAGGATCAGATGCCTGCCGAGATGCAGGATATGTTTGCAAATGCCGGCATACCGCTGGAATAAATATTTGATTGGAGAGATATATGAAGAAGTTTTTCGCAATTTGCGCCGTGACACTTATCACTGTGTCCTGTATGTCCATGACTGCATTTGCGGCCACATGGACCGGAACTAAAGAAACAGGTTGGGGTCTCATCAAGGATAACGGACAGGCAGCTATAAGCGAATGGGTCTGGGCTGACGGAGACGGCGATACTAAACTTGAGTGTTTTTACTTTAACGAAAACGGCATCTGTGTGCTCGATGCAGAGATTCAAGGATACAAGGTAAATAAAAACGGTGAATGGGTACAGAACGGTTCCGTTCAGAAAAGACTCAATACACCATTTGCCGCAGATCTTACAAAAACCGCAGCCAATACTACCATGGATGAATATGCTGCCGGGCTGGCATATACCGGCGTGTACGGAACAGAAACCGCAGCAATCCATGCAGACGGAACATGTATAGTATTTGATGTTACTCTTCCATGGACAGCTGCCGAATGTCCTGACAAATGGCTTGAGGATACATACTACGACGGCGAGCATTATAAAGTAATGCAAAATATCGCAAGCAATGCCCTGAAATATTTCGGATCATCCAGAGAAGTAACAGAAAACATTTACTCATCCGACGGTAAGCTGCTTAAATCATTCAAATATTACGGCCGTCCGATGGGCTGACCGGTATGATTATAAAAATAACACCCCGCCGTTAGAGGGTGTTATTTTTATACTCTGGAATTTTTATTTCTGTAATACATATCCAGTATTGTTATCGCAGCCATCGCTTCTATTACAACGGCAGCCCGCGGTGCTATACATACGTCGTGACGTTCGCTCCCACGTGTTGGAGTCGGCTTAACCGCCGCACTGATAATTATCGGTTTGCCGTTGGATATCCCTCCGAGTATTCCTCCTGCATTCATATCATCCGGATCATTACACTGCGACCCCAGCATAGATGCCGACATAAAACCCGCACCGATTTCCACACCTTTTACCGCACCGATACTCATGACGGCTTTTGCAAGTTCCGCATCCAGTTTATCAAATACCGGTTCGCCGAGACCTGCCGGGCATCCCGTTATTACACAGGTGACTACTCCGCCTATACTCTCTCCTGCTTTCTTTATTTCGGAAAGATACTGTCTGAGATAAGCATCGTTGCCCTCTTCAACCGGAACTTCTCCTATACTTTGAACAAAAGCACTGACCCTGATCCCCAGCTTATCCAACAGCTTTGCCGCAATCGCTCCGGCAATTACACGACCTGCCGTTTCCCGTCCCGAAGCTCTTCCGCCTCCGCGCCAGTCACGCAAACCATACTTATCCTCATATGTTCTGTCAGCATGCCCCGGCCTGTATAAATCCGGATCATAGCCCGTATCATCCCGGTCTTCGTTTTCAATGATGACCGATATAGGAGTACCGGTCGTGAAACCATTGAATACCCCTGATAATATACGACATTTATCCGACTCTTTTCTCTGTGAAGATACGGTACCGTCCTTCCCGGTGGCACGCCTTTCAAGATATGGCCGGATATCTTCTTCGGACAGCTCAAGTCCGGCCGGACAGCCGTCAATAACAGCTCCCAGTGCCTCTCCGTGAGACTCTCCCCACGTTGTCACTCTGAATATTTCTCCAAATGTTGAACCTGCCATCATTACTCCTATATTTAAACAGACAAACACACCGGATAGTCATATGCCCCGCCATCCGGTGTGCACTCAGTACTTATAATACCAGGAAAAACTTTATAAGGAACAGTGCTGAGATTACCCATGAAAGCACCGAGACATCCTTTGCCTTGCCTACACAGATTCTGATTGCTACATATGAAATCATTCCGATACCGATCGCATGGCCGATTGAGCCTGATACCGGCATGGCGATAAGCATAAGTGCTACAGGTACAAGACCAAGCTTGTTATCAAAATCAATCTTGCGCAGTCCGCTGATCATTATTATTCCGACATAGACAAGTGCTGAAGATGTAGCTGCCGCGGGAATAATAGCAGCAATCGGTGCCAGGAACAGGCAAAGCAGGAACAGGATACCCGTTACAAGTGCTGTAAGTCCTGTACGGCCTCCGGCCTCAACGCCTGATGCAGACTCGATAAATGTCGTGATTGTTGATGTACCAGTACATCCACCGACTATTGTACCGATAGCATCCGAAAGCAGTGCCTCTTTCATGTTCGGCATATTACCCTGTTCATCGATCATATTTGCACGTGATGCCGTACCGACAAGTGTTCCAATCGTATCAAACATATCAATCATGCAGAATGTGAGAACAAGCGTAATCACTGTTGCCCACCCCAGATTGAACAAAGTTGCAAAATCAAACTTGAACAGAGTAGTCTCAAACATATCCTGCAGAGGAGGAACGAAGCTTGCAGTTTCAAGCGGTGCGAATGGATTTTCATGCAGGAAAAGGAAATCGCATATCCAGTAAAATGCCGATGCGATGAGCATTCCTGCAAGTACTGCTCCCTTTACGCCTTTATGATCCATTACAACCATTGCAATAACACCGATAAAAATCGTTATTACCGTAAGAACCATTACTCCCCACGCACTGCCGAGTTGTTCAGCAACCGAACCGGCTGTAAGTGCTCCGAAGAAGTCACGCATTACATAGAAAGGTCCGCCGTTTTCCGAATATATTCCCACATTCGAACCAAGACCGATATTAAGAAGCATCATACCGATTGCAGGCGAGATTGCTATACGGATTGAAATCGGTATTGCTTCAACAATTTTCTCTCTGATTTTGAATGCAGAAAGAATCAGGAAGACAATACCTTCGATGAGAATGATAATCATTCCCGCCTGAAAACCCTGAATATAGGTTACACCGGTAATAGATACAATCTGTGCAACTACAACCGCAAAGAATGAATTCAGCCCCATTCCCGATGACATCGCAAACGGTTTATTTGCAAGAAGTGCCATACATATAGTACCTACACCTGAGGAAATAAGTGTCGCGCAGAATACTGCATTCCAGAGCTTTGAACCTGTATCAAAACCGGTCAGCAGATTCGGATTCAATGCAACGATGTACGCCATCGTCATGAACGTTGTCAAACCGGCAAGAATCTCCGTTTTGACATTTGTACCATTTTCTTTCAACTTAAAAAACTTTTCCATAATCAACCTTCCTATCGATTAACGGTCAAATAATTACCCTTTAATGTTAGCATAATGACATAAGAAAAGCCAGCGCCCCTGCGCTGACTTTCATCCTGTTTTATGACTCTCTCATAGCCTCTTTATAGGCCTTGAGAGCCTCTTTCTGAGCTGCTGTCATAGTCGTCGGAACCTGAACAACAAGAGTGATATAATGATCGCCTCTGAGATTCTTGTTCCTGAGCGACGGAACTCCTTTTCCTTTGAGTCTTACCTTGGTGTCGGTCTGTGTCCCGGCCTTGACTTCGTACTCGACCTCACCGTCTATAGTCTTCACCCTTATAGGTCCGCCAAGCGCTGCCTTGGAAAATGTAATCGGTACGGTTGAGAACAGATTCACATCCTGACGCTTGAATATCGGATGCTGGCTTACCACTACCTCAACGAGAAGATCCCCTCTCGGGCCTCCGTTGGTTCCGGGCTCTCCGGCTCCGGAAAGTCTTACACTCTGTCCGTTATCGATACCTGCCGGGATTGAAACCTTAAAGGTCTTTCTTGTTGTCTTGTATCCGCTGCCGTGACATGACTGACATTTCTCTTTTACAACCTTACCTGTTCCGTGACAGTCAGGACATTCGGCAACATTCTGAACTGTCCCGAAAAGTGACTGCTGCGTATATACTATGCGGCCCTGTCCCTTGCATTTAGAACATGTTTCCGGCTGAGTCCCCGGTTTTGCACCGGTTCCCTTGCAGTTATCGCACATTTCACGGAAATTGATGGTAACTTCTTTCTCACATCCGAAAACAGCTTCCTCGAATGACAGCCTGACGGAGGTGCGTACACTTGCTCCGCGCATAGGCTGATTGGCTCTCGCGCTGCTTCTGCTGCCAAAGCCTCCTCCAAATCCGCCGAATCCGCCAAATCCTCCGAAGCCTCCGCCTCCGAAGAGATCAGAGAAAATATCTCCGAAAATATCCTGGAATTCAGGACTGTTTGGATCGAATCCGCCTGCTCCGCCCATTCCATCGAACGCCGAATGACCGAACTGATCGTACTGTCTTCTCTTATCCGGATCCGAAAGAATCGCATAAGCTTCACTGGCTTCTTTAAATTTCGCTTCTGCTTCTTTGTCGCCGGGGTTTGCATCCGGGTGATATTTTTTGGCAAGTCCTCTGTATGCTTTTTTTATCGCTGCCTCATCGGCATCCTTCGGGACACCGAGGACCTCGTAATAATCTCTTTTTGTCTCTGCCATGCTACTTCCTTTTTAACCCGTCACGGCTCCTCTTGCGAGGAGCCGGAACCTTAATTATTTACTTTAACAATATCGCTCGTTTTATCAATGTAGTTACGCGTAGACTAGGTTCACACTTCGTCTGCGACTCGTGTTCACTAACTAGTCGCACGACTCCAACTAGATTCAAGCTTCGCTCACAAACACTCGCTCGCTTTCATCAAGTTTTCGCTGTGAAGCTTCGAACTAAGCTCGCTGCCGCTCGCTAAGGTCTCAGCTTTCACACTTCCTTGAAGTCTCCGTCGACTACGTCATCTCCGTACGGAGCCTGACCACCGTTACCCGGCTGAGCCTCTGTGAATCCGCCCATATCGGGACCTGCACCCTGAGCTCCGCCTGCTGCCTGCTGAGCCTGTGCCTGCTCATAAATCTTCTGTGCAAGCGGCTGCATGCTGTTCATAAGCTTCTCCTTGGCTGCCTTGATGTCTGCAATCTGATCATCTGTTGCCTGATCGATTGGAGCTCTGCCGATGGCATCCTTAAGCGCATTGAGGTCTGCCTCAACATTAGCCTTGTCCGACTCACCGATCTGAGCACCTGCTTCCTCGAGTGCCTTCTCAACCTGAGTTACCATAGCCTGAGCATCATTGTACTCGTCGATATTCTCTTTACGCTTCTTATCCTGAGCTTCGAACTCTGCAGCTTCCTTAACAGCCTTCTCAATATCTGCATCACTCATGTTGCTGCCTGATGTGATAGTGATGTGCTGCTCTTTGCCGGTGCCGAGATCCTTGGCTGATACGTTTACGATACCGTTTGCATCAATGTCAAATGTAACTTCGATCTGCGGAACGCCGCGTCTTGCCGGAAGGATACCGTCAAGTCTGAACTGTCCGAGAGTCTTGTTATCGCGTGCGAACTGACGCTCACCCTGAACTACATGGATATCAACCGCACTCTGGTTATCCTCAGCTGTTGAGAATACCTGGCTCTTTTTTGTAGGAATAGTTGTATTTCTCTCGATAAGTCTTGTAGCTACTCCGCCGAGTGTCTCGATTGAAAGTGAAAGCGGTGTTACGTCGAGAAGAAGAACATCTCCCGCACCTGCATCACCTGCAAGCTTACCGCCCTGGATACATGCACCGAGTGCTACACATTCATCAGGATTCAGAGTCTTGCTGGGTTCCTGACCTGTAAGAGCTTTAACCTTATCCTGAGCTGCGATCATACGTGTCGATCCACCAACAAGGAGAACCTTGCCGAGGTCCGCATTTGTAAGACCTGCGTCCTTCATTGCGTTCTGTACTGGAACTGCTGTCTTTGAGATAAGATCTGCTGTAAGCTCATCGAATTTTGCTCTTGTAAGAGTCATATCAAGATGCTTCGGACCTTCATTCGTTGCTGTAATGAACGGAAGGTTGATGTTTGTTGAAGTTGCGCTTGAGAGCTCCTTCTTTGCCTTCTCAGCTGCCTCTTTAAGTCTCTGAAGTGCCATCTTATCAGATGAAAGGTCAACTCCTTCTGCCTTCTTAAACTCATCGATCATCCACTGTGTAACCTTGTTATCGAAGTCATCTCCGCCGAGATGTGTATCGCCGTTGGTTGCGAGAACCTCGATTACACCGTCACCGATTTCGATAAGAGATACATCGAATGTACCGCCTCCGAGGTCGTATACCATGATCTTCTGCTCTTTTTCATTGTCAAGGCCGTATGCAAGAGCTGCTGCTGTAGGCTCATTAATGATACGCTTTACATCAAGACCTGCGATCTTGCCTGCATCCTTTGTTGCCTGACGCTGAGCATCGTTGAAATATGCAGGAACTGTGATAACTGCCTCTGTTACCTTCTCGCCGAGATATGCTTCAGCATCAGCTTTAAGCTTCTGAAGAATCATAGCTGAGATTTCCTGAGGTGTGTATGCTTTACCATCGATGGTAACTTTATAATCCGTACCCATATGTCTCTTGATTGAAGAGATGGTTCTGTCTGCGTTTGTAACTGCCTGACGCTTTGCCGGCTCACCGACAAGTCTTTCACCTGTCTTTGTAAATGCTACTACTGAAGGTGTTGTTCTTGATCCTTCACTGTTCGGAATAACAACCGGCTTTCCGCCTTCCATAACTGCCACACAGCTGTTTGTTGTACCTAAATCAATACCGATAATCTTTGACATAATCTTGTCCTCCTAATTATTATTCTGAAATTGCGGCTTTAGTTTTTTACCTTAACCATACTCGGCCGCAATAAACTGTCTTTGTACATGTAACCTTTTTGTAACTCTTCAGTTACTATATTCTCTTCACCCGAATCATCCTCTTCATGCATAACTGCGTTGTGGATGTTTGGATCGAATTCTTTTCCTACGCACTCTATGGCCTTTACTCCGGCATCCTCAAGATTCTTAAGGAGCTGTTTGTAAATCATCTGCATCCCTTCCGAAAACGCATCATCCGGTGCGTTCTTAAGTCCTCTTTCGAAATTATCTATGGTAGGAAGAATCCTTTCAGCGATCGTCTTCGCTCCCATATCATACATCTGTGACTTCTCTTTTTCCGTTCTTTTCCTGAAGTTATCAAACTCTGCGAGCTGGCGTGTGTATTTATCTTTCCACTCGTCCTTTTTCTCTGTCTCTTCCTGCGTCGCTTCCGGGGCTGATTCCGCCTCTTCGCCTGTCACTTCGGAAGTATCCTCCTCAGCGTTTTCGCTATCATTGACTATAACATCTTCAACGATTTCTTCAGCTGTCTTCGGTGTGTTGTTCATTTCGTCTTTTTTCTTCTTGTTTTTACTCATTCTCTATCCTTCTTACAATCGGAATGTCTCTTCGAGCTGCTTCATAACGCTCTTGAGTGTTCCGAGTACTTTATCATAGTCCATTCTCTTCGGCCCCACGATTCCGATGGTTCCCGAGATGCCGTTTCCGAAATCATAATTTGCGGTTACCAGACTGCAGTCCTGCATATCATGCATCGGAAGTTCTTCTCCGATATAAACCTTGATACCGGCTTTGGTTTCATCGGCAGCATAGCTCTCGTTGATCTCGCCGAGCATCTGCCGGAGCTCGTCTTTCTTCTCAAACTGCTCTATCAGTGTGCCAGCCGCATCCGAACCTGTCAGCTCCGGATACTTGAAAATATTTGTCGCGCCGCTGGTATAAACCTCAAGTTCCTCTTCTTCATTATTGGTAAATGCTTCCGAGATCTCCGTAAGTACCTTATCGATGACCTCACTGTATTCTCCCGCATCGCTGCGAAGCTTCATGATGGTCTGGAGATTGATCTCATCCATCGTAAGTCCGGTAAGCGATGTGTTAAGGAGCATGTTCATATCTCCGATCTCCTTCTCGGAGATATCATCACTGATAGTTATAATACGGTTATTGATGATGTTTCCCTCAAAAACAGTCGCAATCAGTATCTTGTTCTTTTCCATACGGGAAAGCTGGATGAATTTGATCTTGTTCCTTCGGCTGGACGGTCCGGAGATCATTGTCGCATAGTTTGTATTGCTTGCAAGAAGCTTTGCAACATGCTTAAGAACATACTCCAGTCTGTCCACTCTCTTGTCCATCAGTTCCTTGTACTCGGTGAGCGCAACATCCTTTGCCTTGAGTTCGGAATCTTTTTCCTTCATGATCTCATCTACATAAAACCTGTAGCCTTTGTCTGTCGGGATCCTTCCGGCTGAAGTATGCGGCTGAATGATATAGCCCATCTCTTCAAGATCGCTCATCTCATTTCTTATGGTAGCACTGCTTACCTGCAGATTCGGAAGCTTGCTTAAAGTCCTGGATCCTACCGGTTCGCCGTTTTCCATATAGCTGCGGATAATCGCCTTTAATATAGTGATTTTTCTCTCGTCAAGTTCCATATTTTCCTCGGTGGCTAAATCTTACCCTCTTTGTTAGCACTCATCACACTTGAGTGCTAACCACACTCATAGAATACTCCTCATACCCCGGTTTGTCAACAGATAGATGTGAATTTTCTGTGATTTTACGGACGATTTTACACTGTTCTCACCGAACCCCGGTCATCGGGACATCTTACGATGGGTTTACAAAAATGTTAAGCTGCTTGATTTATGAGAAAACACATAATATAATGTAAAAACCCATTAAAAGTGGGAGAAAGGACTGACTATGAAGCTTAAAATCTTCGGAGCGGTGGTACTTATCCTTACAATATGCGCAATAACCACATTCAGCTCCATGGCTGCGGACGAGTCCGGTTTTGTACCGACAGGCCCCGGTACCGGAGTCAGCAGCACACAGCAGGAATTAGATGCTTTAAAGAATCATACCAATAAAAACACGGCAGTTTCCGCAGCAGACATCGCACAGGCCATAACCGGAAGCGGAGGTCTGGTCAATGCAATTCCGAATGCGGACGGCACATTCATCTTTGAGGGAAAGAAATACACGATTGACAGCAGCTGGGGCCAGCATTGTCTGACAGGTTTTACATCTACCGGAAGCAGTACCGCTTCGGGCAAATGGCCAAAGGCTTATCATACCGTGGCCGGACCCAAAGCACTGATAGGCAAGGTTTGTCTGGTAAAAGGCAGCTACATGAAAAACGGTTCTAACAATACCAACCTTCACAAGTATGACGGAATCTATGTATTCGAGGACACAGGCGGGCAGGCAGTGGAATACGGAAACGAACGGACGCTCAATGTTCCTGTAGTGGATATCTATTTCAGCTCCTCTCAGGAAGCCGACGCGATTACATATTTCGGAACGATTGTCGCAGATGTATACATTCTGAAAGAAATCAACTGAGTATCGCACAAATGAATATGATAAAGACAGGAGTGATCTCCTGTCTTTTTATTTAAAAATGTTCTGTTATCCCGCATACCGGATTTGCGGCTATTTACTAAGCGCCTCTCTGCAAAGCTCTGTAATCTTTTCGAAATTTCCTTCAGAAACATCTTTTTTTGTACAGATCCATGTTCCTCCTACCGCAAATACCCCGGGGAAATCGAGATACTCTCTCAGATTTTCGGCATTGATTCCGCCCGTCGGTATGAATCTGACCCCTGCAAACGGTGCAGACAGCGCCTTAATTGCCTTTAATCCCCCGTAAACTCCTGCCGGGAAAAACTTAAGTACTCTTAGTCCCTGCTTCATCGCTGCCATTATTTCGGTCGGGGTTACACATCCGGGTGTTACTGCGATGTCATGGTCTAC
Organism: Lachnospiraceae bacterium; assembly: GCA_030531245.1. Lineage (GTDB taxonomy): Bacteria > Bacillota > Clostridia > Lachnospirales > Lachnospiraceae > Darwinimomas. The sequence continues at coordinate 27,780 of JAUNOA010000017.1, forward strand.
ACAGTACTTCACTATTTCCTCATCATACCCCGGAGAAACTATAAACTGCGCTCCGCATTCAAGTGCTTTTCTGCACTGTTCAAGAGTCGTGACCGTGCCGGCCCCCACCAGCATATCCGGACAGGCATCCTTGACGGCCCTGATTGAATCCGCTGCCGCATCCGTCCTGAATGTAATCTCCATGACTCCTATCCCGCCTGCCAATATCGCCTGAGCTGCGGGAACGGCATTCTTAACGTCTTCTATTACCACAACTGGTATTATCCTTGCTTCTTCAAGTTTTTCCAATACACCCATAATTATCTCCTTACCGTACTCTCACGGTCACCCCGGTTTTTACATTAATGAATGAAAAATCCCAGTATGATCGGCATAAAAAGCGCCGGAGCCAGATTGCCGGTTTTGATTTTCTTCGGAAAAAGAAAATTCAGTCCGATGCAGAAAATGACAACATTTCCTACAAAACTCATATTTCTGATAAGCTCATCAGTAAAAAATCCCGAAATCACCGATGCCAGTATTGTCAGTATCCCCTGGTAGATCAGAATCGGTATTGCCGAAAACCCTACTCCGAATCCCAGAGATGCCGCCAGTATTATTGACGTAATTCCGTCAAGTATAGCTTTTGTATACAGCATGCTCGGATCGTGAAGCATTCCGTCATTCAGGCTTCCTACTATCGCCATGGCACCTATACAGAAAAGCAGTGTCGCACTGACAAAGCCTTCTGCAAATGTCGCGCTACCCGGTGCGTCTTCCTTTACGAATTTCTTTTTGACTTTCTCTCCGAGAGCCTCCATCCGTTCTTCTATCCTGAGCAGTTCGCCAAGCGCCCCTCCGATTACCAGCGAAAGAACCAGCAGCATGGAATCGCCTTCATTATTTACCACTCCCAGGATACCTATGAACATGACCGCAACTCCGACCATAAGATAAATCATGTTCCTGATGCGCTCGGGGATTCCTCCCTTCAGCAAAACACCTATTGTAGTTCCCAGTATTATTGCTCCCGCATTAACTAATGTTCCTGTCCCAATCATATGTAAACCTCATTGCCTTCTTTGTCCTGGGATGGGAAAACTCCACCTCAACTGCTGCAAGCGCTATCGGCTCCGGATCTCCCTGATAGCCGTATTTAACGTCCCCGACAATCGGGCATCCACGTGATGCAAACTGTACCCGGATCTGATGATGTCTTCCCGTGATCAGTTCTATTTCGACTTTGGATATCTGTTTTCCGCCAATGAACTTATTCTCAATCACTTTATATTTTAGCTTTGCTTCCCTGGCTCCCTTTGTCTTTGCACTGCAAATCTTACTGATATTTGCTGCTTCGTCTTTTACCAGCCAGTCTGTCAGTTCAGCTTTTTTCTCTTTCGGGATACCTGCAAGTATCGCCTGATATTTCTTGTTGAATCCGCTGCCGGCCACCTGCGCCGAAAGTCTGGCTGCCGCATCCTTGTTAAGCGCATAAACCATAACTCCCGAAACCATCTGATCAAGCCTGTGCACCACATAGACATCATCCACTCCCAGTTCCTTCTGAATGAGTGAAATCATGTCATCCTTAAAGTCATGACTCACCTGCGAACTCACCCCCGCCGGCTTTATCACAACCACTATATCCCTGTCACTATGCAAAACCTTCATATTATTTCCAATCTCCGTGGAGAAATAATCTCCGAATTGCGTATCAGAGTCATGAGCTGCGTATATGTCTTATCCTGCATCTGAATCATCAGCAGTATCGAAAGCACAGGGTTCCTATGAAGGACAATTGCCGAGTGCAGCGACACGAAAAGCGCTTCAAATAAAACAAATCCATGCGCTTTTCGTCAAAGCGAAACGTTCCTGAAGAGGAACCCTGTGATTGAGATTCACATGAGATCCATAGATCATGACGACTTAACCAATTGTAATTTTTCCTCGCGACTCATCCTTTTAATATGAAACTCGCGGCTCATCGCCTCTTCTTTCGTCTCAAACTGCTCAAGATGAACAAGTTTCACAGGGGCACGGCCGCGGGTGTACTTGGCACCCCGGCCCTCATTGTGGGCCAGGATACGTTTTTCTATGTTGTTGGTCCATCCGCAGTACAGACTGCCGTCAGAACACTCTACTATGTAAGTATAATTCATTTCTTAACAGCGTTCTCATATATATAACGAACAACCATATATGAACGTGCATAATCAGCGAACTGATCTCCGTAAATGCTTTCCATCTCTTCAACGGAATACCCGTACTGATCAGCCAGAGCCTGCTTATCCTTGTCGGAAACCTGCAGTCCCTCAGCCTCTATGATGGCATTTTCCATAAGACGCTGCTTAACAGATTCCTCGGCATAGTATGAAAGCTGAAGCTTCATAGCCGACGGATCAACTCCGTAAGCTTCAAGATACTCGTCGGTAGTCATACCCATCATAGCCGCATACTGATCATACATTCCGATCATCGTCTGATACTCATATTCGATAGCTTCCACAGTCGGCTCAAATTCCGAATCATTTATAACCTGAGCGATCAGATCGCTCTGAGCCATGGCTTCGGCATCCTGCTTCTTATAGAGTTCAAGCTGAGAGCGGCATTCCTTTCTGAAATCCTCAACATTTGTGATTTCGCCGCCGGTATACTCCTTAACCCACTCATCCGTAAGCTCCGGAGCATTTTTTTCCTTGACCTCATTGACTGTAACTGTGAATACGACATCCTGTCCGGCAAGCTCTTCAGACTTATAATTCTCAGGGAACGTAAGATTTAAATCAACAACGTCACCCTTCTTTGTTCCTACCAGACCATCCTCAAAGCCGGCGATGAATGTGCCCGTGCCCAGCCCGAGATCGTATCCCTGTGCCGTTCCTCCGTCAAATGCAACTCCGTCCTTCTTACCGACATAGTCGATGTTGACATAATCTCCGAGCTTTGCTTCACGGTCTACGGCTTCCAGTTCCGTTGCAGCTTCAAGAATACCCTGAATCTCATCCTCAACATCCTGATCCGTAACAGTCGCATCATCGAGCGTTACTTCGAGCCCCTTGTACTTGCCCAGCTTCTTCACGGTTCCGTAGTTTTCGGGTTTTATGAAATTACCATCGGCGTCTCTGTCAAGTATAGACTCTACTGTTTCCGATTCCTTTGTTTCAGATTCTGCCGCAGCTGTTTCCGTCTGAGCCTCACCGGTGTCTTCAGTCTTATTAGCACATCCTGCCAGCATTGCGGCTGCAAGTATTGATGCTGCAAGTATTAATGAATATTTCTTCATATCATAATTCCAATCTGTTTAATTTAATGCTGCCTCAACCCGTCATTTACTCATAAAAAGCCTTAAATGCCAGATAAGTATTATAAACATCGAGCTTTGATACTACCTCATACGGAGCATGCATCGAAAGCACCGGTACCCCGAGATCGACAACATCTATATTGAATCTGGCTACATCGAGGGCGATGGTTCCGCCGCCTCCGACATCTACCTTGCCAAGTTCTCCGATCTGCCAGAAAACCCCGGCCTTGTCCATGATCTCAATAACCTTGGCCATTAACTCTGCGGAAGCATCTGATGAACCGGCCTTGCCGCGTGCACCTGTATATTTTGTAAGTACAACCCCGTGATTCAGCCTGGACGAGTTCTGCTCCTCGAAAACATCCGCAAAAGTCGGATCGTATGCGGAATTTACATCTGCCGAAAGGCAGCAGGAATTAGCGCATACATCCTTGACATCAACGCCTTTGTTCTGAGCCAGATACTCAATATAATCATAGATATAATGTGAATCCAGTCCGGTATTTCCGAGCGAACCGATTTCTTCCTTGTCTGTCAGGAATGTCACCGTCGTATAATACGGTTTTTTGGTCGCAAGCTCAGCCATAAGTGCCGGATAAGCACATACTCTGTCATCGTGTCCGTATGCACCTATGAGACTTCTGTCGAAGCCGACATCTTTTGCCTTGTACGCCGGAACAAACTCTATCTCTGCTCTGGCAAAATCCCTTTCCGTGATTCCATATTTATCATTAAGAAGCTTAAGGGCATTGAGCTTGATCTGATTGGCAGCTTCCTTTACTGCCTTTGCATCCGCACCCTTAAGAACATCTGCATCTATCGGAAGAGAACCTATGATGATATTCAGTTCCTCGGCATTGATACCTTCCTTGAGCGTCCTCTGATCCTGCTTCTGTGAAAGATGCGGAAGAAGATCACTGATATAAAATACCGGATCATTCTCATCCTCACCTATGCTGATAACCGCACTTGTTCCATCCTTACGAATGACAGTACCATGCATCGCAAGAGGTGTGGCAACCCACTGATATTTACGGATACCGCCGTAGTAATGTGTCTTGAACTGAGCAAGCTCACCCGCTTCTATCATCGGATTCGGCTTTAAATCAAGACGCGGACTGTCAATATGGGCACCGTTCAGTCTGACTCCCTCATCAAGGTCTGCTGTACCGAACGTCGTCGCTATTATGGACTTGCCGCGATTGATATCATATACCTTATCGCCTGCCTTATACTCCTTGTTAACATCAAACCGCTCATATCCCGCATTGATCAGCATGACTTCAGCTATGTTGACGCACTCACGCTCTGTCTTGGCGAGATTGAGGAACTTCTTATAGTCTTCGCAGAACTTCTCCGCTTTTTTTAACTGCTTCTTTCCTTCCGGAGTTTCTGCAATATTCGGATAGCTCCATGTAAGATCCTTGATCATATTTTATCTCCAAATCAGTTAAGCTTGATTCCCTTAAGCAGGTCGCCGAGGCTTGTAACAGCCTTGCCTTTTTCTTCATACTTGAAGCCGTCTGACGGGTCATCGCCTCTTGACGGACGTCCCTCACGCGGAGCCTTCTCCTCGTAACCTGCAGGTGCCTCCTGAAGAGCCTTCATCGAAAGAGAAATCTTTCCGTTCTCTTTTCCGATAACCTTGACTTCAACTTCCTGTCCTTCCTTAAGAACGTCTGCCGGTGTCTTAACTCTCTTGTATGATATCTGTGAAACATGAAGAAGTCCGCTTACACCATCGCCTAAATCGATGAATGCACCGTAATCCTTAAGTGTTTCAACCTTACCTGTAAGAACATCACCTACATTGATAGATGCAAGCTTCTCAGCCTTGCCGGACTTACGTGAAGCCTTCTCAAGTTCTCTGTGGCTCATAACCAGTCTCTTCTTTTCCTGGTCAACCGTTACAAGGAGTACTTCTATTTCTTTATTAACAAAGTCTCCGAGATTCTCAACATGCTGAGTTGACAGATGACTTGCAGGAATAAATCCACGTACTTCATCAACCATAGCAACAACTCCACCCTTTACAGCTTCTGCAACCGTAACAGTGAACTTCTCACCATCTGCCAACATCTGTGCGAATTTCTCCCACTTGCCTGCGTCTGCATCTTCAATCTGCTTTTTGCTCTTGAATGACTCAGCAATCTCCTTTTCAAAATCTTTCATTGTCTCCTCAGCCATGACGAAACCTCCTATAACTTTTTTATTTTTTCATCTTTGCATTATTCATGCAAAGTATAATTATAACACTTTTACTCTGATTTTCTCAACCCTGCGGTCATTTACAATCAACGCCGTCAGTTCAAGCACTTCTTCCGTTTCCTCGTGTGACGGACATTCATACCTGAGCTTTTCTCCTTCAGCCGGATAATGCCCGAGCATTTCAATCATCCATCCTCCCACAGTCTCCGATTCAAATTCATCCGCATCATCCTCTTCAAGCCCGACAAGCTCAAAGAAATCATAGATATTCATGTCTCCGTCGACTTCGTACTCATTATCTCCGGTTTGTACCGATTCCTGCTCCACGACATCGCTCTCATCCCAGATTTCTCCGACTATCTCCTCAAGCACATCTTCAACTGTGATAAGGCCTGCCGTTCCGCCATACTCATCCGTTACTATCGCCATGTTCTGATTGGTTTCCCGAAGCGCATCCAGTACCTCCGGAAGTTTCACCGTCTTATACACAAAGCACGGCGTGTTCATAAGTTTCCTTATGTCGACATCTTCGTCATCCATCAGGCTTCTGAACAATTTGTTCATGTGGAGTGTTCCGATAATATTATCAATGGAATCTTCATAAACCGGAAGCCTTGAATATCTGGTCTTGTTTGCGATTCTCATAATCTCGTCCATAGGATCATCTATGTCTATCGCATCCATATCGACTCTTGCCGTCATAACCTCCGATGCGGAAGTCTCCGCAAAATCGATTGCATTTTTAAGCAGTTCACTCTGATCCTTTTCAAGGATACCCTCGTCCTCTGCTGTCTCTATCATCGACTGAAGCTCTTCAACCGATTCATCTTCGTCTGTCTCTCCTTCTTCCTTTACACCTTTTGTAAAAAGATCGACAAGCTTTACAACGATCCATACCAGTGGGAAAAACAACACCATGAGAACACGTATAAACGGTGCATATGCCATAGCCAGTGTATTCGGCTTCTTCTTGGCGATAATCTTCGGTATCGTTTCTCCGAAAATGATAACAAGCAGCGTCATCACAACCGTCGCGATCCATGTCATACTGTCACTGCCTGTCAGCATGATCACAAGGACCGACGCCAGCGACGAACTGGCGATATTGACCAGATTATTGCCGATAAGAATCGTGCTGAGCGCACGGTCAAAATTATTTACTATGTAAAGTGCTTTTTTTGCGTGTGCCCGTACACGTTCTGACGGTGCGCTTTCCGCCTCATGCGAGAGTCTTATCTCATTGCACGATGAAAAGCTCATTTCCGATGATGAAAAGAAATGCGAACCTGCAATGCATATTATTATTCCGATTACGATTAAGACGATCATGATACATCACCGCCCTTCACTTTATCCGGAACATTGTCCTCTTCATCGTATATCTCACCGACAAGCTCTTCAAGGATGTCCTCTACCGTGACTATTCCGAGTGACCTTCCGTCCCTGCCGACGATAACTGCCATGTTGAGTTTTCTTCGCGACATACGTTCAAGCAGTTCGTCTATTTTCACATTTCTTCCGACATAATAAACCCGATCCATCAGTTTGCGGATATTCGGATAGTCATGATTCTTCAGATATTTTTTCATATACTTACGTATCTGAAGCATACCTACGATATTGCTGCGACTTTCTTTATATATCGGCAGTCTGGAATGATTGCTGTCCTTTACTGTTTCGAAAATCTCCTCCGGGGCCGCATTGATATCTATTCCGACCATATCCTCAACCGGAGTCATGATCTTTTTAACACGTGTATCATCGAAATCCATGGCAGCCTGAAGCAGATTGCTCTGATCTTCGTCAATCGACCCTTCCTCTTCCATATCTTCTATGATATCGACCAGTTCCTCTTCCGTGACCGTAATCTCAGGTTCTGCACCCGTAGCGGCTGCGGCCGCCTGACCTATCTTTGTAAGCAATGCCGATAACGGTCTGAAAACAGTCATAAAAAACTTAACCGTACCTGCTGTCGCCAGCGCGAACTTCATGCTGTTCTTTTTGGCTATACTTTTCGGGAGCATCTCTCCTGCAAAGAAGATCACTATTGTCACGATGACAGTACTGAGTGTTACTGCGGACAGTCCCCATATCCTGGTGACTGCTACCGTGACCATAGTTGCCGCTGCGATATGCACGATATTGGTGCATATTAAAAGTGTGGTGATTGCGCGATCGAAATTATCCAGTACGAAGAGAGCATTCTTCGCCCTCGCATCTCCGCGGTCCGCTGCAATCCTGATTCTGTTCCTTGAAACTGAAGAAAGTGCCGTCTCGGCAACAGCAAAAAAAGCTGCCAGCAAGATCAGCACCAATACGATTATAAGCGACGCCCGACTGCCATCATCCATTATGAATTCTCACCATCCTCCGGTCTGCTTTCATGTGATGATACCGTCGCAGCTACTACGATCACTATTATTAAAGTAATGAGCACTATAGCAGCTACTGCCGCAAGTGCTATAACAACACCTTTATCCATACCAGTATATGATACTCTACGGGCATATTTCAGTCAAGTTCACGAAGCTTCTAGACACTGTAAAGTAAATGTTGGCAAAAGTTTTTTCATACAGAAAAGCTTAACA